>VGMD01000021.1 GCA_016866545.1 Chlamydiota bacterium | reverse complement strand
GTGAAAAGTTTTTTTCTTTAATAGGGCCTAAGCCAAGTAATTAGCTTAGGGGAATATAGGCTGTCTAATCGAATCTTTCCTGTTTTTTAAAACCTGATTTTATATAATGCCTCCTTTTTAATTTTAATTTATTAAAAATAGAGGTGTTATATGAATGTTGTAAGTGGAAGTCAATCTCTTTTAAATGCCTTAGTGAGGGAGGGGCTTCCCCCTCTGCCACAAGATCTAGCGGTTATCTCTTCTTTCTATTTACCAGCTTTATACTTAAGGTGCTGCCATGATAGAGAGTTTGCAAGCTTTGCAGAAACTGCCCCTCACCTTTTTTTATCTGTTTTGGAAAAATATATAGGCGCTATAGGAATGTTACTTAATCCGGACATGATTACATCTTCGAAAAGAGTGTTTCGTGCTCCTGTGGTTCATCTTGAGTTTCAATCCTCAATGGAGAAGCTAATTCAATTGGATGTAAAAAGCTTTTCATACGATGTTGAACCTTTAAGTGACGCTGAGGTTTTTTTAGAGGTTAGAAATTTAGCAGTAAGAGTCTGGGGTTTGGTTAATTACATATTTATTTCAGCAACTATTCCGAGCATCATAGAATTTGCTCGGTTTAGTGAGAAATTGCAAGTTACAGTTTCTCCTTTTTTCACTTATTTAGAAAATCCCTCTTTTTCGAATGAAGAGGAGATTGATGTAGGAGATTTATTCGCTTCAGAAGATGATGTTCCCGTTTTAACCTTGCCCTTAGATCTTGGAAAAAAGAAGTATAGCTAGCAAATCGAGTTTTAATGAAGAAAAGAGAGGGGTCTATCTGAGTGTTCTACTAAAATAAGTTCTTTTGGTAGTTCAAAAAGGAATCTTGACGGGTTTGTTGGTTTTTCTTTTCCGTGAACTGTTCTATTTTTTGCCATGCTGATTGTGAGGTATTTTTTAGCTCTTGTAATTGCAACATAAAATAGACGTCTTTCTTCTTCGAGATTGCCTTCCAGAAGGCTTTTCTCGTGGGGGAGATACCGATCTTCAATTGCTACAAGAAAGCAGGCGGTGAATTCAAGTCCTTTAGCGCTATGAAAAGTAAGTAGATTGACTCTGTCTTGGCTTCTCTCTTTCTTGTTGTATTTTAACCCGTCTAAAGCATTCATGCTTAAAAAATCGTGCAGCGAGAGATTCTCTTCATTTTCTGTCATTGAGATGAGGGTTTGAATGTTTTCCCACTTAAATTCGATTGCTTTTTCAGATTTAAACTCATCTTTTAAAGCCTCTTTGATTTGAATTTTTTCAACAAACCATTTCATCGCCTCTGTGAGAGGTTTTGTCTCAAAAACCTGTTTTGCCTCAGTCATAAGTTTGATAAAGTTTTGAACTCCTGCTTTTGCTTGTGGCGAAAGTGATGAGTTGTCAGCTTGGTGCAAAACTTCAAAGAGTGGAAGTTTTAGTGTTTTGCTCATTTGGTTGAGAATTTCAATCGCATGAATAGATATGCCTCTTTTAGGGTAGTTTAGAATCCTTAAAAGGGGTGTGTGGTCTTTTGGATTTACAAGAACTTTCAAGTAGGCTACCACATCTTTAATCTCAGCTCTTTCATTAAATTCCATTCCTTGAACAACGCGGTAAGGAATGCCTCTGACAAATTTATCACCATCTTTATAAGGTGCTTGCAATAAAGCCATTTCAAAAGGTCTTGAAAGAGTGTTGGACCTATAGAGAATAGCAAAATCTTTCCAAGCAAGCCCTTTTTCATGTCTTAGTCGCAATATGCGATCAATCACTGCGTGTGCCTCTTCTCTGTCATTATGAGCGTGGAAAAGATGGATTTGATCGCCTACAAAAGAGCTGCTCCAAAGTGTTTTTTCATGTCGCTCTTGGTTATTTCGGATCACAGCATTTGCCGCATCAAGAATCGTTTTCGTGCTTCGATAGTTTTGTTCAAGCTTCACAATTGCATGATGGTTGAACTCTAAAATGTGTTTTACTTTTGCCCCTCTCCAGCTATAGATAGATTGATCATCATCGCCTACTACAAAAAGGTTGCCATATTTTCTTGCGAGCAGATCTGCAAGAGCAAACTGGGTTTCGTTAGTATCTTGGTACTCATCAATCATGATGTATTTAAATCGATCTTGATACTTTTCTAAAAGAGAGGGGACTTTTTGAAAAAGTTCCAAAGTTAGTGTTAAAAGTCCTTCAAAATCAACAGCATTGTATGCTTTCAACGATTTCATAAACTCAGAAATAAGAACTTCTGCTTCAATATCCTCTTTTTCATGCTCAATTTTTAACTGCTTTTCTAATGTAAGAAGAAGCCTTTCTCGATCCTTTTCGTCATAAACTGTGAATGTGTTGGTGTAGCCTAAATGATGGATTTCTTGCTTAAGAACCCAAAAGCAAAAGCTGTGAAATGTCGAAAGGGTAACTTCTTTTGCAACTTGAGGACTTACATATTTTGCAATCCGAGCCCGCATCTCTTCAGCTGCTTTATTTGTAAAAGTAAGACCTAAAATGGCGCTTGGAGGAACTAAGTGATTAGAGAGAAGATTTATGCATCTTTGCACAAGAACAGAAGTTTTTCCACTGCCAGCTCCTGCTAAGACAAGGACCCGTCCTTTAATTGTTTCGATGGCTCTTTTTTGTTCAGGATTGACGTGCATAGAGACCTTTGAACATCTTCTAAAATTGTGTGGTAAGAAATTTTTTCGAGTGGAGCGTGGGGAAGCACTTGAATTTTAATTCCTGTCGGAAGAGTGTGCCCTATTTTCCTAAAAACTTCTCTAACTAATCTTTTAAAATAATTTCGTTGAACAGCGTTACCACCTTTTTTAAAAGCGGTAATTCCTAACCCTAACCCTTCAAATAGGCAAAACATGTAACAAAATTTTACAGAAGATCCGAAAACTTTGGTCCCTTTGACTTTAAGAAGGGTAAAATCGTTTTTAGATAAAGATCTAGCCCGATACGGTAAGCTTGTGGCGGCCTCTAGCTCTTCTTCTTGCGAGAACTGCTCGCCCTGCTTTTGTAGCCATTCTTGCTCGGAATCCATGTGTACGACGTCTTTTTAGTTTGCTTGGTTGGTATGTTCTTTTCATGACAATCTCTTTTGCTTAAATTTATAGGAAAGAGGATAAAGGGGAGAAATATAATTGTCAATAAATCACTCTTTTGATAGCCTAGATTTCCAATTTACACATAGGTACTGGAGTATTTAGATGAAAGTGAGATCTTCCGTAAAAGCGGATCCTCTGAAGGGAGACAGAATCGTCAAAAGGAAAGGACGGGTCTACGTAATTAATAAAAAAGATCCTACACGTAAACAGAGACAGGCTGGTCCTGCAAAGAAAAAGTAGAGATATATGGCTAGAAAATCATTAATTGAAAGAGAAAAGAAAAGAGCTAAATTAGTAGAGCTAAAGTACGAAAAACGTCAAGAGCTCAAAAAAATTATTAGAAGCCTTACAGCTTCTGAAGAAGAGAAAGCGGAAGCTCTCGTTAAAATGGATAAGCTTCCAAAAAATTCTTCACCTATCCGTATCCGTAATCGTTGCCAGCTAACTGGTCGTCCAAGAGGATACTATAGAAAATTCAAAGTTTCTAGACTTTGCTTCCGTGAATTAGCGCTCGAAGGCCTAATTCCAGGAATCGTCAAAGCTTCTTGGTAAATTCTTAGAAGTCTGAAAAGGGGTGATTTCACCCCTTTTTTAGTTAGATTTATGCATTTGTATTTAATAATTGTGATGCTGATTTGATTTGCATTACTGCTTTGAATGTCGCATAAAGAGATGCTATACACACCAATCCTGAAACAACGCTTGCGACTGCTAGAGAACCTACTACCATTCCAGTACCGAAGGTTGCGGGAGTAATTAAAAGTGCGCCAATAGCAGAAATTACGCTAATAGCAAGCCGATAGGTAGCTTGCGTTTCTGTTGTTTATTACACCTATAAATAGTCCGTTCCAAGCCATATTTCCCGCCCCAATTGCTTGTGCGTTATTAGACTCTGCCACACCCGGTATAAAAGCAAGGGCTAGTAATTGAAAATTAGAAACTTTCATATAATGTCCTGTTGTTAGTTATTGGTGTAGGACAGTATATGAAAAAAAACGAATTAAGATCGATTAAAGAAAGTCAGGGTCTAAGAGGAAGGCGCCATTTTGAAGGTCGGAGATGAGGGTCCAATCAAGAAATTCATCGCACCATATATAAGTTTTTTGATCCATCTTGTTTTCAAGAAGAGTTTTACGTAGTTCTGAGAGCTTTAAAGGGCCGATCACTTTAGAGGAATTATCGATGTAATACCAATCTAGTGTAGAATCTCTAGAGATTCTAGGCATGCTTGGTCCTGCATACATCGAATCGTCTGAAAGGGCAGCCGATTCATTATGGGCTGTTTTGATATCGGGAACTTTGATGTCTTCTTGCTTTTTTTCAGGGGCTTTTGAGGGCAGGAGTAAAAGAAGGAGAAGGCCAAAAAGACTAAAGAATAGCCCGACAAAGAACCAAATAACAGGGTTTCGACCCCGTAGCTTAGCTTGATAGGCGGTTAGGCAACCAATAGTTGTCCAAAACAATAATACTGCAAAACTTGAATAATTCATACCCACTTTCCCCCTAATCGAATCCTAACCATTTGTGTAATATAAGTGAATAAAATATACTGAAGTTAGATAAAAAATTGAAGTTTTTTTAAGACAGAGGAGAGGCAATGAGCCAATTTGACGACCTGGATGTAAAAGAGATTGATCTACCAGATACAATCTTTATTAGAGATATAGAAAGTCGTGTGTTTCAGTCGATTACGATAAAGTGTCTTGAGGATGTTCAAGGGGTTTCTTTGACAGGAGGGACTTTAATAGATAATTTACTGGGGAGAGAGGGCCTAGAAAAAATTAAAGGGGTCTATATAGAGCAAGATATTAAAAATCATTCGGTTAGCATTAAATTAGATGTGAATGTTTTGTATGGGATCTCTTTGCCAGAAAAAGCTGAAGAAATTCAAACAAAAGTTGTAAAAGAAATTTCTAGATTGACTGGACTGCACGTAGCTTGTGTTCACGTAGTATTTAAAAATATTCTTTCCGAGGGGAACTTAGAGGATTTGCTTGGAAAGTCAAAGAGAAAGGAAGAGGGTGGTATAGATAAACTAGCGGATGAATATGCTGAAGAGTTTTAAGGAGGGAGTTTTTTCCGCAATACACTTATTATTAGTGCTTCTTTTGGTTTCTGGGGGCGTGCTACTAATTCTTGGTTCCTTTATGAAAAATCTCCAAAACAGTTTTATTCATATTTTGCTTGCCTATCCAAATTTCTTACTCTCTATAGGTATTGCGATTGGTTTTTTTGGTCTTGTGTTGCTCTTTGGTTTTTACTCGATGTATAAACCAAGATATTATCAAATAGCTATGGGCCAATCGAAAGTGCTTGTTGAAAAAAATATTATTCAAGATTACATCAAAAATTACTGGAATGAGGTTTTCCCGACCGAAAAAGCAGACTTAGATGTAGTTATTCGCTCAAAAGGGGTGATTGAAATTGTCACAACATCTAAAAATCACACATCTCCGTTTTTTTTAGAAAAAGTGCAAAACGAACTTGGTGCCATACTTAAAAATAAGCTCGGCTACGAGGGAAAATTTATTCTTACTTTAATTGAGTAGAAAAAGAAATAAGAGTTTCTCTATCTTTTTTTGTTAAACACTCTACTTTCAAAAGCTCACTCTCAGTTGCTGAAAAAATTCTTTTTACACTGCCAAACTGTTTAAGAAGCGCTTTTTTCTTTAAAGGGCCAATCCCTTGAATTTGATCAAGAAGGCTCAAAGTTGTGCGTTCACTTCTTTTTTTTCTATGGAAAGTGATAGCTTTTCTATGGGCCTCGTCTCTAATTGATTGTAAGAAAAAAAGGAGAGAAGAGTGGGGATTTAAAGAGATGGGCTCATTTTTTCCTCTAATAAATATACGCTCTTTTGTAAGCCCTTTATCGTGACGAGCCTCTTCTTTTGTTAGGGCGATAAGATCTATTGAAACTATTTCGAGCTCTTTAAAAACTTCTAAAATTCTGTTTAGCTGACCCTTGCCACCATCTACGATAATTAGATCGGGTAGATCATTATCAGATAAACCCCTTGTCAATCGTCTTGTAATTACTTCTGCAAGAGCAGAATAATCATCTCCAGATGAGGCAGTTTTAATTTTATACACTCTTGATTTTTTCGGATCTTTTTCTCCGTTTGTAAATGCTGAAAGGCTTGCCACTGCATCAGATCCTGAAATATGTGAGGTGTCAAAGCATTCGATACGTGAGGGAAATCTTGAAAGATTTAAGATTTCTTTAAGTTCTAAGAGAAGTTCCTCTTTTGAAGAAAGAGAGAGTTTTTCTTGCTCATAGATTGCTTTTGCATTTTCAAATGCAAGATCAATAGCTTTTTTCTTATCCCCTTTTTGCGGTGCAACAACTTTAGAATTAATTAGCTCAGAAACATCTTTTCCGTCTTGGATCTCAATTGGTAACAGAATTTCCTTTGGCGATTTTTCAACGCTGTAGTGTTGGATTAAAAATGACGATAGAAGCTCTTCATCACTTTCTAAGGTTAAAGAAAAGTCGTAGTGTTCGGAATTTATTAAAAAACCGTCTCTATAAATAAGTTTTACTAGTAGGGTATAATGTCCTTTTCGAATGAAATTAATTACATCGCATTCATCAATATCTAGCTGAACAGAAGACTCTTTAGCTTCAGTTACCGATTGTATTTGCTGGATAGTTTTTAAGTAAGCCCCCGCTTTTTCAAATTCCAACGCATCTGAGGCCTCTTGCATCTTTTTTTTAAGATTTGAAAGGACATGTTTTGTTTTCCCTTTAAGAAATCCAATGCTTTCGGCTACAGTTTCATCATACTCTTCTTTGGTGCATTTTCCAACACACGGGGCAATGCATCTTTTGATTGAGTAGAGAAGGCAAGGTCTTTTTCTGCTGCTAAGTTCTTTATCAGAGCACTGTCTTAACGGAAAAATTTTTGTTAAAGTTTCAAAAATGACTCTTGCATGAAGTGCGCTTGTGTAGGGACCAAAGTAGAGTGCATCCTCTTTTTGATTTTCTTTGTAGCGGACTAAGCTTACTTTAGGCCATTTATTTTTGTGATTAATCATTAGCGAAATAAAAGTTTTATCATCTTTTAAGAGGATATTATATTTCGGCTGATGCTTTTTGATTAAATTCCTTTCTAAGAGAAGAGCTTCTTTTTCTGTAAATGTAACAATCGTCTCAATCTCTTCTAGCTGACTTATTAAAAAAGGGATCATCGCTCTAGAATCTTGATTAGAAAAGTATTGTTTGATTCGTTCTCGCAAAATTTTAGCTTTTCCGATGTAGAGAATTTTCCCTTCCCGATTTTTCATCAAATAGACGCCAGGTTTTAGGGGAAATGTGAGAAGTTTTTCAGAGTTCATGTTGAATTTTTAGAAGAAATTGAAATGCTTCAAGAGGCGTTGTTTTATTCAGATCAAGCCCTTTAATTTTTGCTTGAAGATCATCAAGTGGGGCTTCAGAAAATAAAAGGAATTGCTCCTCTTTAGGGATCGCTTTTTTCTTTTGCCATTTTTTATCTTCAAGCTCTGTAAGAAGTTTTTGTGCTCTTTTGATCACGTCATGAGGTAAACCTGCTAATTTAGCAACCTGTATGCCATAACTTTTATCAGCGCCCCCTTCTAAAATTTTATGTAAAAAGATAATGCCATCTTCATTTTCTCCAACAGCTACTCTGTAATTTTTTGCCGTTTTATACTCTGTCTCGAGTTTGGTTAGCTCCCAAAAATGGGTTGCAAAAAGTGTTTTTGTTCCAAGTTTTAAAAGGTGTTCGGCAACAGCTGATGCGATTGCAATACCATCATAAGTGCTTGTCCCTCGTCCTATTTCATCTAAGATGACAAGAGATTTAGTTGTTGCTGTGTGAAGGATGCTTGCCGTTTCAGACATTTCGACCATAAAAGTCGATTGTCCTCGTGCAAGGTCATCGCTTGCGCCGATTCTGCTAAAAACTTTGTCTACAACTCCTATTTTTGCAAAACTTGCTGGGACAAAGCTGCCTATTTGGGCCATAATCACAATTAGGGCAACTTGCCTGATAAATGTAGATTTTCCAGCCATATTCGGTCCCGTGATAAGAGACATGCTTCTTTCAGAGCTTGACAGGTAGGTGTCATTCGGAATAAACATTGCCCCTTTTAGAAAAGTTTCTAAAATTGGGTGTCTTCCAGCTCTAATTTCAATTACATCAGACTCATTTACCTCCGGTTTTTGATACCCTCTATCTCTTGCAACTGCTGCTAGAGAGTAGAGTGTATCAATGAGGGCAATTTTTGATGCAACTTCTTGAATGTTATTTATATAACCAGAAACCTCGTCGCGAAGAGATAAGAAGAGCTCTTTTTCCATTTCGATCATTTTTTCTTCAGCATGAAGAATTTTATGTTCGAATTCTTTCAGTTCAGGGGAAATAAAACGCTCTCCATTAACAAGAGTCTGTCTTTTTTCAAAAGTTAGAGGCATTTTTAAAGCTTGGATCCTGCTAGCTTCGATAAAATAGCCAAATGCTTTGCTATATCCTACTTTTAATGTCTTCATGTCAAGAGATTCGCGTAGCTTTGTTTGGTAATTGCTAAGCCAAATTTCACTCTCTTCTTTTAGGCTCTTTAATTCATCGAGCTTACCAAAGTAGCCTGGTTTAAAAATATTTCCCTCTGTAAATTTTGTAGGTGGATTTTCTAAAAGACCTGTTTTAATTTTTCTTACGATGGGAGAGAAGTCAAAAAAAGAGGGGAGCGTCTCTTTTAAAATAGGAGATTTAAAAGTCGCTAGAGCCTCTTTTAAAAGAGGTAAAACTTCTAAAGAATCACCAAGAGTTAAAAGATCTCTTGGGTTTGCAATTTTTGTGTGAACCCTCATAGCAAGTCTTTCTAAGTCTCTAATAGAGCTTAAAAGATCTTCTAAAAATAGAGGAGAATTTACAAGTTCTTCGACCCCTTTAGCTCTTTTTTCAATCTCATCTAAAGATAAAAGGGGGTGTAAAATCCACTCTCTTAAGAGCCTACTCCCCATAGGAGTTTTTGTTTGATTGAGCAAAGCAAAGAGGGAGGCTTTTGGATTCCCATTTGATGACGATACGAGGTCTAAATGCTTTGCCGTTGCATGATTAATTGTTACATAAGACGATGGAGCGTCTAGCTTAACTGATTTTATAGAAGAAATGTTTTGAAAAAGGTCTGTTTCGACATGGTGTAAAAGAGCTCCTATGGCATTAATCGCGCTGATCATCCCTTTTAATCCAAAACCGTCTAAAGAGTGAACTCCAAAATGTTTAGTTAAAAAGTTATAAGTTTGTTGATGATCAAAGTAGTACTCTTGTTTTAGGCTCAATCGAAATGGAAAAATTGTTTTCAGTTCCTCAAATAGAGACTCATTCGATTTATAAAATTTTTCGGAAACAAGAAGTTCTTTTGGCTGTTTTTTTGCTAATTCATCAATAAGGGCCTTTGTAGATTCAATTTCTAAACAAATTAAGCTGCCTGTAGAAAGATCTAGAAATGAGACCCCAATTGCTATATTTACCTGAGTGATTGCAGCGAAATAATTATTAGTTGCGTCCAAAAGAGTTTGTGATAAAAGGGGAGCTCCTGGAGAGACAATTCTGACAATTTCTCTTTTAACAATACTTTTGCAATCTTTAGGCGACTCCATCTGTTCTGCAATTGCAACAAGAAACCCTTTAGCGACTAATTTCTCAACATACCCATCAAGAGTTTGCGCGGGAATTCCGCTCATTGGAACTTGACCTCTTTTTGTTAAAGTTACATCGCATTCTCGTGCAAGAAGAGTTGCATCTTCGAAAAAAGCTTCATAAAAATCACCAAGACGAAAAAAAAGAAGGGCCTCTTTTGCTTTTGCTTTGCATGCATGCCATTGTTGCATCATGGGAGATAATTGCGTATCTATCAGTTCACTCATTTTTGCGTTCTTGAAAAAAATTTATAAAGTCGTTTTATCAAAGTGGGTTTTTGCTCTTTGCTTTCAATTTTATCGCCCATTTTCTCAATAAATTGCAACGCTTCTTTTGCGTCATCGATCCCTTTTGCAATTTGAAGAATTACCCCCTCACACCACCTTCTAGACTCCCCAATTCCCTCTTGCAATTCGGTCAGTCTTGCTAAAATTTCTTTCGGGCAGGAGGGTTTATCATTTGCTCTAAAAGGAGTTTTTAAGCCTTGTTTATAATTTTGTACTTGTTGGCGTAATTCAAAAATATCAATCAATAGAGGAAGGAAAATTTTTTTAAAATCCTCTCTTAACCCACCGATTTTTGTAGAGGGTATAATTTTTTTGAGTGTTTGTTTCTTTTCAGCATCTAAATTAGAAGGCTTGTATATACTTGCGTAGACTTTTTTATGAAAAAAGGTGTTTGATTTCTCTTTTGTCTGCATAGAAGACCCCAGCCAAATAGAGTAGCGTTTTATTAGGTTATTGTAAAGAATTAGTGGTGATTTTTAAGTTGTCGAAAAAATTATTCGTGGATGTAGTCTACGAGATCTTCTGGAATGTTATTTAGAAGAAATTTAAGTTTTGAGACATCTACTTCGCATGTTGTATAGTGCCTTTGTTTTGGATCTTGCAATCTTTTTAGAGAGTAGATGGGTCTGATTCCTTTTAGGGAGGAAGAGAGCTCTTTGCTTCGTGGCAAAAGAAGATCGACTGTGATTTTTTCATGTCCACCTATATCAACCATTTTAAGGTGATGAGCCTTTGCAAGTCTGCCGCAAATTTTTGTGAAAGGTCTGTACCTTGGAACTGTGATAAGTTTATGATGATCAGGAGTTGTATAGATAACTTCTATAGAATCGTCAATACCGGCTAATTCGTTTTCAGGATCGTGGACAATCATAGAGACTGTACTTGGTTCTAAATTGGTCTCACCTGTATAAAAAGCGCGAATAGGAGCTGAGATGATTGCTTTTGCAACTAAATTGATAGTAGAGATAATCGCAGGAATACATGTAGAAAAGGTAGTCGCCCTCCAAAGAGTTTTAATTTTTGAGAGGTAGGGAAACTTATAAAAAGGATCGATGTCGATGAATTTAGAATATTCGTCTTCAATTTCAGCATCGGCTCTTTCAAGGCGTGTTAGATCAGTTGCATTTCGCCAGTTTACGCCATCTTTTATTCTAGCTACAGCCATGCTTGGAAGGGCTGCAATATAAGAGAGGGCGCATGTGACTGTTGTTGAAATAAGAATGAAAAGGTTCATTGCCAGATTATCTGCTTTTAAGGCTTCGATGAATGATTTTCCTTTCATGTACTCTTTGAAGTGGGTGAAGTGCTGTTTGATATGACCGATGTAGTCGAATGCGTAAGCGTGGTGGGTTTGGATAAATTCGGCATAGCTTTTAGAAAATCGGACATTTCCCCATTCAATCCAGGTAGCTCTTGTTCCGTCTACAGGGCGAATTGCATGAGCTCTATATTTAGCGGCCTCTCTTAGTTCTTTTAAATTTTGTGGCGCTTTTACAAAAAGCATCATCCCATTCTCTGTCGGATCGTCTTGGATAACAAGGCCTTTTTCAGGAGAGACTCTTGTAAACCCGGCTTCATTCATTTTGTCTGTCCAAGCGCTTAAGCTTTTAAATTCTCTAATTTCAGCTTGTTCTATTTCAGGTGAAACGCCATCTGCTGCATTGACAAAGCTATGCACAACAGAAACAATAGCTCTTAGGTCGTCTTCTTTAAGTCCTGTAACATCGTGATCGCGAAGAAGAATAGGAGCGCCAGGTCTCATTTTAGAGGCAAGAGAGGCTAAAAAAGGAGCTACTCGCTCTTTTGGAATATGGTGAAGACCGCCAAGGCAAGCTACCAAATCAAGGCTTTCTCTTTTGACATCCGGACCTAAAGGTCTATAAGTTTTTTCAACTTCTTTTGCAGGATCTCTACAATCTCGGTCGTTTAGAGAGGTCCATTTTTTATAAGGGTATCTAGAAAGAAGGGTTCCTGCTTCAAGACGTCCTTTAAATCCTGAATCTCGGCTATCTGTTAAGCCAATTGTTTCACCGTCTAACGGAAGGCCCGCTGCTTTTCGAATATCTGTTAAATATCTTCGATCATAGATTTCCATGTAATCATGGAATCTTGTTTTGTCAAATTTTTTAAGAAGAGCTTTTGCTTGAACTCCCATCTGTTTTTTTAAAACATTAAGAGCTTTTATTTTTAAAAGAAGAAGAAAAGGCTTTTTCATCACATCTATCTTAGATAAAAGAGCTTTATAAATTTCAGCATCGGTTAAAGAAGAGTTTGCAAGAATTTTTTCCATCTCTTCTAAAACTTTTTTCTCATCTAATTGATAAAAAATTGTGCAAAGAAATTTTACAAAAGCGTTTTGCATCTCTTTAGATGTTTGGAAAACTCTTCTATAAGTTGACGTGTCAGTTACTTCAGTGCGATCAAAGTATTTTGCTGTGTGGCTGTTGCCAAATAAGTGAGTTGGGTCAAATCTCTCTTTTTCTTCTCTTAGGGCTTGGACGCGATCTTCTCCGTATGTTTTTTCAAACTCTTCTCTTGAGGCGTAGGGCATATAAGCTTGGTAGTAAATGCCGTCATGTTCTAAGAGGTAATCTTGAACTTTTTGTATCCACGCTTTTGTTTTTTCTATTTTTCTCTTTGTTTTTACTTGAGAAAAGCAGATAACAACGGCGTATCGGTCTTTTTCTGCATAGGGGAGAATAGAGATATCATCTTTTGGTGTCGGTCTAATCGTAGCATTTACTAAGCGGACATTGTTTTCATGAAGAGTTTTTCCTAAAAACTCTAAAAACGGTGGAAGTTCATCCTCTGTTAAGAAATACTCTTGAAGCCACTGGGCGTGCATATTGGAATCATGAAGCATCCGAAATGAGTTGATCGGAGGGTGAAGAGCTTCATTTCTTGTCATCTCTTGTTCTCTAAACATCTCTTCTTTTTCTTTTGTCCAAAACCATCTAAGAACTCTTTTAACAGAAAAAGTTGATAGATGGGCAAATAGTCTAAGTCCGATTCTTTGGATTCTTGTGCCAATAGAGGGCTCTTTAGAAAAATTAGGTGTTGTAGTTGGAGCTTTTGTGGAAGCTTCTTCGTATCTAACCATGCAGACAGATCTTAAGGGAGGTCCATCTACAGAGTCTAAAGAGAGCCTTCCTCCAAAAAGTGGGATGTTTTTCCCCTTGATCCTTGTTTTATAATAGGTCGCAAAATCACCAATTGTAATTTCATCCGTTTTTTGGATAACGGTTGTGTTATCTGTAATACGTAGTCTTGCTCTGACAACGATTCCAAAATAACCAAGGGTTCCAAACATGCACCTAAATAAAGGATCTGCTCGATCAATTGTCCGAATTTTACCCTCTGCATCAAGAACATCTAAAGAGACAACTGTCGATGAGATAGAACCTAGTTCGTGAGCCCAACCATGGCAATTGATGCCGATTGATCCGCCGATTGAAAATGGGTCTGAAGCTTGCTTGACTAAACAAGACTTTTTTACTTTATTAAGCTCTATTTGGAGCTCCTCCCAAGTTGATCCAGCACCAACTAGTACAGTGTTATCGGATGTACTCATCTCGATGCTTTTAAAGTAACTCATATCAACAACAATTTGGCTCTCATCAAACGGGATTGTTTGCGTTCCTTGGCTCATTCGGGAGCCTAAAATAGAAATCTGTTTTTTATCGGCTCGCGCTTTTTCTACTATCTCTTCAAGCTCTTCATCAGTTTTAGGAATACAAATATTTAGGCCCGATTTTCCATATTCTTGTTCTACGCCAAATGGCCGTACCTCACCTTTTTCCCATCGAGTTTTTAAAAATAGTCCTGTAACCCCCTCAGGAGCTTTAAGGCTTAGGGGTGTTGCCAAAATACCAATAGCAACTTTTGTTAGTTTTTCAAATCTTTTTTTGAATTTGCTTAGATCGCCAAAAGCGCAAATTAATTTAGGAATTCTTTTGAAAATAAGTTCTATTGTTAAGAAAAGAGGAAAAACGGTGATACTAATTGTGCGACTTAGGATAAAACAGCCAAAAGCAACTGTGTAGCTTTTAGTCTCTTTTCCTGCTATTACAATATTTTCTATACCTCTAGCAGTCGATTCTATAGGATGTAAAATATTCATGATGCGATAATTATAATTTCTATCTTCTTTTTTATCAATCAACATTTGGGGTCAGGCCTCACATTTCATCAACATTTGGGGTCAGGCCTCACATTTCATGAAATGTGAGGCCTGACCCCAAATGGGAGGTTTAAATCAGACTTGATTTTGAAGAATCTAGATAGTAATATGAAGGTTTATGGCGATGTTTTCTAAAGAGTCACTGCAAAATTTAAAAGAAAAAATAGATCTTGTTGAGGTAATTTCTTCTTATCTTCCTTTAAAAAAGGCCGGGAAAAGTTTTAAGATTTGCTGTCCTTTTCATAACGAGAAGACCCCTTCATTTGTGATTAATCCAGGGGATACTCATTACCATTGTTTTGGTTGTGGAGCTCATGGAGATGCCATTAGTTTTTTAGTAGGATTTTTGAAAGTCTCTTTTGGTGAGGCTGTTGACATGCTTGCTGAGAAATTTGGGGTAACACTTCACTATCAAGAGGGTGAGAAAAAAGAGGATTTAGGGCCTCTTCGTCATGTACTAGATGAGTGCTCTAAATTTTTCCAATTTCATCTTTTACACACAGAAGAGGGTAGAGCAGCTTTAGATTATTTGTATCAAAGAGGGATTGATTTAGATTTTATCCATCTTTTTAAAGTAGGGCTTGCTCCTAAAGACCCGTTACTAAGTCTAAAGGTTTTCAAAGAGAAGAAATTACCTTTTGAAGCTCTGCAAAGAGCAGGTCTTTTGTTAGAAAATAAGAAAAACTTTCCATTTTTTGTCGAACGAATTACCTTTCCTATCATGGATGTTCAGGGGAATGTCATTGGCTTTTCTGCTCGAAAGTTTTCTGAAAAGACAATAGGTGGCAAGTATATCAACACCAAAGAAACTCCCTTATTTAAAAAATCAAAAATTTTATTTGGGCTTAATTACTCAAGAAAAGAAATTACGAGACAGAGAAGAGCTGTTATTGTCGAAGGGCAAATTGACGCTCTTCGCTTAATTCAAGAGGGTCTTAATTTAACAGTTGCAGGCCAAGGAACAGCTTTTGGCGAGGAGCATGTTGAAGTGATTCGAAGGCTTGGCGTCAAAGAGGTTTTTTTAGGGTTTGATGGAGATGATGCAGGAAGAGAGGCCGCTTTAAAAGTTGGAAACTTTTTCCAAAAAGAGGGCGTTGAGGTTTTTGTTTTGGAATTTAAAGATGGGGAAGATCCTGATAGCGTTCTTCGAAAAGAGGGTATTACAGGTTTTTTAAACTACTTACATAAACCTAAAGAATACATTCCTTTTTTGGTCGAGATGCTCTCTAAAAGTTCTAACATTGCAACACCTGCTGGAAAAAATGAGCTTGTAGAGAAAGCGAAAAAGTTGCTTGCGGAATGGAAATTTCCTTTAATGGTTTATGAAGCTGAAAGGAGACTTGCAAGTCTCCTGCAGGTTCCTGAAGAGATGGTGCAACAAAAAATTCACCTCGTAAAAGAGCCTAAGAAAGATTTTCTTGTAAATCCAGATTTAGTCTTAGAAGCCGATTTATTGCGTTGGATCGTTGTTACAAGTAGTAGCGAAGAGACTCTTTTCCCAATTATTCAGAAAAATTTAACCCCAATTGACTTTATTGACCCTTCTGCGAGAAAATTGTACATTCATTTATGCGAACTTTTTTCAGAGAAGAGAGAGGTAGATCTTTTAACTCTTGCAGAATATATAGATAGAGAGGAAGAAGAACTTTTGAACTTGATTGTAAAGAAAAAAATACAAGTAGAGAGAGCAAAAATTGGTGTAAGAGAATCGATTCAAAAAATTTTAGAAAGAAATTGGATGTTAAGAAGAGAGTCGATAAAGACTAAAATTCAAATGGGAAAACACTCTGAAGTTGAAATTTTAGAGCTTGCAAAAGAGTTTGATGAACTGAAAAAAATGACCCCAAAATTAGTTGATATAGAGGTATAATTAGAGTGAAAAGAGTATTTTATGATGATAGCTGCCCTTTTTGTGTGAAAGTGGTGAATAGATTAAAAAAAATGGATAAGAAGAATCATTACACTTTTTCTTCTTTGAATGGAACCAAGGCAAAAACTCTTTTTGCGGGCAATTATGGATTTTTAAGAAAGAAAAAATCGATCGTCTTTCTTGAAGGAAAAAGAGTTTGGGTAAGGGCTAATGCAGTACTTAGACTCCTTTGGCTATCAGGAGGAAAGCTTAAATATTTAGGCGCTCTTTTTGTTATCCCCGGGTTTCTCATCAACCCCTTTTACAGGCTTTTTGCTCTTTTTGTCAGAAAGTAATTGGTTGTTTGCAAATTTATAAAGAAGAGGGTGGTGATTGTGCTCAATGTTGCCTAAATTGTCAGAAAAAGTAAGACCACCTACTCTATTAGGATCAGATGGTTTTGAAATGTAAACTTGAGAATAGACAATATCTCCTAAAACAGGAGCTGGAACTGTAGTGACAACATCTTCCGTATTTACAAGTCTCCAAACAACAAAATCATATGAGGGGTCTTGAGTTAAATCCCTAAAAAGTTCAGCAAGCGAAGGGCCACCAACTCTTGGCGTTCCAATAATGAAAGTAACAATTCGAACGCCTTTGTATCGCAAAATAGAATCAAGTGTGACAAGAGTTGCAATTGCAGCGCCAAGACTGTGGCCTGTGATATTAATTTCATTAGGAACATCTTTTTTTAAATATTTAGGTATTAAATTGTTAAGCTGGTCTTGAAGGGATGGGGTCTTGTAGTTTGCTTTATCATTTAAGGCATCCCAAAATCCTGTATGAATCGTTACAGAGTGATCCAAATTTTCAAATGTCTCTTCTGACTGTGTATAATCGACATTTTCGAGCCATTCTCCTGCTTTTTCTGTTCCACGAAAGGCAATCACAATTCTATTTGTAGGATCATTTGGTAGAGATTTAATTCTGCCAATGTAGCCGCAAGAGACTTTTTTCTGGAAGATATTAAAATCCTCATGCCAGTATAGGTGCTGTGCCTCCTCTACATCAGGTGGGTAAAAATCTTTTTTCTCTTTATCGCAAAATTGTCTATATGCGTATGTAATTGCATTGATACACCACTCTGCATGGAGGGGAGAGTATTCGTCTCCCTCTTGGGGGGTAAAAGGCGTATTGGGATTTGGTGTGTAGCTAGTGCATCCTTTAGAAAGATCTAGGAGCAATTCTTTCGGAAGAGAAAGAGTGTATGGCATTTTATTTGGTTTATCTCCCATTTTCGTCCTCCGCAATTAAATTTTTCATCGCATAGTAGTAGTTGAATAGATGGTGATTATCCCAGATTTTACCTAAATTTTTTGTGAAACTAATAAGATCGATGACATTCGGATCTTCTCTCTCTGTTATAAGTAAGTGACTGTATATAAGATTTTTAAAAATTGGTTCGGGCAGAGTGGTTACGATATCTTCGGTGTTTGCAATTCTCCAAATAGAGAAATCAAAATTAGGGTTTTTTGCTAAGTCATTAACAGCATTTGCAAAAGCTGGGTTTCCAACTCTCGGGCATCCTGTGATATAGGTATTTACTTTAAGGCCGGGATTACGAAGAATGGCGTCTAAAGTAGCTAAAGTAGCTATAGCAGATCCCATGCTATGACCTCCTACATGAAGTTCATTTGGAACATTTTTTCTTAAATATCTTGGGAGATAGGTATGAATTTGTTCTTGCAAAGAGGGAATATTTTCTCCCGCAGCCTTTGTTAAAATCTCCCAAAACCCTTTATGAATTTTTACAATTTCACCAGATGGTTCCATGAGAATTTCTGTTTGTTTCACTGTAGCATCCAAACTCCACTCTTGGTCTGTCTGTGTTCCTCTAAAAATAAGCGCTATTCTATTTGTAGGATCGCCTGGGATATCTTTAATTTTAGCAATATAGCCACAGGAAGTTAGCTCTTTTGAAAAAAAACCAGAGTCTGCGTACCAATATAAAAGATTCCCATTTTCAACTTCTGGGGGGTAGGTGATTTCGTTTTTATGACAAAGGTCTTGATATGCGTAAGTGCATGCATTTATTGACCATGCAGCAAGCTTAGGATTAAAATTTTGCTCTATCTGTGGCGAAAAGGGAACATTTCTTAAAGACTCATACCCTGGACATCCGGTGCTGAATGTTTTCATAAGGCCTGCAGGCAGTCCAATAGAGTTAGGTTTATCGGTTTTAGAAAGACCGAAACTATCATTTTGCATAAATAACCATTAATTAATTTATTATTTTTTTATTTTTAATATAAATTAATGATACACAAAATAATTTATTGAAGGTAGGAGAAGTCTACAAGCTTATTTGTTTGCGAGAAAAGTTTTTGAAGAAGTGCAATGCGGTTGTCTCGAAGTGCTGGGTTCTCTGACATAACTCTCACGTTATCAAAAAAGTGGGAGAGTGGGGCATTGAGCTGTGTCAATGCTTCAAAAGACTTATAATAATCTTTTTGACTTAAAGTTTGACGAAGAAGAGATTCTACATCATCTAACTCGTGCGAAAGTGTTTTTTCGAAACTCTCTTGGAGAAGAGCTCTATCTAAATTTTTGATGCTCTCTTTGCCTATCTGCCCTTTAGCTCTTTTATAAATCCCATAAAGACTATCAAAAGCAGATCCACTTTTTCTAAACCTATGAAGAGCCTCGGTTCTGAGAAAAATATCGTAAGGATCTTTTTGAGAAATTGATATGGTTGCTAACACCTCTTCTTTTGCAAATCCCCGCTCTTCCAAGATCCCTTTTAGTCTTCCAACAATAAAATCTAAAATTTCAGGGGCTATTGCGAGTTTCGATAAGTCGAGTGACCATCTATTTTCTATAAGAATGCGGATGATTCCTATAGCAGATCTTCTTAACCCGTAAGGATCTTTCGATGAGGTTGCTTTTAAGCCAATACTTGTGTAAGAGATCAAGTTATCCAATTTGTCAGCAATTGACAAAATTGCACCATCATCTGTTGAAGGAATAGGCCCACCCTCAGTTAACGGAAGCCAGTGCTCTTCAATTGCAACAGCTACTCTTTCAGACTCTTTTTGATGGAGTGCATAATATTTGCCCATGACCCCTTGCAGTTCGGGAAATTCATAGACAACTGAAGTGGCAAGATCAGCTTTACAAAGGCTTGCAGCTCTATCAGGGGATTCTTTTTCGAGCATGTTTGCTATAAGGGAAGAGAGTTTTTTTATTCTTTCTGACTTGTCGTAGACGCTGCCAAGCTCTTTATGAAATACGATCTCTTTTAACGAATTTTGATAAAAATCAAGAGGTTTTTTTAAATCTTGCTCATAAAGGAAAAGGCCGTCTGACAATCTAGCTCTAAGAACAGATTGATTGTTTTTAAGAATCGTCTCATTTGGATTTGTATCAATTGCGACAAGAAATTTGTTTGTCATTTTTTTATTCCCATCATAGAGAGGAAAATACTTTTGATGGTGAATCATTTCAGAGGAGAGAAGTTCAGAAGGAAGTGTTAAGAATTTCTCGTCAAATGTGTAAGAGGCAATTGTTGGGTATTCAGAGAGGTAAAGAACTTCATCAAGGATGCGATCTTTTGACAAAGCTTTGCAGTTAAATCTTTTCTCAAATTTTTCAATTTGTTTTTCTATAAATTTTCTTCTCTCCTCGTGAGAGGCTATTACATAGCGCCACTTTAATTTTCTTGCGTAAGATTTAGGTCTTCGAATTTTAAAAGGCTTTGGCTTTAATTGGCTATGACCATAAGAGATATTTGAAGAGTTTATGTCAGCTACTTTAAATGGAATAACATGCTTGCCAAATAGGGCAACGATCCACCTGATTGGTCTTGCATAAGAGACATCGAAATCTGCCCAGCGCATGCTCTTAGGGAAAGGAAGATGTGTAATCAAATAGGGTAAAAATGTTTGTAGAAGTAAAGATGTTGCTTCTTTAGGTTTTGTGATAAAAGCTACAAGGTGTTTAGTCTCTTTAATAGCTAAATCTTTTACCTCATTCTCTTCGATCTCTTTTAAGCTCACTTCGCTATGCTTTATTGAGTCTAGAAAACCTTTACCTTGTGTTGTAAGAGATCCTTGCGCATCAAATGCAATTGAAATAAGAGGGCCTCTTTTTTCAATAATTTCCTCTTTTGTTGAACTATCTAATTTTTTAATCAGAATCGCAAGACGTCTCGGTGTTCCGTAGGCTTTGAGAGATTCAAAATTTAGCCCTTTTTCTCTTAAAAAATCTCTCATCATTTTTTCTAATGTTTCAAGCGCGTTTGCAACAAACGCTGCAGGCAATTCCTCAGAACCAATTTCAAATAAGAAATCATTGGTCGTTTTTTTGGATTGGGTTTCTAACAAGATTTCTGATGAGGGTGTCTTAGCTTCTTGAGGTGTCTCTTTCAAAAGAGGGAATCCAAGAGATTCTCTCTTTGTTAAATAAGCTTTTGCAGCTTCGCAGGCCAAAGATTTTATACGGTGGATAAGGTCTACTCTCGCAGTCGTTGAAATAGCCCCTCTTGCATCAAGCATATTAAATGCGTGGGAGGCTTTTAAAGCAAAATTGTATGCGGGAATTGAAAGGCCTTGTTCACAAAGTCTTTTCGACTCTTTTTCAGCATCCTCAAAAGCAGTTTTCCAAACTCCGATTGTCGATTCTTCAAAATTGTAGTGGCTCCACTCAACTTCGTTTTGTAAAAAGACTTCTCCATAAGTGAGTTTATCATTAAAAAGTATATCAAAAATGTTTGTCTTTTTTTGCAAAAACATTGCAAGTCGTTCAATGCCGTAGGCAAGCTCTACAGTAACTGGCTTTGCCTCAAGTCCGCTTACGCATTGAAAATAGGTGAATTGGGTAACTTCCATGCCGTCACACCAGACTTCCCATCCAAGACCCCAAGCGCCGAGTGTTGGAGATTCCCAGTCATCGTGGACAAAACGAATGTCGTGTTTTTTTAAATCAAGGCCAATTGCCTCAAGTGATTTTAAATAGAGCTTTTGGATGTCTGAAGGAGAGGGTTTTAAAATGACTTGGAATTGGTGAAATTGTTGTAGCCTATTAGGGTTTAGGCCGTATCTTCCGTCTGTTGGACGTCTAGAAATTTCTACATGACAAACTTTATACGGCTCTGGGCCGATGCAGCGAAGGAGAGATTCAGCATTAAACGTTCCAGCTCCTGTTTCAGTATCAGAACTTTGCTGTAATAAGCAGCCCTGGTCAGTCCAAAATTTTTGAAGCGTAATAATAATGTTTTGAAATGTAGACATAACAAGGGATTATAATGCTTCATAAGATTTCTCACAAGAGGGCTTTCTCAAAAGGGAGAAATCAGGTAATATGTTCCAAACTGTTGAAATGAATGGTATTTTTTCAACTGTGTTAGAAAACAAATGAAAAGGCTTAGGACGTGAAAACAGCTCTTATTCTTACATTGGGTCGAATAGTTATCTGTCCTCTATTTCTTGTAATTTACCTTTTTTATACCAACATGGGTATTTCAGTTACTCTAATGCCCTATTTGCTACTACTTCTTCTTTTGATTTGTGAATTGTCGGACGCATTTGATGGCTTTTTTGCAAGAAGGCAAAAGCAAGTTACAGAGCTTGGAAAAATTTTAGATCCGATGGCAGATAGCATTGTCAGGGTCTCTGTTTTTCTCACATTTACGCAAGGAATTATCAAGCTTCCTTTGTTGTTGGTTCTTGTTTTTGTCGTAAGAGACTCAGTCATTAGCACGCTCCGAACGCTTTGCGCTCTTAGAGGAGTCGCTCTTGCAGCAAGAATGAGTGGTAAATTGAAAGCTGTCCTTCAGGCAATTGCTATATTCGCAATTCTTTTTTTAATGATTCCCTATACCCTTGACTACATATCATTAGATTGCATTCGGTTGGTCAGCTTTTGGATTGTTTTTGTAACCGCAGTCTATACTGTATTGTCAGGTGTTGAATACCTTTGGTTTCATCGAGACGCTATTAAGCAATCTTGGAAAAGAATCGGTTAGGCGACTTTGAAGTCGGGTTTTTTTTTCAAGGTTTCAAGATAGACAGATTCATAACTTAGGGCCGATTTTTTCCAGCTAAAGTCGATTGCAAGGCCTGTTTGAACAAGTTGTCTCCATCTTTTTTTCTCGGTTAGATAACAAGAAATTGCTCTTTTTAAGACTCTTTCTACAGAAGTAGGGTCAGGGTTTTCAAATGTAAACCCGTTTCTTAAAATAAGAGGAATTTTAGGGTTGTCAATATCTGTCACAGTGTCTGTGAGTCCTCCTGTTTTGTGAACAATTGGGACCGTGCCGTATCTCATTGCAATCATTTGTGTAAGGCCGCACGGTTCAAATAAAGAGGGCATAAAAATAGCGTCAGCTGCCGCGTAAAGAGAGTGTGAGAACTCTTCATCAAAAGAGAGTTTGGCAAAAAAGTGGGGGTGATTTTTATATCGGCTTGTAAGCTCTTTAAAATCGTTTTCAAATTCATGATCAATAGAGCTTCCTAAAAGAATAAATGCAGCATTTTGTTTTAAGACATAATCAATAGCATGGATAATAAATTTAGGCCCTTTTTGCTTGACTAATCTAGAGATGCAGGCAATTAAAGGACCTTTAGTTGGCTGCATTTCCAATTTATTGAAAAGAGCCTCCTTATTTGCTTCCTTGCTCCTTAAAATTGTTTCTATGTAAGTTGCATTTGTTGGGTAAGGAAAAAAAAGGCTTTTGTCGCTTGCTGGATTCCAGCAATCTAGCTCTATTCCATTTAGAATGCCTGAGAATTTATCTTCGAAGCGTCTTACAGCACCGTCTAGGCCAAAGCCTGAAGAGGGTGTCATAATCTCTTTTGCGTAAGTGGGAGATACTGTAGCAAAAGCGTCTGAATAAACAATCCCGCCTTTTAATAAATTTAGAATTGATGGGTCTTTAGGGTCTGCTAACCGCTCTTCAGTTCTAAAATCTTCTCCGCGAAGACCGATTCTTGAAAGATTGGCAGGGGAGCATTTCCCTTGGTGTTCGATATTGTGAATTGTTAAAATGATGCTCCCGTAGGAAAATCCAAGGTCTTTATAGATGTGTTTAATAATCGGTGCAATCGGTGCTGTAGGCCAGTCGTGAATGTGAATAATGTCGGGCTTTCTTTTTTGCAAGTGAAGAAACTCAGAGACGGCTCTACAAAAATAGAGGAATCGCTCGATGTCGTCTGGTGCTCCATAGACTTTTCCTCGATTGAAATAGTAGTGATTGTGGTGCGCTTCTATTAAGTGCACTTTAATATTGTCTACAATCCCGCAAAAGACTGCATTGTGATAGCGAGAAGAGTCTTCAAATGACCATAAATCGCTCATTTCTAAAGTGAGATTTTTTATATTTTGGTATTGAATGATATCATATTTTGGAAGGATTAATTCGACGTCGTGACCCATTAAAGCTTGCTCTTTTGCAAGGCCGTGGACAACATCCCCAAGGCCACCTACCTTAACTAAAGGAGCAAATTCTGATGCAATGTGTACAATATACATATATTTGTCACCTTACAAATATAAAGAGTTTCGAGCAAGAAGTTAAATTGCTTTTTTAATCAAAGAATTAAGGGAAAAAAACAATTTTTTGGTGTAGAGTCTTTGTTCAAAAAAACCTGCAAAATCTTGAATATCTAGTTTTGTTGTGTGTAGAAATTGTAATTGCGGAGATTTTATGGATGTGTTAAGTGCTGTTTGCAGTTTTGCTCGCCCTTTGTCAAATGACGTTGATTTGAACGATAAAATTAAATTACCCCTTTCGTCTGTTGGTGATAATTTAAAAGTCTCTGCAAAGGTATGCAAAAAAAGAGTTCCTACTATAAGTAAACATGATTTCCCAAAAATTGCAGAGCTAAGAGATGAGCTAGGAATAAGTTTTTCTGAGATAGCTTTACTATTTTCGCGACAGAAAAATTGTGAAGTTACTCAAAAACAGGTTCGTAATATTTATGACTATCACTATAAATCAGGGCATAAACGAAATGCACATCTAAAATGGAATGAAGATAAAATTAGATTATTAGTGGTTCTTCGAAATGAACAAAAGACTTTTAAGCAAATATCTAAGGTTTTTAATGAAAGTTTCGGTGTAGTTAAATCGCGGGAAAATTTTTGTAAGAAGTATTCAGTTATTTGTAAAAAACTTGGAGCTGAATTGTCTTCTGAGGTAGTTCTGCCAGAGGATATATCGTTTTTAGTAAAAAAAAGGAAAGATACTAATTTTTCAGGTCGAGAGATTGCGCAAATTTTTTCTTCTGGTGAAGAAGAAAAATCAGAACAAGAGGAGGCTTGTAAGATTTCGAGTATTTGCAAACCCGACTTGAATATTCATCAGGTTAGTAGTTCTAAAAATTTAAGGTTGCCGAAAAGTAAAAAAATTGTTTGGAATAGAACAAAATTAGGCTTATTAAATGAGCTGAGAAGTTCTGGAAAGAGTTATTTAGAGATTTCTAAAGTTTTTTGTGATGTTTACGGGGTTGAACAAGAGTCAGCATATTATAGAATGGAGTATAATAAACATTTTCAATCTGGGCGTTCTTGTGATGAAATAGCTGAAAAAGTTTCTGAGGAAGGTGATAGGCCTTTAAAAAAATGGCGCGGTAGTTTTGCTTCAACCTTATGATCTTGAAATATTAAAGATGTTGTAAACAAAAAATCGGGGAAAAGGTTGATTGCTTATCGAGAGAATTTTTTTCAGATCTTAGGGAATTTTGCTATAACGCCGCTACAAAAAAGATCAGGCTTATTACCGATCGAAATCAAAGAAAAATGATGTGAATTTAATTCGATCTTTGGGAAGCGATGATCTCGCTTGTTCTATTTGTGTTAAACTTAATGGACATAAAAGACTTCTTTCAAAACTCGCTTTACTTGTTAAAATTCATCTTTTTTCGGCTCATGCATGTTTGCGTCCTCTTAGAATTATTATATAAACAGTTTCCTCTTGTAATTATATGCAAAAAAATGAGTAATATTTCTAATTTTATTAATACATATAAATTAATTAAGGAAATTTTATGCATTTTTTAAATTCTGATTTTCCATTAGGCGGTTATTTGCAAAATGGTCTTAACTTGAAATTTGAAGAAGACGAGTTGCCTCCGTTTGAAGAGGTTGAATTAGAGATGTTGCCTATTGAAGAGGTTGGATTAGACGTGTTACCTATTGAAGGTGATTTAGAAGATTGTGTAGTGCCTTCTGCAAAAAAAGTTTGTAATATAAGTAAAGTTGATTTTCCAAGAATTGCAGAGCTAAGAGATGGGGCAAGAAAAAGTTTTTCTGAGATAGCTTTGCTGTTAACGGTAGAGAGGGGTTTTTCAGTTACTCAAAAACAGGTGCGTAATATATACGATGCGAACGTTAAAAAAGAAGAGAAGCAAAAGAGATATCTGAAATGGGATGAATACAAGATTAGATTATTGGTGGATCTGAGAAATGGTGGGAAAACCGATACTGAAATAGCTAGGTTTTTTAATGAAAAATTTGGTGTGGATCGATCAGGGGAGGCTATTTTTAAGAAGTATGCATCTATTTGCAAAGATCTCGGGGTTGATTTATCTGGGCCGGTAATTTTGCCGGATGATATATCATTTTTAGTAAAAGATAGAAAGGCTTTGAATTTTTCAGTTGAGCCAATTAAAGAAATTTTTTCTTCTGCTGGAGTAGAAAAATCAGAAGAAGAGATATCTTCGAGAGTTTCTAGTATTTGCAAAGGACGGGTTAATATAGATCTCGATGACATTCGTTTAAGTTTAGTCGAGCCTAAAAGTGAAAGAATGATTTGGAATAGAAAAAGAATAGAGTTATTGGGTGATTTAAAACGTTCTGGAAAAACTTTTCCCCAGATTGCTAAAGTTTTTTCTGCTATTTATGGGTTTAATCATGAGTCAGGGTGTTATAAAAATAAGTATTATGCATGTTTTGGATCCAAGCGTACTTATGATGAAATAACGGAAGAAGTTTCTAAAGAAGATGGCGGAGCTTTAAAAAAAAACTAGTCTAGTTTTTATGATTTTTAAGGTTGCGTATAAATATTGAATTGAGATAGACTAATCACCTTTACCGCATATTGGGGTGTAGCCAAGTGGTAAGGCAGTGGTTTTTGGTACCGCCATGCGTAGGTTCGAATCCTGCCACCCCAAAACATTCGAGATAAGCTTAGACCGTGGTGAGAATAATCTTCTTGCTCTTGTCTCGTACAGTTCTTTTAATTAACACTCTTTCTTTGGGTGTGTTCTGTGCGTTTCAATAGGTTTCTAGCTTTCTTGAAGAATATAAATAATTAACAAAGAGGGTTTGAAATGGACTTAAAACTCGAAAAACGACTAGGAAACAAAAAAAGTGACCTTGGTAGTATTCGTAGAGCTGGGAATATTCCTGCTGTATTTTGTCTTCGTGAAGGGAAAGGGAGCGTTTCTATTACTGTAAACGGTGTGGAGTTTGCTTCATTACTTCGTAGAATACAAAAGGGTTGTCTTTCAACAGAACTTCTATCTGTAGAGTATGAAGGGAAGAGTGTAAAGGCGCTTGTTAAAGACATAAGTTATCACAGAGTTACTTACGCAATTGAACATTTAGATTTAATGGAAGTTGCGCTAGATGATCAGATAAATGTAAATATTCCTGTGATTTGTAAAGGTGATGAGTCTTGCCCGGGAATTACGCAAGGCGGTCAGCTAAAGATTGTAAAAAGATCTTTAAAGACTTCCGTAAAAGCAAGCGAAATGCCGAAAGCATTTACGTTAGATGTATCGAGTTTGCATCTTGGTCATTCTATTCGTATTAGAGATTTGTCTCTTACACCAAGCATGAAAGTTGCTATCCAAAGAGATCAAGTTCTTGTGGTAGTTAACAAATAATGGAAGATAGGCTTTTAATCTGTGGTCTTGGCAATCCGGGTGTAATTTATGACACAACAAGGCACAATATTGGTCATGCAATTATTGTAGCGTTTGCCAAAGATCAAGGTTGGAAATTTAAAAAAGATCCGCATTTAAAGGCTGAGATAGCGTTTGGTGTAAAAGATCAAAAAGAAGTTCACCTGCTTTTCCCTACAGTGTTTATGAACAACTCGGGATTATCAGTTGAAAGAGCTATGGAGATGTTGCAAATCGATGTAGGTTCTATTTTGATTATTGCTGACGATGTCTATATTCCTTTTGGAGAGTTAAGGTTTAGAGAAAAAGGATCTCCTGGTGGACACAACGGTGTGAAAAGTGTGATAGATCACCTTGTTACATCAGATTTTCATAGATTAAAAGTAGGTGTAGGTGCGCCCTATATGGGAAGCTTAGAAGAGTTTGTTTTAGGACAATTTACAGAAGAAGAATTTATACATATTCCGAAAATCATTAGTGGAGCTCATGCTGTTATTGATTTTTGGATAAAAGGGGATGTAGGAAAAGCAAAAGAATTTGCCGCTACTGCGTCTTTAAAAAGTTAAGGAGAAACAATCAATGAAAAAAGCAAAAAGATCTTTGTACGAAGGGCTTTATATTTTGCGAGCTACTTTAAGTGATTCGGCAAGAGAGCAAGCTCATCAAAAGATTATTTCCCTAATTGAGTCTCTCGGGGGTAACCATGAGAAGACAATTGATTGGGGCCGTAAAAAAATGGCATACAGAATTAAAGGGAGTGGAGAAGGTCATTATTATTTGATTTATTTTTCGCTACCAACTGAATCAGTTCTCGAAATGAATCAGGAAAACCGCCTTAATGAAGATCTCTTAAGATTCATGAACGTTCTTATTGAAGAAGTTCCTGCAGCAAACGAGATTACATTTAAGCAAATCGTTGAAGTGGAGAGGTAATTCATATGATGAATCCAAGAAAATCATACACAAGTAATTCGTCTCAGCCTGTAAAACCAAAATCTTGTCCGTTTACAGCAGCTGGCGTTAAAGAAATAGATTATAAAGATGTTGAAACATTAAAAATGTTTATCACGGAAAGAGGTAAAATTCTTCCAAGAAGAATTACAGGTGTTTCTGCATACCATCAAAGAAAACTTGCTTCAGCAATTAAGCGAGCAAGATATATGGCTATTTTGCCATTTGTTGCAAAAGATTAATAGGGAGTGTTTTATGGCAAAGTATAACTTACTGTTGTTGGAAGATGTTATCAATTATGGCAGAAAAGGTGATCTTGTTCATGTAGCTCCAGGATTTGCAAGAAATTACCTTTTGCCTAAAAGAAAAGCTCTTTTAGCGACTCGAGTCACTATTAAAATGAGAGAAAAGCTTCAAAAAGAGCGTAAAGAACAAGCCGAAATTGACCGTAAAGAGTCAGAAAAACTTGCTCTAAAACTTGAAGGGAAGAGTTTTGAAACTACTGTTAAAGTAGATCCAGAAGGGCACCTATATGGTTCTGTTACAGCTCATGATATCATGGAGATTGTAGTTCGTGAAGGATTTACAATTGAGAAGAAGCATGTTGCTTTACTTCACCCAATCAAACAAATTGGTACATATCAAGTAAACTTGAGATTGCCGGAAGGGGTAGAGGTAGCTGTTGCTCTTGTTGTAAAACCTGATCGTGAGATTGTAAAAAGAGCAGCTCCGGTTCAAGAAGAGGCTAAAGAAGAAATTTCTTCAGAAAATGCCGAAGAAGTTAAAGAAGAGCCTGTAAAAGGAAAGAAAAAAGAGAAAAAATGATCATAAGATTTTCGCCTGCAAAGGTGAATCTTTTTTTTCGAGTATTATCAAAGCGACCTGATGGGTTTCATGAGGTCGCCTCTCTTTATAGAGCGTTAGATTTTGGCGATTTTATTAGCGTTGATTTTGCAAAAGAGGATCAATTTGTCTCAAATGATTCATCTCTTAAAAGTGATTCTTCTAATTTAGTAATTCGTGCAAGAGACCTTTTTCGAAAGGCGACAAAAATTACTGATCCAATTGCAATTAATCTAAAGAAAAATATTCCAATAGGAGCGGGTTTAGGGGGAGGTAGCAGTAATGCTGCGACGCTTTTGTCTGCGCTTAACGATCTTGTTTTGGGTCCGTTAAAAAATGATGAATTAATCAATTTAAGTGCAAAAATTGGCAGTGATTGCCCTTTTTTCTTTTCAAAAGGAATTTCTTTTTGCACAGGGAGGGGAGAAATTTTAAATGATGTCGATTTTTCTTTTAAAAGTTCTTTTTGGATTGCTAAGCCGAATAAATATAGCTTACTTACACCGAAAGTTTATGAAGTTTGCAAGCCG
>VGMD01000020.1 GCA_016866545.1 Chlamydiota bacterium | reverse complement strand
AAACTTAGAAATATTTAAGACTCTTTCAAAAGCTATCGATTTTTCATTTTCAATCGTAATGAGAGGTGCATGAAAATTATAATTTAATTCACTATAACACGACCTGATCTTGAACAAAGCTTAAAAAAACGGATTATACAGGCGCAAAAAAAGTTAGATCTTTTACAAAGGCCTCCCCTTCACCCTAGACCCACATCACTAACAACTATTAGAGAGGCTGCTTCTTTAGTTTCTACCACAAGTCCTGAAATAGATTGCTCTTCAAAAAATGAGGCACTAGCTCTCTACGAAATAGTGAAATCTAATGCAGAAAAACTTACATCAAAAAAAGAGCTCTTGCTGCAAGTTATTAATATTGTCTCTATTGATACATATTTTAATACAAACCCACCCTATCCTGAAGAAGTTGATATTTCAGAGTTTATGCTTGATGCACTTGAAAAACTAACCTTACTTGGAATTCATCTTACAGATCCTCAACATCCTGTCTGGGCAGATTACAAACCAAATGCCTTAAAAGAATTAGAAAAAACTTAAAAATCTGGTTTTCTTCATATTGCGCTTTGCATGAAAGGCAAAAAACATCTCTCTATTTTGACAAGGCTTGCCCAAATGAAATAAGTAGTCAAACAAGGTATAAAAACTAGATTTTTTTGAAACGAGCTTCAATCTCTTTTAACTCAGCGTCATGTTTTTTCTTTAGATCTGAAGGAAGTCTATCAATAAATAAAATGCCATCAAGGTGATCACATTCATGCTGAATACATCTACCACGCCAAAATTTAAGATCTTTTTCAATTATAACCCTACCATTAACATCAAGCGCCTCTATATCAATTGATTGAGGTCTTATTACTTCTTCATGAAGCCCGGGTATAGAAAGACACCCTTCAGGCAGAACTATTTTTTCTTTTGAAAATCTTGTAATAACTGGATTGATAAGCACTATAGGAGCTGCATCTTTTGGGTAATTTTCTTCATCAATTTCATCAGAAACTTGAATGGCAAACATCCGTAAATTATACCCAATTTGTGGAGCTGCAAGCCCAAGACCGTTATGAGCTTGCATAGTCTCTATTAACTCTTTGGCAATAAGGACAATTTCAGGCGTTATCTCTTTAATTGCCTTACACTTTTCCCTTAAGATTTTATTGCCAATGTAACACATTTGCTTCATTCTAAGCTAACCTCTTCAATGAAGGTTGCCTGTGAAACTTCTTGATGACTAATGCCTTGAGCCCAATAAGAGAGAACTAGACAACCTGCAAAAAAAATAATTGCTAACATTGCTGTTATCTTTTTCAACACTTGTGGTGTAGATGTTCCAAATAAGGAAGCGCCTGCATCACCCCCAAATGAGGCACCAAAACCTAAACTTTTACTTTCTTGAATTAAAATCAAAAACGCTAAAGCAACGCATACAAAAAAGAATGCAACAATCGCTAAATAAAATAAAACAATCATGTTCTAACCTTCTGGTAGTAGTTGTATCATTTGGCTAAATGTAGCAGCGCCCAAAGAAGCGCCTCCTACTAAAACTCCATCAATAGATCTAGAGCCAACGAGTTTTTGAAAATTCTCTAAATTTACAGATCCGCCATACAAAACAGGAAGATCGTACTTACTTTTAATAAATTCGTGCACTTTAATAATCTGATCCATCTCAGCACTTTTTCCTGTACCAATTGCCCAAACAGGTTCATATGCAATTAATGCATTACAGCTTTCAAGTTGATCGTCTGAAATCCCATCAAATGCACTTTCTAACTGCGTTTGGATCACATCAAAAGTCTCTTCAGATTCTCTCTCCTCTAAAGTCTCCCCAACGCAAAGAACAAAACTAAGACCTTCAACTAGAGCTCTTTCGACCTTTCCCTGAATAAATTCATTTGTTTCCCCCAAGAGGTGTCGCCTTTCAGAGTGTCCCAATAAGACAAAATCAGCCCCGGCTTCTCTTAGCATTTTAGCAGAAATCTCTCCTGTAAACGCCCCTTCGCCAAAAGAGTGCATGTTTTGCCCTCCAATTCTTATTTTCAAAGAATTTCCTGCCATTTCTCGAATAAGGGTAAATGGAGCTGCTATACGAACATCTTTTTTTTGAGCGCCCGGAAGATCTTTTAGAAAATGAAGCGCATCTAGAGCGCTTTTATCACACATTTTCCAGTTTCCAATCAAAATCTTTTTCATAAAAAGAGATTATCACATAAAATCATACTCTATGTCAATTTATACTGTCAGTGAGCTAACTCACGAAATCAAAAAAAAACTAGAAACTTCATTTACTTTAGTTAAAGTCAAAGGTGAAGTAACTTCTTTAAGAAAACAGGCCTCAGGCCATATTTATTTTTCTTTAAAAGATGCCTCTTCTCAAATTTCTGCAGTCTTATTTCAAGGATATGCTAAATCGTTAGAAAAAACGCCCAGAGAGGGTGATCAAATTGTTGTAGAAGGAGAGCTTTCTGTCTATCCGCCAAAAGGGAGTTATCAATTAATTATTCGATCGATGCACTTTGATGGACTTGGCGATCTTTTAATCAAATTACATAAATTAAAATTAGAATTAAAAGAGCTTGGCTATTTCGATGCCTCTAGAAAAAAATCTCTCCCCCATTTCCCTAAAAAAATAGGTGTTGTTACAAGCCCTACAGGTGCTGTTATTCAAGACATATTAAATGTTTTAAAAAGAAGACTTAGGTCGTTTCATTTAATCCTCAACCCTGTAAAAGTCCAAGGAGAGGGCGCAGCGCTAGAAATTGCAAAAGCAATTTCTGATTTTAACCGTTATAAACTCGCAGATGTTCTCATTATTGGGAGAGGTGGTGGCTCTTTAGAAGATCTTTGGCCTTTTAATGAACGCTCGGTTGCTGATGCTATTTATCAATCTGAAATCCCAATCATTTCTGCTGTGGGACATGAAACAGACTTTTCCATTTCCGATTTTGTAGCAGACGTAAGATCTCCTACCCCTTCTGCTGCCGCTGAAATTGTTTCAAAAGAGAGCGCCTCTTTTGAAAAAGATTTTCTTCAAATAAAAAGCTCATTGGCTCAAACCTTACAACATATTTTAGAAATTTCTTACCAAAAAACAGATGATGCAAAAGAAAATTTAGATCAACTTTGGCGACACCACTTAAGTAGACTAAAAACTCTTTTAAAAACAAAAAGATCTCATTTGGAAAGTCTTCTTCCTGCAAGACAGATAGCTATGCAAAAGGCGAGACTACACGGAATCAAGAAACAATTTACCCATATAGAACAAATTATTGAGAAAAAAAGAAGAGCCCTTACCTACATAAAAGACCACCTTTATGCAATTCATCCAAAAACTACTTTAAAAAAAGGGTATTGCATTTGCTTTTCTGAAAACAAAGATTCGGCTATCATTAGAGCCAAAGAGATCAAAGTACCACAAAAAGTTTCTCTTCTTTTTTACGATGGAGAGGTCCGTACAACCACAACAGAGGTAACAATTCAAAATGAGCAAAACTTACTCGTTTGAAGAAGCTTATGCAAAGCTTGAAGAAATTTTAGAAAAAATGTCGAAAAGCGATGTCTCACTAGATAAAGCTCTTTCATATTATGAAGATGCAGATAAACTCTTAGCACTTTGTAGCCAAAAATTGGAAGAGGCTGAAAAGAAAATTCAAATTTTAACTAAAAATCGAGACGGATCGATCGTAGTTGATGCGGACAACCGCCCTTTAACTAAAGATTTTCAACCTAATTTAGATGGCGTATTGATGAGGGATGAAAATCTTAACTAATATCACATCTCCAGAAGCCATAAAGTCACTCTCTATAGAAGAGCTCAAAGTTCTTAGCTCTGAAATCAGAGAATTGATTATTGAAGTGATGTCCAAAAATGGGGGTCATTTAGCCTCCAACCTAGGAAGTGTTGAACTTACGCTTGCGCTCCATTATGTATTTAATTCTCCTTTAGATAAATTCATCTTTGACACAAGCCACCAAATTTACACACATAAAATTGTTACAGGAAGGAAAGATCTTTTCCCTACAATTCGAAAATTTCAAGGCCTTTCTGGTTTCGCATCCCCTACTGAATCTATACATGATCATTTTTATGCAGGACACGCAGGAACTGGTCTATCACTTGGTCTCGGAGTTGCAAAAACAAGAGATTTACAAAAAGAAGATAGTTACGTAATTCCCATACTTAGCGACGCTCCTTTAGCATGTGGCCTAACTCTAGAAGCTCTCAATCACATTCCAAAAGATCTAAAAAAGTTTATACTGATTTTAAATGATAACGGCATGGCCATTTCCCATGGTGTGGGGACCATTCACAACGATATTTTAGGCAAATTCACATCCCCGGACAAGCCTAAAAAAGAGACAGAAACCTTTTTTGATCAGTTTCATCTAAAATATCTAGGTCCTGTAGACGGACACAATCTTGCAGATTTGATCACTCTTCTTTTAAAAGCAAAGGCAAGTGATCAGCCCGTAATTGTCCATGCACTAACAATAAAAGGTTGTGGCATGCCAAAAGCTTACGAAGACCCAATTACCTATCACGGGGTAAAACCATTTGATCCGGAATCTGGAAAATTTCACCCATCTCCTCTCTCTAAAGAGACATTTCCAAAAATTTTTGGTAAACAGGTCTTAAAAATGGCAAATGAAGACCCCTCTTTAATCGCTATTACGCCAGCAATGCCAGGAGGCTCATGCCTTGATGCTTTTATGGAAACATATCCAGATAGATGCATTGATGTTGGAATTGCAGAAGGTCATGCTGTCACATTTGCAGGGGGTCTTGCATATGGCGGCATGCAAAAAGTGATCTGCTCTATCTATGCAACCTTTTTTCAAAGAGCGTTAGACAACCTTTTTCAAGATGTCGCTCTTCAAAACCTTCCTGTGGTCTTTGCTCTTGACAGAGCAGGACTCTCTCCTAGTGATGGCACAACCCACCATGGCATTTTTGACATTAGTTTCCTTACAGCAATCCCTAATGTGGTTGTTGCACAACCAAGAGATGGTGATTTATTAAAAGATCTTTTAGAGTCTTGCTTTCAATGGAATAAACCAGCTTGCATTCGCTATCCAAACATGACAACAGAAGAGACAGGACGAGAAATTATAGAAAGAGATCTCGGGAAGGGCGAAATTCTTATAAAAGGAAAAGACGTTGTTATTATAGCGCTTGGCCATATGTGTAAATGCGCACATGAAGTACGAAACATCTTACTTGAAAGCAATATCGAAGCTACAATTGTTGACCCTATTTTTATCAAACCACTTGATACAAATTTACTTTTTCAATTAATGCTAGACCATCACTACTTTGTTACAATAGAAGAACATGCAGTTTATGCAGGCCTTGGGATGTGCGTTAATTCATTTGTGATGCAAAGCGGTTTTTCAGACATTCAAGTGCAAAATTTCGGACTTCCTGATCAATTTATTGAACATGGATCATATGAAAGCTTGATGAAAGAAGCTGGCCTTACTCCTGAAAAAATCGCTAAGGCAATTCTTGAAAGATTTTCTTTAAAACAAGGAGCGAGCGCGCGTGAAAAACATTGGAATTTGTCCTAGTGCATCTAAAGCACTTGCCCCACAATTTATAAATCCTATTGCAGATATTTTTGCAAAAAATGGGTTTCAAGCATTTATTGACAAAGACTACAAAGGAACAACCAAACTTCCTTACATGGATGAGTCAACCCCTATAGATATTTATATCACACTAGGCGGTGATGGTACTCTTCTTGCATTTAAACATAAGTACGCCTGCAATGAAAACGCCCTTTTTACATCTGTCAATCTAGGAAGCTTAGGATTTATGGCTGATGTAAGAATGGAAGATTTCGAACTCTACTTGAAAGACCTTATCAATAATGATTATGATATTGATGAGAGAATCATGCTCGAAGCAACTCTTGACACCGGTGAGAAATTTTTTGCAATCAATGAATTTGTTCTTCATAGACATACAATCAAAAACATGATTCTTCTAGAAGTTCATATTAATGATCACTATTTTAACACCTTCCACTCTGATGGATTAATAATTGCAACACCAACAGGATCAACAGCCTATTCTCTTGCTGCAGGCGGACCCATTATTGATCCTAAATTAAAGGCGTTTGTACTTACGCCCCTTTGCCCGCACAGCCTTACTAGTAGACCCTTTGTTCTCCCTCCTGATAGCAGAATAAAAGTGAGGTATTTTAGCCACCACGGCCCGATTGAAGGGATCGCTGATGGCTTTAAATCATATCCAATCGGCTATGAGGAGAGCGTCTGTTTAACTTTAAGTCCAAAAACTTTTAAACTCATTTCGTTTGCTAAAAGACACACGTTTTTTGCTACTTTGCGATCAAAACTTCACTGGAAAGGTAAAAGCTAGAAACCGATTCCGTATTGAAACGTCATAGTTGGCCAAATTGCAGAATTTTCTTTATGACTCATGTTCAATCGTCTCATATTGGCCCCTATTTGCCAAAATGAAAGTTTGCTATCGGTTGCAATATTTTTGCCAATACAAATACCTGTTATAGCAAGCAGAGAGTCTCTTTTTTGCGCAAATATCTGTTCATAACCTTCAAAAATATTTTCAAGCCCAAAAGTTATAAAAGGCCCCATGAAATAACTGTTTTTACTATTTTCTGAAAAATAGAAAGGAGTCATGATTTTACCAAACACATATTGCGATATAAATGTCGCTGTATAATTGCCGGAAATATCTAAGCCAATCATCTGCCCCTCTTTTACTACTCTTGTTCCAAGAGAGATATTAGCAGCGTAAGGAATCAAAACAAAGGCAGAACCACCTAATCCTAGATAAGGGTAGAACACTCTATCAACATTTTCTTCTAAAATACCCCCAATCTTTTTTTCATTTATGAGAGGCTTTATATCATCTGCGAAAGCAACATTTAGAGAAAACCCCAAAATAAGACCAAATATCATTCTCATAATTCATCCTTTTTTTTAAAAAGGCATGAATATAAATAACTTAATAATTACTGGTCAATAACTATGATCATGTAGCTTGGTTTTTCCATGAAAAATATAATAGAGACAAAAACCATAAGCTAAGACAAGTGGAACACCTATTACAGCGATCGTACAAGCAACTTTTAATGTAGTCAATGAAGCAGAGGCATTAAAAACAGTTAGACTATAAAGCTCTTTATTTAAAGAAGAAATCATAACGTTTGGGAAAGTGCCAATAGCAAAAAGGCTAAATAAAAAGGCAATTGAAAGCATTGAATAGATAAAAGCTAATCCATATTTAAAATTTTGGAGCGCTTTTGTCATAAGCCCTAAAAGAGTGAAAAACATAACCGGAACTAAAAATAAGAAGGGATAGACAAAGTATCTTTCTACCATATATGGATGCGAGTACCAAGTCCAAAGGGTCATAGCAATTAATAAAAAGCTAAACGCTAATATAAAATAGGGCGCTAATTTTCTTAACTGATTTTGTAGCTCTCCTTCTGTTTTCATTAAAAGAAAATTATTCCCATGCATTGCAAATAGTCCAATAGAAAGTATCCCAATTCCAACTGTGTATGGGGTAAATAAAGACCAAAAGGGAAGGTTCATTTCACGATTTCCATCAATTGGAACACCTTGTACCAAATTACCTAAAATAACTCCAATCCCAAATGTCATAGCAAGGCTACTTAAACAAAATACCGTGTCCCATAAAGCTTTCCATTTCTTTGACTCGTATTTTGAGCGAAATTCTATTCCACACACTCTTGCAATAATTCCAGCAAGAAGAATCATCAAAATATTATAAAACCCTGAAAATGAAACAGCATAAACATCTGGAAAGCCTACAAACAAACTTCCTCCAATCACTATCAACCAGACCTCATTTCCATCCCAAAAAGGTCCTATTGAATTGAGAAAAATTCTCCTGTCATGATCTGTTCTTGCAAAATAGTGAATCGATCCCACCCCTAAATCAAAGCCATCAAGCATCACATAAAAAATAACCGACGCTCCAACTACCATGTACCATAAAACTTGTAGTATCTCATGCGTCATAGATCAGCTCCTTTAGAAAAGCTTTTTGTGTAATCTTTATCTCCAGAAAAAGATCTCTCTTCAGGAGGCCCGTGTTGAATCTTTCTATTTAACAAGAAAATAAAAAGAGCAAAAAGGAGAGAATAAATAGCTCCAAACATGATCAAAGAGCCCATAACCTGACTTTTATTAACAACTTTTGACGCTCCTTCTACAGTTCTCATAACATTATAAACAATCCAAGGCTGACGTCCAAATTCAGCAGTAAACCAACCTGCTGTATTTGCTATATAGGGCAGGAGAACAGAAAAAACAGCACCCCACAAATACCAGTTTGCTGTCTCTAAGCGATTTTTTTTCCATAAAATAAGACCGATAACAGCAATTAGCATCATTAAACCCCACGCATAAACCATCGCATGATAGCTATAAAAGACAGATGGAATATGAGGCCAATTCTCTTTTGGAAACTCATTTAGACCAGGTATTGCTTTTTTAAAATCGTGATAGGTAAGAAAACTTAAAAGACCGGGGATGCTAATTCCTTTAACTTTTTCATTTTTTTCATCGAGTAGCCCTATAACTACAAATGGGGTATACTCTTTTGTTTCATAAACACCTTCCATAGCAGCTAGCTTTACAGGTTGATTTTTAGCAACACCCTTTGCAGTCGAATCAGCAGATATTAGCTGCAAAATTAAAGCGATAAAAGCTGTTACCAAAGATAATTTCAAAGTGAATCTAGAAAACTCGATATGCTTTTTTTTGAGCATATAGTAAGCCCCAACGCTCACCATGATAAAAATACCAACTAACCAACATCCTAAAAGAACATGAACTAATCTATCTACAAAAGAGGGATTAAAGTAAACCTCCCAAAGATTAGTAATTACAGCTCTTTTATTCGCCCCTTCCCCTATAATTTTATAACCAGCAGGAGTCTGCATCCAAGAATTTGCCATAACTATCCAAGTTGCACTAAAAGTTGCCCCTATTGTGACCAAAATAGTTGAAAGATAATGAAACGACGGCTTTACCTTATCCCATCCAAAGAGCATGATTCCTAAAAATCCTCCCTCTAGAAAAAATGCAAAAACACCCTCTGCTGCAAGAACAGTTCCAAACACATCTCCAACAAATTTAGAAAAAGTAGACCAATTATTTCCGAATGCAAAAAGTAAAACAAACCCAGTTGCTACTCCCATAGCGAAGAAAAGTGAAAAAATTTTCACCCAAAATTGAGCCATCTGCTTATAAATTTTATTTCCGGTTTTTAAATAAAGACCTTCAATTATAACAATCATCCAGCTCAAACCTATTGTCATAGGAGGAAATAAATAGTGAAAAGTCGCCGTAAATCCGAATTGAATACGGGATAACATCATAACGTCCATAATGCCCTCTTAAAAAATTCATCGTAGATGATGCTAGATTTTTGAACAACGATTCATTAATAGAGCATCTGCTAAAACAATTGCAGTCATAGACTCTACAATAACAGGTGCACGAAGTGCTACGCAAGGATCGTGCCTAGAACCTTCAGGGATGCAAAAAACCTCTTCATTTCCTTCAAAATCTATTGTTTTCTGAGGTTTTTTTATACTCGACGTCGGCTTAAAAGGGACACGAAAAACAATAGGAGATCCTGTAGTAATCCCTGCTAAAATCCCCCCGTGATGATTTGTTTTCATACCTTCTTTTAAATAAAGATCGTTGTGATCACTTCCTTTCATGTTTGCAGAAGAAAATCCAGAGCCAAACTCAATTCCTCTTGACGCAGGTATCGATAACATAGCACTTGCTAATAGAGCTTCTAATTTTTGATACATCGGATCACCAAGGCCTTTTATTACATTTTTCACTTCACATCTAACTACACCACCAATAGAATCACCCTCTTTCATTAACTCTTCTAAGAGAGATAAAATTTTTTCTATATCTTCTACTCGTGCAGAAATCTCCATAGGATAAATGAATTTCTTAGCAATAGCTCCAGCTGCAACGCGTGCAGCTGTCTCTCTTGCTGAAGATCTTCCTCCGCCTCTATAATCATAAATCCCATACTTTTCTAAATAGGTGAAATTTGCATGACCCGGCTTATAAAGGTTTTTTACTGACTCATATTTTGAAGAATCTGCATCTTGATTTTTTATATATAAAGCAACTGGAGCGCCCGTTGTCTTCCCTTGAAAAATTCCTGACAAAATTTCTACTCTATCCTCTTCTTTTCGAGGTGATGTAAATGGTAAAACTCCAGGCCTTCTCTTATCTAACTCTAATTGAATCTCACTTTTTGAAATTTCTAAATTTGCAGGACAACCATCAATAACTACTCCGATTCCGTCTCCGTGAGACTCACCGAATGTAGTAATGGTAAAGAGATTTCCAAATCTATTACTTGCCATGAGTAACTCTTAGTACTAAATCAATCAAATCGCTTCTTGTTGCATCAATCCAAACACAAGAAAGCATGCAAAGCTTTTCTATTCTTTTGTCGTAATACCGATCAAATTCTTCCTTTTTTTTACAAACAGCAGGCCAGCTTTTCCATCGTTTTAAAAGAGATTCCTTGCTCATATGCAAGCATATAAGGATTCCCAAAACTTTTAAAATTCTTTGACTTTCGCTTAGCATGAATCCACCCCCACCAACTGCAATCACGCAATCTTCTCTTTCTTGCAAACCTTGCAAAATAAGACACTCTATTTCTCGTAATTTTTTTTCGCCCTCATCTTTAAAAATTTCTAACGGTTTTTTCCCAACTTTTAATTCAATCTCTTTATCTGTATCAATAAAGGGACAGTTAAGTATTTTTGCAAGTTTTTTTCCGAATGTTGTCTTACCAACGCCTTTCAGTCCTAAGAGCACAATTTTCATAAAAATGATTATAGACTTTAAAATTAATATTGTGTTAATTTTTTTTCATGATTGATACTCTTTCTCGTATAAAAACAAGCTTTGATTCTACATGCGATACTTTTGCTAAAGAGTTTGATAAAAGACCGACTCTTTATAAAACTTCACTTGTCGTCTCTCATATTTTTAGATCGATTATGATGTACGGACTTATGTCTCTATCCCCGTTTTTTACATTTGGAGTAGTTCTTCCCCTATCCCTTCTTTATCGGGTAACTATTGAACGGTTTTGTGCTTTTAGATTTGCCCTCCCCTCTCTTGTTGGTGGAGCAGCTCTTATCTTTTCACAATACTCTATCTTTGGCTATATCTCACTCGCTGCTTACATAGGTTTAGTCACCTATATCTCCCACAAAGATATTGAAAACTATATGAAATCAGAAAAAAAGTGTTGCAAGCGCCCTTGAAAGAGATAAAAGACGAAAGAACTAGATATTTCTAATCAATTTTTGCCCCTAATGAAACAAAGTCATAAAAAAACATCGGATAAGTTTTTCCTATGCACTCAACTCCGTCAATTAAAGACTCTCCCTGACTTCCCATAGCTGCAATAATCAGCGATAAGGCAATCCTATGATCTTTATAAGAGGAAAGCTCTGAGCCTTTTAATTGTGAAGGATGTATAATAAGACCGTCCTCTTTTTCTTCGATATGGGCACCCATTTTTCTTAATTCATTAGCAATCGAAGCAATTCTATCCGACTCTTTTAATCTAGCAATTTTGGCCCCTGAGATATAGGTAACACTATTTGCAAAACAAGCCATAACCGCAAGTATTGGAAGAGTGTCTATGCAGTCATTAATATTAACATCAATTCCCTGCAACTCACAATTACCATCTACCTCTATCCACTCTTGATCAGGACAAACAGTCACAGCCACACCCATTTTTTTGATGATTTCAATAAATTGCTTATCTGGCTGTGGATCATCCATAAAAAGACCGAAAACACGCACCTTTTTTTTCGAAATGATAGCTGCTGCAAAAGGGTAGCAAGCTGTGCTAAAATCTCCTGGAATTGTGACATCAAAACCATCATAGGAGGCTTTTCCAAACACTTTGTAATGTCTGTAATCATGATTTATGACTTTAACACCCAAATTGGAAAGCCAACTAATTGTTACATTTATCCACGGTTTTTCTCCCGGATTCATTACATAAAGCTCTGAAGGCTCAGATAAAAAAGCTGTAGCTATAAGTAGGGCTGAGACTGGTTGTGAATCTGACCCTTCGATCGCAATAATTCCAGGTTTCATTGGTCCCTTAATAATAATCGGAGCATGCCCATTTAACGCAAGAGACTCTGCAAAAACATTTTGCGAATTAAATGCCTCTAAAATCGGCTTAACAGGCCTTCTTGTTCGAATCGATTCATCTCCTGTAATAACAACATAACTATCAATAAGAGCCGCGATCCCTGCAATAAAACGAAGCACTTGCCCTGAATTTCCTGCTTGTATCACATCATTTGGTCTTTTAAGCCTACCACCGACGCCTTCGATCTCTAAATACTCTGGGTCAATTTTTACTTTAGCCCCAAATTTTTCAATTGCATCAATCATTGCAAATGTGTCGCCAGAGACTAAATAATTTCGAATAACAGATTTTCCTTTAGCCATTAGGGAAAAAAGAATTGCCCTGAGTGTATGTGATTTAGACGGAGGAATAAACACATCTCCAGAAAGCACACTTTTTTGTACTCGGTATTTCATCCTTAACCAAACCCAAATAAAACAACTTAATTCTACACGAAACAACTATTGACGTAAACTATCTCTAACTAGATAATTTCTCGTCTTATGAAGTTTAGATTTCTTATTATTTCCTTTTTCATTTTTTCAACACATCTTCTTGGAAGACCGATTGAAACTTTCTATGGCGTTGTAGAGGTTGAAGAACCTGTTCTTCTTGAACTAATAGATAGTGATGCTTTTCAAAGACTGAAAAAAATACACCAATATGGAGTTGCATACTATACAACACACAGAGAAGAATTTACGAGATACTCCCACTCTCTTGGGGTTTTTTACATTCTTAGAAATAGCGACAGATCTTTAGAAGAGCAGATTGCAGGACTTCTTCACGACGTCTCTCATACAGTATTTTCTCATGTAGGAGATTGGGTTTTTCATAAAGAGCACAGCGATATCGACTATCAAAACAGTATTCACGAACAGTTTTTAGAGAAAACAGGACTTAGCGACATTTTAAGAAAACACAAAATTAATCCGAAACATGTTTTACCATTAGAAAATTTAGCTCCGGCGCTCGAACAAAAAAGACCAAATCCATCTGCAGATAGACTTGATTATAGCATACAAGGAGCTTACCATCAGAATTTTATCACAAAAAAAGAGGCTGTAGAGCTTTTTAAAGACTGCAAATTTATTCAGGATAAATGGATTAGCTCCAAACCTGAGATAATGACAAAAATTGTCTTATTCACACTTTTTATGACCGAAAATTGCTTTGCAAGTCCAACAAATCACCTATCTTCGAGATGGCTAGCCGACGCTATTATCAAGGGAATTGAAATCGGACTCATTACTAATGATGAATTCCATTTTGGCACAGATGAGGTTGTTTGGAATAAGCTTACCTCTTCAAAAGAGGAGTTTATTCAAAAGAGAATGCAAATGGTCATAGATACAGAAAATTTTTACATTCTTGTAGATCCAAAAGAATCCGATACGATTTTAGTAACAAAATTTTGGGGATTCGACCCATGGATTTTAGAAAAAGGTAAAGTTGTTCGCTTAACCTCCATTAATAAGAAACTTGAAAATGATTACTACGCAGTAAAAGAACGAATGTCCAAGGGATTTGCAATCAAGTTGTTAACCCAAGAGAAAGCGCTCACAAACTCATTATAAGAAATTGGTGTACAATACTCTCCCCCAAATGAGACAACTTTTCCGATTCGTTTTAATAAAACAGCTCTCGGGACACTCTCTTTTGCTTTCTTGTCAACTTTCATTGCGTTATAAAGAGCTTCAGGCTCAATCTCATCAATTAAAGCGAACCGATTTTCTTCTCTTAAAAGAAGGTCTACAATTTTCTTAACACCTTCTAAAGACAAATACCCTTTCAAATAACTTAAATAAGATTCTATGAGCATTCCATACCAAAGAGCTCTTCCATGCGAAACTACATAAGCTGTACATTTTTCAATCGCATGAGCTACCAAATGGCCGAAATTTAAGATTCTTCTTAAACCAATATCTTTAGGATCTTGCTTAACAATACTCTTTTTAATCTCGATGCTTCTTTCAATACATTCATGAATAGAGAGAGATTTTTCATATATCGAATCAAAAAACGACTCGTCTGCTATTAGGCCATATTTAATCACCTCCATAAATCCCTCGAGATATACATCATATGACAAAGTTTTTAAAAAGGAGGGCTCGATAAACACATCGTCTGGAGCTAACAGACTACCCATTAAATTTTTTCCCTTTTCATGGTTGATTCCATTTTTCCCTCCGATCGCAGCGTCAACCATACCCATCAATGTTGTAGGCACAACCATGTACGAGACACCTCTTAAGTAAGTTGCTGCAACATACCCAACAACATCAGAAACAACCCCACCTCCAAAAGCTACAATCGTATCATTCCTACTAACACCTAAATTAATTAATTGATCTTCAATACTTTCTTTTATAAACCTACTTTTTGAGCTCTCTTTAGGAGGAATTTTCACTAAAAAGATATTGGCTTTTATTTTTTTGAGCTCTTCAAAAAAAGTTTCTGTATACAACCTAGCAACGTTTGTATCAGTGACAATAACAATTGCCCCTCTTTGAAAACTTAAGGTTTCTAAAATCTTCGCATACATGATCTAATTAATATACCCTCTTAGCTAAAATTTACGTTACTTTATTCTAGAAAAAGAGTACACTAATTCCCTCTAGCCGTGGGGTGGTTTATGCAAATAGCAGTTATTACAGGTCCCACCTATCAAACTGCAACAAACAGAATTATTTTAGCCAATTCCCAAAAAGATGGGGTTGAGCTAAGACTTGACCTTTTTCAAGAAATCGACCTTTCTTTGATAAAAGAGCTTAAAGAGCGCGTTCAAGGAAAAGTTATTTTTACCCTTAGAAGTAGACGATCTGGAGGTGGATTTTTAGGAAGCGAGGAAAAAAGAGTATCTCTTGCAAAAGAATTACTCGCTTTGGAACCCGACTATTTTGATTTTGAACTAGATACACCCTCCACATTTTTGCATGAAATCCTAACGCTGGATATGCCCACTAAAATAATTCTTTCTTACCACAATTTTCTAACAACACCAAAACAGTTAGATTTAATTTTAAATAAGATGACTATATACCCCTGTTTTGCATATAAAATATGCACTACAGCAAATTCTTTTTCAGACTCTTATAAAATGCTTCGTTTTATACAAAAAACAAGCAAATCAGGAATAAACATCATCGGTATTTGCATGGGAGATTACGGAAGAATTACAAGAACAGACGGAGTAAAAGCTGGAAATTACTTAAATTATACAATTCTTCACACAAGAGACAAAGTAGCACCTGGATTAACTCTTGTTTAGAGGACTTTTTACTTGAAATTTTATCAAAAAACAGTGAAAAAAGAGACATAACACAAGAGATTTATGAACTTGTTGCAAATGCTGATTCCTTTTTTTGAAATTTTGATCATGACTGTGGTCATCAATTATTTGCTCTCTTTTTTCTGGAATACTCGCTCTATGGACTTAATGTTCGGAGTTATTGCGTTTTTAATACTTTTTGCTCTCTCTTCTTATATTCCTCTCCCTGTTTTGCATAAGTTGATCTTACTTCTTGCAAATGTTGCAGCTATTGCCCTTATCGTTATTTTCCAGCCTGAACTTAGAACTGCTTTATCCAAATTAAGCTTAAAAACAACTAGATCAAAAGAGATTACAGAATTTGACAGATTCTTAGACCAGTTAGCCACATCTACTTATAGAATGGCTGAAAAACAAATAGGCGCTTTAATTGTTTTAGAAAAAAATGATTTACTCGACGAGTATGCTAAAAAAGCTATTCTTTTAAATGCAGACTTTACTTCAGAGCTTATAGAGACAATTTTCTCAAAATCTGCCCCGCTTCACGACGGTGCAGTCATTATCAAAGATAAAAAAATAGTCGCAGCATCTGTTATATTACCTCTTGCCGACTCTCCACATATTCAAAAATCCCTTGGAACAAGGCACAGAGCAGGTATCGGACTAAGCTTAATTACTGACTCTCTTGTAATTATAGTCTCTGAAGAGCAAGGAAAAGTCTCTTTAGCAAGAGATGGAATCATTACAAGAGGGATAAAAATTGATCGATTTAAAGGCGTTCTCCGTAGCCTTTTTTACCAGGATCAAGAACCACAAGGAAATAAAAAAGAAAATATTTGGGAGTGGCTAAAAAGGTGATTTCTCTTTTAAAAAGCATATTCATTGACAATTGGCTTAAAAAGTTCATCTCTTTAATATTGGCTATTATAGTATGGTTTGTTGTTGATCAATCACTTACATCAACTAAAACAATCAATACGATTGGCGTTAGAGTTATAAACCTTCCCCAAGGAAAAACAATTAACGGACTCCAACCATCAGGTCTATTAAATAGACGCTTTTCTGTAACGATCACGGGAAAAAAATCTCACTTAGAAGAAATATCTCCGAATGACATAGAAATTGTCATTGATGGAAGTGATTTTTCATCTGAAAATATAGTGAATATCGAAAAGAAGCATCTAGTCTCGTTAAATCCTGAGCTCAGCATATCAAGTCACATTAATAAAGTTATCGCTAAAACACTTGTAATAAATCTTGTACCGTTTGCAAACGAGAAAATTCCGGTTTACGTATCCCATCCGATCGGAGAAGCGCCTAAAGGTTTTCAATTTTTAGATGTCTGGCCCTACCATCTCAATATGAGTGTAAGTGGTCCCGATGAAATTATCAAAAAATTGAAAACAAGAGGGTTAAAACTTACATTTAACCTTAATGACATTTCAAAAAGTGATTTAGAAAGAGCTACCTCTTCAAGACAGAAAAAAGTTGTTAGCTTTTTTATTCCCGAAGAGTGGAAAACAATTAACCTCCCCTCAATTTCTGACATTCCTTTAAAAATTGATGACCCCGAGGCTAAATATTTGCGTATAGATTTTATAAGATCTGATATTATACCGATTAATTTTTCTCTTCCTGTATCAATCTACTTTCCTCCTGATTACAAAGGGTCTAATTCACCAACCAATATCACTATTGGAAATAGCGATCTAATCTCATCTCAAAAAGGTCTTAAGATTTTAAATAAACAACTCTACACAAAAGGGGTAAGTGAGCTGTTTGTTAAAATCATTAAAGACATGATTTTTATATCAGTAAACATGACACCGGGAAGTGATGAAGAAAATATTGATTGGTCGATTCAATTTATTAACCCAGCTGTATTAGAAGATCGTTATGTAAGCACTATGATTACAGAAATTAACGATGATGAGCTTAAAGATATGCACCCAACTTTGAGAGAAGAGCATTTACGAAATAGATTCCGAAATTATATGCATAGATTTAGCCTTTTTTACGCAGATGACGAGCCTTTTGAGTTAACAGCACAGTTAAAAGGAAAAGAGATCATTCTAAAAGAACAATTGCCAAACAAACCTAATGTATAGATTTTACACAGACAAAGACCTAGTTATCGACACGTATATAGAGCTTGATAGAGATGAACTACATCACCTTAAAAAAGTGTTACGAGTAAGACCCAAAGAAAAAATTGAGATTGTGAATGGAAATGGCGAGCTTGCAATCGGTTATTATGAAGATACAATTAAAGTTCTCTCAGTGGATAGCCAAGCAACTCCTCAAAAAACACTCTCTCTCATCCAGGCAATTCCTGAAAAAAGTCACCTAGAATTTATTTTAGAAAAGGGAACCGAAATAGGAATTACCGATTTTATTTTTTTTCCAGCCGAAAAAAGTAAAATTAAAGAGATTTCTGATTCGTTTCTTCTGCGAATGAAAAAAATTACCATTTCTGCAATGAAACAATGCAAAAGACTCTATCTCCCCACGATTTCAATTCTTAAGATAGATGATCTAAAAGAGTTATCTTATCCCCTTTATATAGGAGATCCAAATGGAAAAAAATTCTTACCACCTTCAGAATCAGCAGGATTTATTATAGGTCCAGAATCAGGCTTTTCAAAGAAGGAACTTAATTTTTTGAAAACAGAATGCATGGCCACTTCAACAACTCTTTCATCAAATATCCTAAGAGCAGAAACTGCCTCAATTGTTGCAGCTTACCTTATTTGTTCTTGTTAAATAAATTTATTTAAAATATTATTAACAGCTTAATTTGGAGAATTTATGAGCACTTTATTAACATTTGTTACTCTAATTGCTGTCTACCTAATCATAGGCTTTCTTATATTCTTAGTAGTAAAAAAGATTAATAGAACGCTTAAAAACCGAATTTTACTCCCCACGTCTAATGTATCTATCTACTTAAAACCAATAGATGAAATAAAAGAAGCAAAAACAAAAAAAAGATGGCTTACCACATATATTCTTACATATCTTTTTTCAATTATTTCAACATTTTCTATCTGGTTAAATATAAGCACTCCGCAACCGATTGCAGCCAAAATTTTGACACTGTTTTTTTATCTCATCTCACTTGCGCTTTCTTTCTGGATTACTTATCACTGCGCATATAAAAAACAAGGTAGCGCGTTTCTTTTACTCCTCTTGATCACTATCCCAATCTCAACTATAGCAACTCTGGTTAGCCAACTAAACCAAACTTTTTATTGGCCTCAGTTTTCTTTGCTAACTCTTATTTTGCTCTTTATTAATTTTGGATTAAACGCCCTTTTCTGGGTCGTCTCTTTTCAACTGCGCAAAGTCAATTTAGTCAGAAGATATCACCTTAACGCTCTTATCTTGAAAGAAAAATTCCAAAAGCTTAATTCGTAATACTTATACTCTTTTAAATTCGCTTTGATAATTTAAAACGCTATAAACATCTCATGAAAGAGCTCTTTTTATTTTATTGTATAAAATAAAAAGGAATTATTACATGTATAGACTTAATTATAAGTTTTGTAATTATGTCTATAAATCCACACGAGTCGATTTTCTTTGAGATCCAAACAATTGATGATCAATATCATGTTATAAGCAGTTCTGGATCTGATCTGGGTCGGGTCGAATATATCCCTTTAACAAAAGAGAGTAGCCAGTTATTCCCTGCATCTTGGAAAAAAGTAGAGCTAGTTGTAGATGGTATGAGATCATGGGGATTTGTAAATATGAGTTCTCATAAACTTTTGTCCCTAAAAGAAAAGCTAGATCCTTTTTTAGAAGATGATGCAAAAGAGCTTATGCCTCAAATATTAGAAGAGACTCAAAAAATCCCTCCTCATCTTAGAATCGAACTAACAACTGAACTTCTTATTGCTTATCAAAGTTATATATCATCATATCCAAGAGAATTTTCTACAAACTTTGAGCTCTGTCTCTCTCTCATGAGAAAGCAGCCTAATCTACTCAGATTTTTTTCAAAAAGTCTTCAATCTAACAAAGAGATCTTATTAGAAGCTGTAAAAAAAGATCAGTCCATGATTATGTGCATTGACGAAAAAATGCTTAGAGATCCCGATTTTATGCCCTATTTGAACTATCCCGCACTTTTAATTGGACTAACTGATTGCCAAAAAGCGTTATACCATATAGATGAGTCTATAGAAAACCTTTCTAATAGTGAGTCAGAACTCTCTTACTATCTAAGATCTTTAACTAATTTCTCTGGTTTACCTAGTGCCTACTACCAAGATACTTCCCTAGAAAATGTCTCCGTATATACGGCAACCAGAGAAATTGCAAAAAGCCTTACATCTCCAATCGAAGGATTTTTTGCTGACGATCAAGCTGAACTAAAAGAAGCATTTGAAATCGCATCAAATTCTGATTTTTTAAATAGTCATACTGTAGAAAGAATCCAATCAGGGAAATTTGTAGTTCTTCCTCTAGGGCTAATTGAACACAGCGTAAGCATCATATTTTCTGGCACTCATTTCGCTATTTGCAATCGCGGTTTTGGTAATGAGACAGGTATTATAAAATATTATGAATATGACCCCTCAATAATGTCCCTCGAAATTATAGCGTACTTAGTAGCCAATTACTCCTATATCTACCCTGACCTTACTAAAGCCTGTGAACATTTAAACAGCTATTTATACCAAAACCTTCCCCTCTTACTTCATGCAAGAGAGTTAATAGATAGAAAGTCGGGCACGCGTATTTCTTTGCCCTTTAAAAATCAAACGATAGGAAATTGCGCAAAAGCGTCCCAATTAGTAGCTTTAAAAACTGGTATCTTCTTACGATTTTTAGAAAGAGGGTATGACGAAAAAAGTGCTGCTAGACATGCAAAGCAGCTTGGAAAAGTAGTCTCTTTTTCCCTTCGAGAAAAATCGATAGAGGACTCTCTTCTTGCTTTAGAAACCTCTAAAAAAAGAGCTCTTTTATCCGAAAAAGATGAGCAAGAAGCTTTCTATTTAATCGAATATGCGAAAAAAAAACTCCTCTTTTCGAGATTATTTGATATGTTATAGTCATTTCACTTTAAAATGATTGGTGTTTATACCGAATGGACTATACAGGCTTGAAGCATCTCTTTTTCATTGGGGCTCTCCCCTTTGAAAATAAGACCAAGCGTTGCATCAAATCGGACATGCAATCCCTCTTTTAATAAACCAATTGCTGCGTCGGCTCTTACTATATAAGGAATTTGATGTGTTTTATAAAGTTTTGCAAGTTCGTCTTCAGACCTTTTATCTAACGGATGATTTTGCAAAATAATTCCTTTGGCTTTTGAAAAAAGGTGTAACTGACTTTCTAACACTTTTGTAGTCACGACAATCTTATTAGAAACCTCTTTTTTTTCTCCAGGAAACAAGATCGTCACTTCTCCTAAAATAGGCTCTAGAGAAATTTTAAATTTTTGCCCTCTTACAAGCACTTTTCCGATACTTTCCACAAAAAGGGTATTCGTCGTAAAACTGATACCGTAGGGCTTACCCATTGTCACTACGACAAGGTCTCCATAATTTACCCAAGCGTGTTTCAATGCAAAGCAAGCAATATCATCAAAACCTTTTTCAATATCGCTATGCTTTTCTATATATCCTTCGGTGCCCCACATAATAGATGTTTGATAGTAGGTAAGATAAGATGGGGTTACGGCAATGATTTTTGCTTTGGGCCTAAACGAACAAATTCTCCTAATTGTCCCTCCACTATTTGAACACGCAATAATTGCACTCGCTTTGATATTGTAACAAGTATTGACAGCAGCTCTTGCAACTCCAGAAGGGACATCATAAAGATCGTGCTCCATCATTTTTTGAAAAAAAGCTTTATTATCAAAATCTCTTTCTGCCTCACAAGCAATTTCATGCATCATTTTTACAGCTTGTACAGGGTATGCACCCATTGCAGTTTCGCCAGAAAGCATCACTGCAGAAGCTGCATCGTAAATTGCATTTGCCACATCAGATGCTTCCGCTCTCGTTGGCATAGGATTTTTAATCATCGATTCTAACATCTGGGTAGCTATAATCACAGGCTTTGCCCGCAAATTGCACTCCCGAATCATTTTTTTCTGAATCGGCGGAAGGTGTGTTACCGAAATTTCAATTCCAAGATCCCCCCTTGCAACCATAATCCCATCGGAAACTTGCACAATTTCTTCAAAATTTTTTACCCCTTCCCGGTTTTCAATTTTTGCAATCACAAGAAGATGTGGGGCGCCCTCTTTTTCAATAAGATCTTTAATAGCAAGAACTTGTTTTGCGCTTCTTATAAAAGAGGCGGCTATCATATCAATTCCTTCCTTGCAACCAAACTGAATATCTGCGATATCCTTCTCTGTAAGATCCGGAAGATCAAAAACTTGCTCCGGAATATTTATCCCTTTATTTCTTTGTAATACGCCCTCATTAAGTATTTGAACATCCGCATACCCTTCTCCCTTTCCGATCACTTTGCCATGAATATACCCATCATCAAAAAATATATTCACCCCGATTTTAATCTCATTGACAATGAAAGCGGGGATGATCGGGATGTCTTTTCCTATCCTAATAACATCCAGGTGCTTAAGATTGATTTGCGAAATTTCACCTACTCGAATCTCTGGACCTTTTGTATCAAGGAGTATCCCAATCGGTTTATGGAGTTCTTTTCTGACCTCTTTAATCAGCTGAATCACTTTTTTATGTTCTTCGTACGATCCGTGACTAAAATTAATACGAGCAACATTCATACCATGCTCAACTAGCTTAATCAAAATATCTTTTGATCGAGATGCGGGGCCTATTGTACAAATGATCTTCGTTCTTCTCATACTTTCAGGATAAAGAGCTAATCAATTTTATTCAGTATAAAACTCTATTCTTCTATACTACCTCCTTATGATAGAACTTAAAGGCGTGTCAGTTCACAACTTAAAGAGTATCTCTTTGAAATTAAAGCAAGGAGAGCTCATCGTCTTTACAGGTGTTTCAGGATCTGGGAAGTCTTCTCTTGCTTTTGATACGATCTATACGGAAGGCCAAAGAAGATACATAGACTCTCTTTCAGCGCATGCAAAAAGGTATCTAGGCAATCTTCCAAAGCCAGATGCCACTCTGCTTGAAGGAATTCCTCCAACTATTGCAATTGAGCAAAAAACCTCTTCTCACAACCCAAGATCAACAGTTGGCACAATTACAGCTATTTACGACTATCTAAGAGTTTTATATGCAAGACTTGGAGAGCCTTATTGCCCGATTAGTGGCGAAAAAGTATCGCCTATTTCAAAAAAAGAGATTGAACGGCTGATTTTAGAACAACCAGAAAAGACTCATCTTATTTTTTTAGCCCCCCTCATTCGGTCGAGCAAGGGAGAGCACAAAGAGCTTTTTGTAGACCTGATTAAAAAAGGGTTTCTTAGAGTCAGGGTTGATAAAGAGTTTTATTATTTATCAGAAACGATTCCTGCCTTAGATAAAAGCAGTGCTCACGATATTGAAGTTGTAATAGATAGAATAAATTTAAGCGATACATCAAGAGTTTTAGAAGCAATTCAAACAGGTCTTGAAGTAGGCAAGGGACTTTTGTTTACCTTTGATCCCCAAACAAAAGAAGAGAGACTTTTTTCTGAGTATGGGTACAGCAAATCGTCAGGAATGTACTACAAGCCCTTAGAACCAGAAGATTTTTCTTTTAACCACCCAAAAGGGATGTGTTCTGAGTGTGCAGGTCTTGGCTATATTCAAGATTTTGACTTAAACTTAATCATAGACAAAGAAAAAAGTATTGAAGAGGATTGCTGTTTAATTGCTGGATCCTACAACACAGTGAAATGGGGAAATATCTACCAAAATCTAGCATCTCTTTATAAATTTAAACTAAACACACCATGGAAAAACCTTTCTGAAAATTCTAAAAAAATCTTTTTGTACGGAACAGACGAAAAGTGGATAAAAATGATCTTTACCCACCCACAGACAAAAGCCAAATGGGTCGACTATGTCGGTTGGAAAGGTGTCATTTTCGAGGCTAAAAAACGACTAAGTGAAGCGACATCTGAACTTTATTTAGAAAAAATGCACGATCTTATGCACAAATCGATCTGTCATACATGCAACGGTTCGAGAATCAAAGACTATCCAAGAAACGTTAAATTTAAAGGAAAACAGATTTTTGAGCTTGCCAATATGCCTGTTAGAGATTCACTTGCATTTTTTAACAAGCTCCAGCTGACTGAAAAAGAGACTATTATAGGTGCTGATCTCATCCAAGAAATCCATGGCAGGCTATTGTTTTTACACAATGTTGGGCTTGATTATCTTACTCTTTCTAGAGACTCCCCCTCTTTATCGGGGGGAGAATCACAACGAGTCCGCCTTGCTTCACAGATTGGATTTGGCCTTGTAAAAGTAGCCTATATTTTAGATGAGCCCTCAATAGGTCTTCACCCAAGAGATAATGAGATGCTCATTAAAACTCTTATTCACCTTCGAGACAAAGGCAATACAGTAATTGTTGTAGAACACGACGAAGAGACGATTCGATCTGCCGATACGATTGTAGATATTGGTCCATTAGCAGGGATTAATGGTGGTGAACTAATAGCTATAGGGAATTTAGAAAAAATTATTAATGAACCTAAATCAATAACAGGAGCTTACCTTTCAGGAAGAGACGAAATTCCTATCACAAAAAAAAGAAAAATTTCTAAAGATCAAAAAATATCGATATTTGATGCAACCCATAACAATTTAAAAAAAATTAGTGTTACTATTCCACTAGGAGTTTTTACAGCGATTACAGGGGTTTCTGGGTCTGGAAAATCATCGCTTATTACAGACATTCTTCATCCAGCACTTTCTAATAAACTCAATCACTCTAAATTGCCGGTTGGATCTGTAGGTAAAATTGAAGGAATTGATCAGATTGATAAAGTGATTGCAATTGATCAATCTCCTATTGGAAGAACGCCAAGATCAAACCCTGCAACTTATGTAAAACTCTTCGATGACATTCGCGATCTTTTTGCAAAATTACCACAAAGTCAAGCATTCGGCTACACTGCAGGTCACTTTAGCTTTAATGTTAAAGAAGGGTCTTGCTTTGCATGCGGTGGAATGGGAATGACAAAGATCGACATGGACTTTTTGGAAGATGAATGGGTAACTTGTGCAAATTGTAAAGGTGAACGATTTGATAAAAAGACCCTTTCGATTTTATACAAAGAAAAAAATATTTATGACATTTTAGAACTTACAATTGATGAAGCCTCCCTATTTTTTTCAGAAATCCCCTCGATCTATAAAAAATTGGCTCTTTTAAAAAGAGTCGGTCTTGGGTACTTGAAACTTGGTCAATCAGCTACAACTCTATCAGGCGGGGAAGCCCAAAGAATAAAACTTGCAAAAGAGCTCATTCGTCCCCCTAAAGGGCATACTTTCTATATCCTTGATGAACCAACTACAGGACTTCACTTTCATGACACAAAAAAGCTGATTGAGATTTTGCAAGAACTTGTAGACGCAAAAAACAGTGTTTTAGTTATCGAACACAATCTCGATCTCATAAAAACAGTCGATTGGATTATTGAACTTGGCCCGGAAGGTGGAGGTGAAGGCGGCTATTTGATTGCAGAAAACACTCCGGAAAAAATTATTGAAGCAAAAACGTGTACTGGCATTTTTCTAAAAAAACATCTTGAAAAAGATTTTCTTACTTTGGCCTCTGCTAAAAGACAAAAAGAGCTTTCAGAAATTAAGATAAAAGATGCTCACCAAAATAATTTAAAAAATCTCTCTTTAACAGTTCCTCATAACTCTATGTGCGTTTTTACAGGGCCCTCTGGATCGGGAAAAACATCTCTTGCTTTTGAAACTATTTATGCAGAGGGGCAAAGAAGATACATTGAAAGCCTGTCTACCTATGCAAAGCGATTTGTAAAGAAAATGCCAAAGGCAAAGGTAGAGGAAATTGAGGGGTTATCCCCTGCTATTGCAATTGAACATCATGCACAGAACGTAAATCCAAGGAGCACTCTTGGTACTCTAACAGAAATATACGACTATCTTCGAATTATTTACTCCCGCATGGGAACTGCGTACTGCCCTGAATCTAATGAAGAAATCAAGCAAATAACACCGGAGAGAATTTTAAAGACACTCTTTACCTACCCAGAAGGAACTAAGATGCAAATCCTAGCTCCTATTACCCTTTCAAAAAATGAAGAATTTTCAAAAGTGCAAGAATCATTTCAAAAAAGTGGGTATGTACGTCTTCGTCTCAATAAAGTGATGTATGAGATGGAACAAGAAATTCCTTATGATAAAAAGCTAAAAAACCAACTCGAACTTGTTATTGATAGGCTTGTTTTAAAAAAAGGGAGCGAAAAAAGATTCCTTGATGCAATTGTGCAAGCAGCCTCTTTTGGAAAAAATTTAGTACTTGTTGCACTCGATGAAAAAGATCTTTTTTTCAATCTATCATTTGCAGTAGAAAGCACGGGAAAATCCTACCCATCGATCACTCATCACACTTTTTCTTTTAACTCTTTAGAGGGAATGTGTCTTGACTGCGAAGGACTTGGTTTTAAATGGGGCGCACACTTAGAAAAAGACAAAACAATTATTTCTCACACTCTCTCTGATATATTATTTAGGCTCCTAAAAGAGTTTTCTACAAAAGAGTCTTTTAAGCTCTTTGAAACCTATTTTAAAAAATGCGATATTCCGATAAACAAACCGATTAAAGAGCTTAAAGAGAGTGAGAAAGCAACCATTTTTGAAGGTTCAAAAATGGTAATTAATAACTTAAAATGGATTGGACTCAATAACCTTTTTGTACAACTTGCAAAAACTGGAACCTCTCTTATGAAAGAGGAGGTTGCCCCCTTTTTAGTTCAAACATTTTGCACTAATTGCGATGGCACAAGATTGAATAAACTTGCTCGAAACGTACGTATTGATGAGGTATCTATCGGAGATCTTTGTAGAATGCCCCTTGATAAAGCGCTTTTTTTTATCGAAACATTAAGAGGCGAAAAAGTGTTAAAAGAGGCTCTACAAATTGTAAAAACAAGACTTTCACTTTTATGCAATATGGGATTACACTACCTCTCAATAGAAAGAGGTGCTCCAACACTTTCTGGGGGAGAAGTTCAGAGAACAAGACTTGCAAAACAGTTAGGTCTTGGTCTTACAGGGGTTTTATATGTCCTTGATGAGCCAACAATTGGACTCCACCCTCATAATAACCATCTTTTAAATAACGCGTTAAAAGAGCTTCAGAAACTTAAAAACACTCTCATTCTTGTAGAACACGACCCCCTGACTATTTCAAAAGCAGACTATATTTACGATTTTGGAAAAGGAAGCGGGAACTTAGGTGGAACAATTACAGCCAAAGGCACTGTTAAAGAGATTTGTCAAAACAAAGAGTCTTTAACAGGCAATTACTTATCTGGAAAAAAACAAGTCCCCCTTCCAAAAAAAAGACGAAACCCGAAAGAGTATTTTTCTATAAAATCAGCTAACAAACACAATTTACAAAATGTCTCTCTCGAAATTCCGAAAAAAGTACTTACTTGCGTAACTGGTGTTTCAGGATCGGGTAAATCAACCCTTTTACACGATATCATCGTTCCAGGTCTTACCCAAAATCTTCAAAAAAGAGTTCCTGCAAATAGTTTTATTTTTGAAGGTACAACTTTTGAGAATGTAAAAGATTTCGATAGACTCATCTCAATTGACCAAGGAACTCATAAAACAACTAGTAGATCTGACCTTCTCACCTACACTGATCTTTTAACATCTCTTAGAACTTTTTACTCTTTACTTCCCGAAGCAAAAGCTAAGGGGTTATTACCAAGACATTTTAGCTACAACCATCCAAGTGGTATGTGTAAAAAATGCAAAGGACTTGGCCACGAGAATATTGAACTTGAATTTTTAGCTGCTGCAAGAGTTGTTTGCGATAGCTGCAATGGGTTTAGATTAAACCCATTAAGCTTAACTATTTCATACAAAGGCAAACATTTTGGAAAATTATTTGAACTCACTGTATCTGAGGCCAAACAGTTTCTTCCTGATATTCCAAAAATCCATAAAATTTTAGATAGACTCTCATTAGTAGGACTTGATTATCTCACTCTTGGCCAAGAGACACAAACTCTATCAACAGGAGAATTTGGGCGATTAAGACTATCTAGAGAGCTTGCAAAAACAACTAAAGATCACCCCATCTATATTTTTGATGAGCCTACATCAGGACTTCATTTCGACGACATAGCAAAAATTATCCCAATTTTTCAATCACTTGTCGATAAAGGAAGTAGCGTGATTATTATCGAACACAATCTCGATATTATAGCAAACGCTGACTATATTATCGATTTAGGTCCAGATGCAGGTATGTTTGGGGGGAAAATTATGGCCTCTTCAACTTTTGACACTTTTTTAGAAAAAAATGATTCCTACACTGCCAAATATTTGCGCGAATATCTCAAAATAGGCTAAACTCTTACTATTAGCTGGGGACCTTAGAGATAAAAATTTCTCGAACCAGGTCAGGACCGGAAGGTAGCAGCCTTAAGGGGTCTATTTTTGGCTCTGATTCGTCTCCAGCCCTTTTTTATACCTAGAGTCGATTAAATTTTCTCTCATCTATTAGACTTACCAATAAAAACCGATGCTAGCATAAACAACTTGAAAATTGATGTAATTATGTCTATAAACCTCATCAACTGATTTATTCTTATCAAGTTGAAGAGGGGCAAAAACAGGATTAAAAAGAATCACCCTATCATAGGCTAATTTAAAATAAATAGGATTTAACCTATACATTAGATAAGGAATAAGCTCTAGTGTGTAATCCTTTTCAACTCTTTTCTGTTTTGAATTAATTATTTCAACTGTATTCCCTAGATCATTGAATACTGTTTTTCTAGAGACAAAATCAGCATATGCACCACCTTTTATCTGGATAGCCCAAGTGAATCGCCTTGTTGCGTTAAACTGCATTTCTAAACCTGCCTGTCCGCCGAACATTTGATTCACAACTTTTACACTTGCTGTATCACCTACTTCACCCGTTCGATTATTCATTTTTAAACTATCCCTAAAATCGATGTATCTTAATCCAAGAAGCCAAGAAAATGAAAAATAATCTATATATCTCGGAGTCACGTGCCTCCAATAAGAGAGTTCCCCTGAATTTAACTCGGATGCATATTGATAATGAAAATAGTAGAAATTTGTCCAATCAGTATTTGTATAAGGATTTGTTGGAACCCATAAACCACTGTTTATGTCTGTATTTGATGCATCATTTCTCCAATGAAAAAGACCTGTATAGACAGCCTCTATTGAGTTTTTAGGACCTTGGTTTAGCTCTAAAAGAGCTCTTAAACCAGACACATAATTAAATCTAATTTTTGAATCGAGCGGAAACTTATCGCCTAATTTATTAATAAATTCTAAACTTTTTAGCGGCGAGTGCCACATGCCACAGTACCCAGCCTCAACTGCAAACTTTTTTTTTGACTCTAACGTTGCTTCGTATGCGATTAGAGATGAAAAAGTAAATCCAGTAAGAAAAAATAAAAATTTAATCATATAAACACTGTATATCAAAATAAAAATTTATTTATGACCTAAATTTAGTTAAACCTCATATCCATTTGAGATTTTTTTACAAAACCTTTATAATTTAAGTAATTAAAAAATAACTTAGGGGTTTTAATGGACCGGTCAGATCATATACGTACTCAAGCTGGGGCAGGAACAGGTATCGAAGGAGGGGCTTTTCATCGAGGTAGTGCTCCCCTAAGCGCTGCCACTAGGTTTGCTGTTTTAGGTAGACATGGTCGCCAAGAGAGAGAGCTTTCTCAAGAAGATGTATTACAAGAAAGACATCAGTCCATCATGGCTGCTGCTAATTCAAGAATGCCTGCTAGATTACCCCTACCAACAAAACCAATACTAGCTTCTGCAAGTAGCTTAGGCGGCATGATGGGAAAAGTTGGTGGATGGTTTGAAACAGCTTTTTCAAGTGCACTTACGAGCCAATCAACTGCACAAACAATCGGACAGCTTAATGCAGCACCCTCCGAAGAACTTCTTTTAGCGACTCAAAAGCTTGAAAATTTGCATAAAACATTGATTAAAAGAAAGCCTAATCGAATGCATTTAATAGGAGCTTTATCCCAATCTATCGACGCACTCCAAAAATTACTCGAAGCAGACGACTCTTATTTCACTTTTCGTTTTCCAACAGAACCTGAAAATCCAGGGATATTAGCGGATGCTCTAATTGAACAACTTCATCAAAAAATTCGTTCAGAAATCGAGCTACTTTCTCACTACCTTGGATACTTAGAAGGTTTTCGGGAGATAGATTCTAGTAAAGTTAGAATGTCTATCTCAAGAGAAGATCTTACCACCTTGCGTTTTTCAGTCATGGGCTCATTATTTCACCCAGAAGAAGCAAAAAAATACAACTTTAAAATTCGCCTCAACGAGCCTCCACAGGGACTTTTAGCAACCCTCCTCTATTTTAGAGACGCCCAGCAAGGTTTATTAAATCGCCTTGTTCATGACACTTTAACAACTGCAGTTGAAATAGGTAGATCTCTCGTAACAGATACGCTTGGATTATCTAAACCATCCTCTCAAGATATTGATACACCTAAATTTGAAAGAGTTATAAATGCCGATGGCCAAACAAACATCGTCGTGAATTACGCAGAGGACGGAGGCACTCTCGGAGGTGTTATTGAAGGATGCCTCGATCTTTTCAAAAGAGGGAATATCTCTGGAATAATACGCTCTTCGTGCATCGGCTTGCTTGTATCACTAAAGCAAATCGAAATTTTTCTAACAGAAGATGGAAAAGATCTTCTTTCAGAAACTGACGCAACTGACAGTTTAGATATCCACCCCGTGATTGCAAGCTTAAGAAGAGCGATTGCTCTTCTAGAAGAGGCAAAACAGGCTGGCAAATCTATTTCAGATTTAAAAAGTGCAGTTTCTCAAACAAAAGAGATTTTAAGCAAACACTCGATTTGGTTTGGAAGTGTAATTAATTTAGGTCTTCCTGGACCAAAAGCTATTGAGCCAGTTTCATCTAGCTTAACTACTCTCCAAGAATTTGAAAAAAGAAACCCTTATCTACAAAAAAAAGAGAATCACTCGTATGCAAAAGATGCAGAAACACTAGCAACAGAAGTAGCAGAAATCGGCTCCTATCAAGCAGCCTTTCAAGGTATTTTCAACTATTTTATTAAAGAGAGAGGTTCTTGGATTAAAAAACAAGATAGACCTGTTTTTTCTAATATTATGAAAAGAGTAATGACTCAATACCCAAGACAAAGCCAGCTAACAGAAAGACGAGAGATGATGATTCGTGAGTTTCGAAGCTACATTTCTAAAGCAACAGATGTTTTCTTTTTAAAAAGATGGACTCTTCAAATTTTTACTCCCCAAATTCTATGGCTTTCAGAATATTGTGTAGTGAATATTAAAGATGGTGCTTTTAGAAGTTTAAAAGCATTTATCAACGATGCAAAATCAGATAGCGCAGGAGATGTTTCTATAGAGCCTATTGATAGACTTAAAGCTGCTATCGATCACCTTTACCTAGCCCGCCAATCCTATGCAAAAGGAAGCTCTCTTAATATCGATGCTGCAGTAAAAACGCATTGTAGCACAGATAGAGACTTTTTAGAATCTGAAGAAACAGGATGTAAGACGTTAGGAGAGACTTACACAAAAATCGGTGACAGTGCTGTAGACCGGTTTCTAGGTCTTTTTGAACCTACTGCTAAAATCAATAGAGCTACAGAAGAGATTTCTTCTTGGGCAAGCACCTCAATTTTTTTAAGATTCAGCGTACTTCCAATTACAGGATTTTTAACTTTTGTAAACTACCTATTTATTTTCCCTGTCGAATACGTAGTAAATAAAATTACTCACCCTTTTGTAAAAATGATTCTAAAAAGTACTGATGCGGTTGGAACGGCTCATAAGCTTTTGGGAGATTCTATGTTTCCAAAAGATACAAAAGGACGACACTCCACAAAAGTTATGAACCAAATTATTGTTAACTTACTTCATAAACTCTCACAGCTATTACAAGAGCCTAGCGATCCAAGTGAGGATGAGAAAAAATTTGCAATTTCAAAAGCAACTCAAACAGCACTTAGCGGGACAATTAAATCTATTTTAAAACTTCTTGCTATCCAAACTGTACAAGGGCCAGATGATCTTAAAAGATTTGATCAAATAAGGGAATCTAGTGGATTAAGCCCATTACTTGCCCATATGATTCGCTTAATCATTGGTGAAGACGAACAAGATCTAGACACAAAAGTAGCCGATGCTGCTAAAGAACTTCTTGCAAGATGTTATTACTTACTTATGGATGAAGAGATTTTAAATCAACAGATTGTGCTTGCCCTTACAAGTATAAAAGAGGGTATGCTATCAACGGAAGCTAACGAAGGTGAAGAAATTGAAGATTCTGAGTTAGAAATTGATTACGATCATGTTATTCAAGAGTTAAAAACTATTGTCATTCAACAAGCAGCTCACCTAGCACACACACCCATTTCAAAAGGAGAGATTAGAGACAAAGCCTTAAGAGAGCACATAACAAAACTTAAACATATGTTTTTAGGATCTCAAGATCATCCTGATAGCGGGCTTATTTCAAAATGGAGAGAAGCAATCAATCATGATGACCGAACATCAGCTATAAACAAAGCCTTTTTTAAACAGGCAAAACAGGCCTCTCAAGAACTCTTGAACGACATTCTTAAATTAAAAGCTGAAGTTAAAAGTGGGCAAGCGGGTAGTGAATCGCTTGAAATACACCTTAGAAATTTAAGCGATCTCCAAGAAGCTCTTTCTCTTTTCACAACCTCTTTTTTAGATGTCTATAATTTAACTGTTTTGCAAACACTTCCTAGAAAAGATGAAATTGCACAAGATATGCAAGTAATCTTAACTAGAATTAAAAATTTACAAAATTCTCAATCGACAGAAGAACTTGAGTCAAATCTTGAGTCTATAAAAGAGCTACTTGCTACTTTCACTCTTAAATTTCCTGATGGAAGATGCTCTGAGGAAATAAAAAGTTTTATAGAATCTTGTGAAAAAATTGCTTATAGAAGAGACTTAATTTTAGAAAGAGTTAAAGTGACAAATTTCAGTACAGCTGTCCAAAAAATTATAGCCTTAGAATCTCAAATTGCAACCGCAGCAATAACTGATAGAAATACAAGTAGACTTGCAGCATTATTTAAAAGCCAAGACTCATATTTTTCAGGTATTCAAGAAATAGCAGAAATTAAAAAATTAGAAAAATCAATTCTTGAAACAATTGCAAACGCAGAAAATTCAGAAACAGCTAGATCCGAGAGTTTAGGATATTTTTCTCAATTGAAAACCCTCTTAACAACGACACAAAGTAGATTAAGGGATTCTTACAACGAGAAATTTTCAAATATAGATGAAAATGTTGGTGAAATAGAAGAAAAAATCACCCCGATTTTAATGGAGTTTAGGACTTCTCAGGGTGCAGGTGAAGGTGATTCTCTAACAGCTGTTACTCCAAGCTCACCACCTATTGAAAGGAGAAAGACTCTAGCTTTATGTGAAGATGAGTTTAAAGCAAAATTAAAATCCCTAGAAGAAGCTGTTAGAAATCTTGAAACTGTAAGCTCTATTAATATACCCTTAGACAAAATTCCATTCTTTAGAACAACAGAGGCGGCTATCGTCTCCCTTCTCCAAGATCGCCTATCAAGCATAGAAGAAGTCTTATTTAAGAATAGAAATGCCTTAATGGCAGTCGTTATAAAGCAAGAGCTTGCCTTCTTAAACCCTAAAACACCTGAAACAACTAGCCTTTAAAAAAGGTTAGTTGGGACATGGGGTAGAATTCTTGCAACGCTTACAAGTTGTTTCATTTTCGCTCTTCTTTTTTCGATCCGAACAATTTTTGTCTTTGCAGCCGCAAGAAATAAAAAACATAGCTATAAAAAAACACATAAAAAAATTTTTCAAAAATCCCCCAAACGTTTTCACTTAAATTTTTTGATATAGTGAATTAAATTATAATTTTCATGCACCTCTCATTACGATTGAAAATGAAAAATCGATAGCTTTTGAAAGAGTCTTAAATATTTCTAAGTTTGCCTGAACCTTCTTTTTAAAATTTGCCCAAA
>VGMD01000019.1 GCA_016866545.1 Chlamydiota bacterium | reverse complement strand
GTCGGCTACAATCTAAGCACTTATGGTTTTGATCTCCATGTTGATTTATTCCATTTTTTTTAAAAGCGAATGAACCGCACGAAGGACAGCAAGTTCTCATATGTTTGACCTCCTCAGAGTGATTGGTCAAACATTTTAGCTTATCAAATAAAATTTAACCTAACTATTTATACACCGCCAAAAATTCCATTTTGGATAATATTCTGATTATACTCTTCTGATTTTAAATTAAGGCGACAGCTTTTTAGTAAAAATTATGACCCAAAATTTAATTAACGTAAGTGGTGATTTGTCAAATTTTATCAAAAAATAAAAGGTAGTAGTTTTGAGATGGATTGCGCAGTTTAATTTAAATTTTGACTGCTGTTTTTTTATAGATAAAAAAGAAAGAAAGAGGTGCTAAGACAGCAATGTTTCCTAGAGCAATCAGAAGAGCGTATTTGCTAGTTGATTCAAATTGAAGAGTTTCGGGAGGAAAAAAACCAATTACAATAGTTAGTAAGCAACCAAAAATTCCTAAAATTGTTGTAGACCACATGCCAAATGACCCGCCTGGAATTTTGAAAACTTTTGGACGGTCAATGTGTTTATGGTGAAGAAAAATTCCTGCCAAAAACATAAGAATATACATCATCATGTATAGCCCAGTGCTTAGTGCTGTGATAAACCAATAGAAAGCATTGACACTTGGAACAAGAAGATAGGCTAGGCAGAATAAACTGACTAAAACTGCTTGTATAAGTAGAATATTGGCTGGGGCATGAAATTTATTCTTCTTAGCAAAAAAAGGGGGGAGGTAGCCAAATTCAGCAGCATGGAGAAATCCTTTAGCAGGCGATAAAAGCCAATTAATAATGCTTCCTAAAGTTCCTATTACAATTAAAAGGGTGATAATTGGCATGCACCATGAGAGGTGAAACGAGGTGAAAAAGACGGAGAAAACTTCCAAGACTCCAGCGATTAAACTAATTTCTTTTTGTGGAATTACGATAGCTATTGCAAGAGATCCAAAAAGCATAGAAAAAAGAATGAAAAACGTCGCAACAAAGATTGCTCTCGGGAAATTTCTTTGTGGATTATCTATCTCTGTGATATGAACTCCAGCAAGCTCCATACCTAAAAATGCAGCCATAATAGAGATTAATGATATCCAAGTGCTCGTATTTGAAAAAGAGGGGAGTATAGAATCTTTTGTGAATTCTATTTGAATAGGATGGCCTGAAAAGAGCCAAATTAATCCAAGAGTTATGAGTAAAATCATTGGGAAAATAGTCCCTATCACCCCACAAAATTGATTTACTTTAGCAGATGTGCGAAGGCCGAATAAATTTAAAATTGTAAGAGCCCAAAATAAGAGAACAACAGTTGTAAGAACATAGATCGGAGAAGATGCTAAGGAGGGGGTAATTAAGTAAGCTATGGTTCCTGCGATAAATGATAAAATGGAGGGGTACCAAACTATCGTGTTTGCCCATTGGAGCCACAAAGCAACCATAGCCATTTTTTCACCAAACGCTTTGGCCACCCAGTAGTAAACGCCACCTTTTTCAGGAAAGGTTGCTGATAACTCTGCTGCTACAAGTGCAGTAGGAATTAAAAAAATGATTGCAGCAAAAATAAAAAAGAAAATTACAGAGCTTCCGAAAAGAGCCGATGAGGGTAAATTACGAATGCTATCGATTGTCGCAATAATCATGATAATTAGTGATAGCAGAGGAATTTTTTTATTCATTAGAGCATTTTAATAGAGAGATGCTTTATTTCTCAAGCTTTTCCAGAGAGGCTTTGCGTACTGAGATGTAAGAATTCCTAAAAGTATCCATGATCCACCGATTCCAGCTCTGAGAGTAAGAGGTTCATCTAAAAATAAGAATGCAGTTAAAGTGCCAAAAACAGGTATCAACATATTAAAGGGGGCGACTTTTACAATTTCCTCTGTTCGCATGAGATACATCAAGATGCCTCCTGCGCCAAGCATGCTTATCCAAGAGGAAAATAGGGCGGTCACCCATGCTGTTTTCGAAGCGCAAAAAAATATTTGAATTAGCTTGTTTTTATCTTCAAGATGGTAAGAGAGTAAACCAAGAAAAGGGCTGATCAGTAAGCTCATCCATATTGTAATAGGTAAAGCGTTTGTATTTGCTTTTTTTATTAGAGTATAGCCAAGACCCCACATAATCGCAGAAACTAGGCAAAAGCTTAAAGATGTTATGTTGCCCGATAGTTCTCTTTCTGAAAAAATTAATATAATGCCGAAAAAGCCCAAAGAGATTCCTAGAAAATCAAGTAGGGTCGGTTTTGAGTTAAGGATAAGGTAGGCAAAAAAAACTGCAAAAAGAGAACCAGTTTGAATGATAAAACTTGTCGATGAAGCCGATGCACCTAAAGAGAGACCTATGTTCACAAAAGCTATGTGCAAACAACCAAGAGAGCAGGCGATTCCTGCTAATAATTTGATTGATATATTTGGCCGTGGAACGAAAAGTGCTAAAGGAGCGATAAAGAAAAATCTCAAAAAACTAAAAAAGAGGGGAGGGAATTCTAAAAGGCCGATTTTACTGAAAGTTGTGTTAGCACCAATGATTGCCATTGCTAAAATAGCTAAAAATATTTTCTTAAAAGACATAATCTAAATATACAAAAATCTAAATATTTTGTTAGGCTTTTGTAAACATTTTAAAGGGTTTATATGGCTGCATTCATTACTCTTCACTCTCTTCCGGCAGAGCATTTTGTTTGTTTTGAAAGAGTGTTTAGAGGGGTTGTTCCTACCTATATGATGTTTGGGGATATGGCAAAAAAAGCTCTTAACATAACCCCTCTTTATCTTGACCTCGACTTATTAGATAAAAGCGATATGGATGCATTTGCTGAACAGATTGCAAAAACATGTGAGTGTGCGAACATAATTTTCATCTCAATAGGCCATGCCTCATCAGGTTATATTGTAAAAGCAATTCACAACAGTTACAAAGATACAAAACGTATTATTCTCTATTATGATAACCCAGAAGCATTTGTTCCTGGGGGATATTCAGAGGTTGCTTACGCTGCCATAGAGTTTGGAAAACCTAAAGAAATTATGTTTGCAAATAAGAATTTGGCTAGCTTAGATATAGGTATTTTTAAAGGTTTGGAAAGAGTAAAAAAAATAGGGCTTGGATTCTATCCAATGAAACAAGTAGAAGATTTAAAAAAAGCAAGATCCCGTAAGGAAATGAGAAGAGAGAGAGTTTTTCTCTATTTAGGGGGATCTGAAACGAATACAGAATATATGGAAAAAGCTTTCCCTGCTTTTTTACAAATGCTTAAACAAATGTCTTTTGAAAAAGAGCCTACAACTCTTTATTTCAGAGCGCATCCGAGATCTTCCGGTATTGATTTTAGAGCTGTTGAAGCACTTTCTAAACCTGGTTTGACTGTTTTAAAAGCACCTCAAGATTTACTAGAATCTTTATCACTCGCTGATTATGCCCTATATTATCAAACAAGTTTATCGCCTCTAATAGTTCTTGGAGGAATACAAGCTATTCAGGTAGGGCATGAGGTTTACCACGAAATTCTTGTTGATAAAGGGATTATTCCGTTTGCTACAACAGTTGAAGAATTAGATGTAGTTTTAAAAAGATCTTTTTCTTGTTATTCTGAAGATGCTGTTTATGATGCAGTTGGCTTCGATCCAAAGTGGGAGGAGAATCTTTTAGATCTTCTATAAGCGAGCTAAGCATTTTCTCTCTTTTTAAATATCTCTATTATTTAAAAGGATTTAAAGATTTTAGCCCATCTAGAGAAGAGTCGATGGGTTTATTAAGAAGCTCTTTTGTCATTTTAAGAGGAATATCAATCAAGTTTCGAATGTTGAAGATGAGCTCTCTGATGATTGCTTGTATAAGTCTTTGAGTTAACTCGCCCTCTTTTGTTTTAACATCTTTAAGTGTTACTTTAGCGAGGGTTTTTTCTTTATAAGTTCCGTCTTTTGTTTGGATGCGAATCTTTAAGTTAAGAAAAGTTAACTCGTCTATAATCATATAAGAGTTTGTAGTTGAGTCAAAAGAATCGAGGTTATTCATAAGTATTTCCCAGTTTGTTACGCTATCTAAAAAATCGACAGTAAATGTTAAGTCTGAAATAACAATTTTATTAATTTGAGAGACTTCGTGTGCAAAGTTTACATAGGGAGCAGCTATCTTAATTTTTCTTATATGAAGGGCTGCATGTTGTTTGTATTTAGGTGGATTAAATACTTTAAAATCATTTACTTCGATAAGTTCCATGGGAGATAGAGAGATCTCTTCAATACTTACCTTTGTCTTGAATTTTTCTTTTAAAATATGTGAAAAAATAAGGTTTAATTTTGCATAACCAATTATTGCTATGATTCCTACGATAATTATGAGAGTCGAGAGAGCGCTTGCTAATTTCTTCATAAAACTAGACATATCCGAACTGTTTTAAATTATGCAAGTCTAGATTAGAACGCCGAATTTTTTCAAAAGGTATACAGCCCCTTTTTCTTTAATTTGAATTTCTCTAGATGACGGGCAATAGTCTGCAAATTCTGGGCTTAAGAGAAGAGTTTCTGAATCACCTAGTTCACTAAATAAAAAATTAAAAATTTCTTTTTTGTTCGGGGCTAAATTTAAAGAAGCTGTAATAGCAATGACAAGGGCATTTCCATTTTTATAGGGGTGGAGGAAATGGTAGAGGGCTAAGAATTTTAAATTTTTTAAAATAGGAATGGCGCTGCTGCCATAGTCGTCTTCCCTATCTTCACGAGTAGCAGGAAAACCGACATCATCACCAATTACTTGTTTGAGTCCGCTCACAGCGTGCCACTCAAGATGTAGGGAGTTTTGTGTTAAGTTAAGAGCAACTTGGTCTTTGTAATCCATGACAACTCGTAAAATAGTTTGCTCTATATCATTTGGATTTGTAAAAAGTTCTGAAAAAATAGAGGAAGCAACCCGTCTCCAAGTCTCAACACAAACTTTTCCTGCTTCAGCAAGTCTTTTTAAAACATTTATTTTTAATTCATCAGAAAGTATATGTAACCCATTTTCATCTTTCTCGCTAAATTTATATCCAATCCCTTTTAGAGTTCGTTGATATTCATCATTAGGAAAAGATAACATTTTTTGGATAGTCGGCGAAGATTCAGGAAGTAAATCATTGCAGGTCTCTAAAAGAATTTTGGTTGATGTATTTTCTATCTCAGGGGGAATAACAACTCTATTAGGAATCTTTTTTAATGTATCGTTGTTGATTTTTAAGGAGCTGAAACAGAGGGCCACTCTTCCTAAAAAATAGAGGGTAAGTGAGACTGGTAGAAAAGCAATTAAGGCAAACAAACTTGTACAAAGGGTTGCTGTTCGAAATAGGGTTCTATGCCAAGAACCAAAAGGGTCAATTTTATCTTTCCAGAGGTTTGCAATCTCTTTTGTAACGAGTAAGACAGATGAGTGAAGGCAACAGGTTAAGTTGTGGCCAATAAGCTCTGGGTAAGATTTTGTACAGAGTGTATTCGGATACAAAATGGGTTTCATAGGGTGGTTCAAATGAATATTTAAGTTAGTAAGGTTTAGTCTTGTTTTGTAAAAATTGTAGCAAAAAAGTCCCTTTTTAACCAATAGAAAAGGCGTGTAGACTTGACATCTACACGCCTTTTAATGAAAGAATTTATTTTAGTAATCCATTCCTGCATGTGCATGAGGAGCTGGCGCTGCTTCTTTTTCTTGTGGCAATTCTGTAACAACTGCCTCAGTTGTTAGAAGAAGACCTGCAACAGAAGATGCGTTTTGGAGAGCCAAACGAACTACTTTTGTTGGATCAATGATTCCAGCATCTAGCATGTTGACATAATCATTAGTTAGAGCGTTCCAACCAAATGCATCGTCTCCTGCGAGGACTTTATGGAATACTACAGACGCTTCTTCACCTGCATTAACTGCGATTTGGCGAAGAGGAGCTTCTAAAGCTCTTTTTACAATTGCAGCACCCGCTTTTTCATCTTCAATAGTAAGCTCTTTAATAAAGCCGTCTAATGATTTGATGCAATGAACAAGAGCTGATCCTCCGCCTGGAAGAATTCCTTCTTCAACAGCTGCTTTTGTAGCATGAAGAGCGTCGTCTACTCTATCTTTTTTCTCTTTCATTTCAACTTCAGTAGCAGCACCTACATTGATTACAGCTACACCACCAGAAAGCTTAGCAAGTCTTTCTTGGAGTTTTTCTTTGTCGTAATCAGAAGTAGTAGATTCGATTTGTTTCTTGATTTGCTCTCTTCTTGCGCTGATTTGATTTGCTTTTCCTGCGCCGTGGATGATCGTTGTATCGTCTTTTTTTACGATCACTTTCTTAGCAGAACCTAATTGACCAATCGAGATGTTTTCTAGTTTTAGGCCAACTTCTTCAGAAATTACTTCTCCGCCAGTTAGGATTGCGATGTCTTGAAGAATCTCTTTTCTTCTATCGCCAAAACCTGGAGCTTTTACAGCACATACTTTTAGGCCAGCTCTAATGCGGTTTACAACAAGCGTTGCAAGAGCTTCACCATCTATGTCTTCTGCGATAATAAGAAGAGCTTTTCCTGCTTCCACAACTGATTTGAGGATAGGGAGAAGTTCTTTCATTGAAGAGATTTTTTTGTCGCAAATCAAGATGTATGGATCTTCTAAGACAGCTTCTTGTTTTTCAACGTCAGTCATGAAGTAAGGATTTGTATAACCTCTATCAAAGTTCATTCCTTCTACAACTTCTAGTTCTGTCTCTAAAGTTTTTCCTTCTTCGACAGTAACAACTCCGTCTTTTCCTACTTTGTCCATAGCTTTTGCAATAAGACCGCCGATTTCTTCGTCGTTGTTTGCAGAAACAGTTGCTACTTGAGCGATTTCCTTCGTGCTCTTGATTGCAGTGCTTTTCTTTTTAAGTTCTTGTACAATTTTTTCAACAGCTTTTGTGATTCCTTTGTTTACAAGAATTGGATTGGCTCCTGCAGAAAGGTGTTTGAGTCCTTCTAGGAAAATAGCTTCTGCTAAAACAGTTGCAGTTGTAGTTCCATCTCCTGCTTTATCAGCTGTTTTGCTTGCAACTTCTTTCACAACTTGCGCGCCGATGTTTTCGTATTTATCTTCTAGTTCAATCTCTTTAGCCACGCTCACGCCGTCTTTTGTGATTTGAGGAGAACCGTAGGATCTATCTAGAACAACGTTTCGTCCTTTTGGGCCAAGTGTTACTTTAACAGCGCTTGCTAGCTTTTGCACACCTTTTTGAATTTTTTGGCGAGCATCTTCTTGAAATTTAATGTCTTTTGGTGCCATAGGTTAATATCTCCTAATAGGTTAAATTTTTATTCAACGATCGCAATAATATCATCTGCTTTTACAATTACAAAATCTTCTTCATCTTCGATCTTTACATCATTTCCAGCGAATTTATCCCACATAACTTTGTCGCCAACTTTTACAGGGATTTCAAGTCGCTTGCCATCTTTATCCATTTTGCCTGAGCCAACAGCAATAACTTCACCGAGTTCTTGTTTCTCTCTTGCTGTATCTGGCAGGATAATGCCACCAGTTGTTCTCTCTTCGTTTTTAGAGCGCTTGACTAAAACTCTATCTGCAAGAGGGCGGAGTTTTACTTTCGCTTGTGTTGTCATGATTTCTTCTCCTTGTTAGGTTTATTTCTTGGTGTTATGATAGCAATCAACAGATATATTTTTCAAGAGTATTTAGCACTAATTTGCGTAAATTGCTAATTTTTTAAAAAAAGGGTTTTACTAGATGGCTATTAAAAGAGAAGAGCAATCAGAGTCAACAACATGGGACTTAAAAAAAATTTATTATTCAGATAATGACTGGGAGGCTGAATACGAAAAAGTTCTTTTACTTGGAAAACTTGGCTGGCAGGCGGTACTTAAGGGAAAAGGGGTGTTAGATGAGAGTGCAAAAACAGTAGAAGATACACTAGACGCCTATTTTTCTACTGCAAGATGGTTAGAAAAGTTGTACACCTACGCTCATTTAAAAAGGGATGAAGATCTCACGAATAATTTTTATAAAGAGATGTATGAAAAAATTGAGTCTTGTTTTCACGATTTTTCACATAAAACATCGTGGCTTGAATCGGAGCTTTTGCAGGTTAAAAAAAAATTTTCTATTCCTAAATATGAGTTTTATTTAAAAAAGCTCGAAGATCAAAAAGAACACATTTTAACTTCTGACAAAGAAGAGATTTTGGCTCTTGCAGCTCAAATAAAAAGTGTGCCACAAAAGACATTCTCTCTTTTTAATAATGCAGATCTTAATTTCCCAGATGTTCTTGATGGAGATGGAAAAAAACATGAATTATCTCACGCTCTTTATCATAAATATATGAAGGAGGGAGATAGAACTCTTCGCGAAAATGCATTTAAAACGCTTCATAAAGAGTTTCATAAGTTTGAAAATACAGTGACTGAACTTGTATCTGGTCAAGTGCAGACGCATATTTTTACAAAAAAAGTGCGCAAATTTGAAAATTGTTTGGAAGCGGCTGTTTTCCCTCACCACATCCCTACATCGGTATACCGAAACTTAATTGAAACTGTTAGAAGCAATTTAGGGGTTTTGCACGAATATGTTGGCATGCGCAAAGAAATTTTAGGAGTAAAAGAGCTCCACTACTTTGATTTAATGGTTCCTCTTGTAAAAGATTGTGATAAACAATTTTCGTATGAAGAGGGGGTTGATATAGTTTTAGAATCGGTCTCTCTTTTAGGTAATGAGTACGTGGAAAGGCTAAGAGATGGGTTAAAAAAGAGTCGTTGGGTCGATGTGTTTGAAAATAAAGGAAAAAGATCAGGTGCGTACTCGAGCGGATCTTATGATACAATGCCCTACATTTTGCTAAACTATCAGGGAACAATTACTGATCTGTTAACTCTCTCTCATGAAGCAGGTCATAGCATGCACTCTCTTTATAGTAATTTAGGCCAACCCTATCATTATGCTCATTACCCAATTTTTTTAGCTGAAATTGCATCGACATTTCATGAAAGATTAACTTATGAGCATTTGCTTACAAAAATGAGTTCTGAAAAAGAAAAAACTTATCTTTTGCACCAACAAATTGAAGGGATACGGACCACGTTTTTTAGGCAGACTATGTTTGCTGAGTTTGAACTAACGATTCATGAATTATTAGAAAAGCAGATTCCTTTAACGCCAAATCGTCTAAAAGAAGAGTATGCAAGATTGAATCGAGACTACTTTGGTCCTGATCTCATTGTTGATGAAGAGCTCTCTTTTGAGTTTATGCGAATTCCTCATTTTTATTACAATTTTTATGTGTATCAATATGCAACTGGAATCGCTGCAGCTTATTCGTTAGTCGATAAAGTGAAGGAGGAGGGGCCTAAAAAATATTTAGAGTTTCTCTCATCTGGTGGAAGCATCTACCCGGTTGATCTTTTGAAGAAAACGGGGGTCGATATAACTACGAAAGAGCCTCTAGAAGGCCTTATTTATTTTTGGAAAAATTTACTCGCAAAAAATCTATCTAAAAAGTAAGATGACCGGAATCGGTAGGTAAAAGATATGCTTCAAAAGCAAAAAATAAAAGAGTCATTTGTTGTTCTTAATGAAAAAGGGCTTCACACACGCCCTGCAACAGAACTTGTTAAATGCGTCTCCAATTTTAAAGCGCAGGTAACGCTCCATTACCAAAGCCTTTCAGTTAATGCTAAATCTCTTCTTGGTATTCTCATGCTTGCTGCGGCAAGAGGTGCCAAGATTCGCATTGAAGCTGAAGGGGACGATGCAGACCTTTGTGTAAAAGCTTTGATTGATTTAGCAAAGAATAAATTCCATATGAATTATTAAGAAATTGTTTGCTTAAAATTTTTTTTTGACACCTTCTTTTTTTATTATTTCTTAATAAAAAGGAGTTCTTTATGTGTTTTGGAGTTTTGCCCAGCTCTTTTTTTCCTTACTCTCGTCCTTTTTTAAGAGCAGCTGGAGGAGTGTTAACTGCGATTTTTTTAAATCCACTTAGCGCTAATCCTATGTGTGATACTATGTCTAAAATGACTCCTATTATTCCGCTAATTTTTGGAGGACTGAATTTGGTAATAAATTTGCAAAATGCAAAACTTTATAGCGATGCAAGAAAAATACGGAATGAAAATGGGGGTATCAATTTTTCAGCATGTGAAAGATTTTCTGAAAAAGTTTGGAATATTACTCGCGATATTTCCTGTATTTCAGCAGGGGCAACCATAACAACCTCGGCAATGGAAATTGCGCATAAAATTTTTTTCTGCGGCTATTCGACAGAGACACTTCCTACAATCACCGCAGCTATTCAACTTCCGTTTCTTGTATTATCTATTTTAAACGCCATAATTATAGAGAATGATGAAGTGCCCAGAGTTAATCATGTTAGTGAAGAAGCTTCTGATATATCATCTGTTACAACAGAAATATCGAATAACAATGCTGAAGGATATATTCTATAGAGTTTTGAAAGATGCCTGCTTTCCTTAAGCATCTGGTTTTTCTAAAAAACTTGTTGTGGGTAAGGCGAGAGATTTTTGATGAAAGCGAGGACAAGGCCCTTAAGAGGTGTTGTATCAATTTTGAGAATTTTTTGCGGATTGTAGAGTACTTCTCTTAGAAAGAGTTGGCGGTGGAAGATTGTAACTATGAGAGTGTCTAAATTCATTAAACTAAAAAATTTCACTTTCGCGTCAATCTCGTCTTCATCTTTTGATCCGCGCTCATTCCACTTGTGAACCACAAGCGGGGCTTCGCGCGCCGGCTTTAGAAGCTGCTATAAAAACCATGATTAGGATGCTTTGCTGGTATAAATCCGATAGAGGTTTTTAGACACCCTCTAAAGCAGATTCTAAAGCCTGATCACAATCTGGAGCGATCTTTTAGCCAAAGTGAAATTTTTCAGTTTAATGACTATAGTATGATTTTAATGCACAAATCATTCAATTGAGATCTTAGAGCAGCCTCTAAGAAATTATTGTAGAAAAAGCTCTAATTTTATAAAATACTACCTTTATTTAACCCAAGCTTAAAGGTTTTTTATGATTTCTGCAAAAGATGCTTTGAATAATATAAATACCTATTTACAATTTTCTACAAGTTCAATTAAAGGTCTAGCTCTTCATAAATATAAAGATAGAATTATTCTTACCGGTTATGAAGATGGTGTTGTAGCAAAAGTAATCGATGTAGTAATTAATTTATTAAGCTGTGCGGGATTTTTTAAAAGAGTCTCTCCTCAAGACGAATCTACCAAAACTCTTTTTAGTCGGTCATTTAATTGCTTAAAAGGATCGCTTGATGAATCAGAGTCTTGTTTTAAAAGTCTTTGCATCTACACTTCTGATCAGAGAGGGGGTATGAAGTTGCTTTGGAAGCCAACTAGTGCTCCTCCTAAAACTATTGAAGAACTTGCAGCCTCTTTGCAATCTAATACTTCTCATTTTAGAGTTTATGCTTATCTTCAAGCTAAAGATAGAATTTTTGTTCCGGCTAGGTCATGAGATTTTATGGAAGGGGTAATTATTCTTCGTAGGCGTCTGTTTTCTCTATCAAATCAGGTGTGCAGTAGATGGGAAGATTGTAGATAAGAGCGAGTGCAAGTCCATCTGACGGTCTTGTGTCAATTTCAAGAATTTTTTGTGGATCGGAGGATGCTTCTGCTAAAAAGAGTTTGCAGTGGTAGATTGCATCTATGACATCGTGGATAATTAGCTGCAGGGGGATGACATTAAGTCCGCTGAGAATAGATCCTATAAGATCTATTGTTTGTGGTCTTATAAATGGTTTGTCGGTAAAAACTCTTTGGACATATTCACCCGTTGAGGGTGTTGTGTAAATAGCAAATTGTTTTTCGTTTGCAGATAAAATAAACGCTGTGTACTGGCTTGCTTGAATGATTTTATCAAATGTAGCTGGAAAGATAAGATTTGTCATGGTTTCTCCAAAATTTCAATTTTTCCATTTGGGTAGGCAACATAAGCTTTTGTTGCAGTGTCTAGAAAAAAGCCTGTTTCAATAACTCCGAGCGTATTTTTGAGTATATTGTGGTCTTTAAGGGGATTTTTTATCCCCTCATTAAAAGTGATGTCAAATATATAGTTGCCGTTATCTGACTCAGCTGGTCTATTCTCTTTTTTTCTTAAAACCCCTTTGTATCCAAGATGTTCGATTCTGGCAATCGTTGCTGCGTAACCAAATTTTACAATTTCGATTGCAAGAGGAAAACCCTCAAGTGGGGAGCTGAGTTTAGAGCTATCAACTAAGACAACGTTCTCTTTTGAACTTTTAGCGACAAGTTTTTCTCTTAAAAGAGCGCCGCCGCCCCCTTTTATAAGATGAAGCGTTTTGGGGTCAAGGCGATCAGCTCCATCAAAAGTGATGTCAATTTGAGATTGTAAAGATTCGTCTATTAAAGGGATAGCCTTCTCAATAAGTGATTTTGATGCAAGCGATGTCGCGATACAGGCGATCTTAAGGTTTTTATTATAAACATGTTTTTTTAATTCTTCGATAAAAATTGCTGCAGTAGACCCAGAGCCAATGCCAACTATCATCCCCTCTGTAACTAGTTTAACTGCTTCTTTAGCAACTAATTGCTTCTCTTTTTCGTTAGACATGGCCCCTCAAACTTACTCTTTCACTATGTAAGAAGATATTTTTCATGGCAACTAAAAGAAAGCTTGATTAAACTGGATAGAAATTAGTTGAGGGAAGAGATGGCAAGAAGTCAGACGCTTGAAAAAAAAATTGCTGAAGAGAGCGAAAAAACAAAAAAAGCTCGAGAAAAATTAAGAAAAAGATTGTTAGAGCTCGAAAAAAAAATTACAACGCAAGCTCTTGAGAGAAAAAACATGGAAATACACCGGTGGATTGCAAGACATGCTCCTCAAAGAATTGTCCTTCGGAGTAAAAATATTTCTCTTTTTGATGAGAATAAAAATACAGCGGAAATAAGCCAAAAAATTTCAAAAGTCGCTCTACAACTTAAGCGTGATATTGAGAGTACGAAAAATGTCTGAAACAGTTTTTGATTGGTTTTTAGAAAGAGGTTTTATAGAGCAATCGACAAGTGACGATTTAAAAACTATTTTAAAAACACCTCTTTCATTTTATTTTGGAATAGATCCAACAGCTGAAAGTCCTCATTTAGGAAACTGGGTAGGCATTTTAGCTTCGATGAAGTTACAGAAATTAGGGCACCGGCCAATTATTTTAGTTGGTGGGGCAACAGGTCTAATTGGAGATCCTTCAGGAAAGGATTTAGAAAGACCGTTATTGTCGGCTGAAGTGATTCAAAAAAATGTCGATTCTCTGACGCAAGTTTTGAAAAAATTTTTGGATTTTAATCACCCAACTGCTGCTCCTTTGATCGTAAATAACTATGACTGGTTTTCGAAAATGAATATGATCGAATTCTTGCGAGATGTAGGTAAGCAGTTTCGATTAGGTACGATGCTTGCAAAAGAGAGCGTTAAAAATAGAGTGAATAGTGAAGAGGGGATGAGTTTTACAGAATTTAGTTATCAAATATTGCAAGGGTATGATTTTTACTATCTCTTTGAAAAATACGGAGTGAATTTGCAAATTGGAGGTAGTGACCAATATGGAAATATTGTTGCAGGAATAGATTTGACTAGAAGGCTTTCAAAAAAAACGGTTTACGGCCTAACGTTTCCACTTTTGGTAAGATCAGACGGAAAAAAATTTGGGAAAAGTGAAAAAGGTGCAATCTGGCTTAAAGAGGAGTTGTGCTCTCCTTTTGAAATGTATCAATATTTAGTCAGAGTGCCTGATAAAGACGTTAAGAGAATGCTTCAAATGCTTACCCTTCTTGAAATGGATGAGATTAATTTAATTGTAAAAGAGATTGAAAAAACTCCAAATTTAGCACAGAAAAGACTTGCGGAAGAAGTTACTTTACTTGTTCATGGCGAAAAAGGTTTAAAAGAGGCTTTAGGAGCAACTGATGCCCTATCCCCAGGAAAAATGAATTTTTGTGAAGAGGGATTAACTGCTATGCAAGAAAATATGCCGAACATTGAGCTTTCGTCTTCTGATGTTTTAAGTAAACCATACATCGATGTTGTTGTCAGATCGGGTTTAATTGAGTCAAAAAGTGAAGTAAGAAGATTGATTCAAAATCAGGGAGCTTACCTAAATGGAAAGAAAATTACCGATCCAAATTTTGTTATTACAAAAGATTTTTTGCTTCAAGAAAATCTTTGTGTAGTCAGTGCTGGCAAGAAAAAATCGGTATTAATTCGTTTAAAATTTTAATCTTTTTTAACTATTTTCTTGAAAAAAATGTTCTATACAGTTTCTAATAGGATGAAAGAGAATGGAATAGGAAAAATTTTCACAATTTAAAAAAACAACTTGTCTGAAAATCAACAACCTAGAAGAATGTGCATTAAACTATTTAATTTTTTTAACATATCGTAAAAAGGAGTCAATATGGCAACTAGGACAAAAAAACAACTGATATCTAAAATAGCGACAAAAACAAATCACCACCCAAATGAAGTGCGTGTAATTGTCCAGTCATTTCTTGATGCAATCACTGAGAGCCTTTCAACAGGTGATCGTTTAGAATTTAGAGATTTTGGCGTTTTTGAAGTTGTTACAAGAAAGCAAAAAATTGGAAGAAATCCAAAAAACGCTTCAGTAGCGATTGTAATACCACAAAGACAAGCTGTTAAATTTACAGCGGGTAAAAAGATGCGTCATATTATTGAAAGTATCAATAAAAAATTAGCTGCATCTTCTCGTTAAAAATTAGCAGTTCTGTTAATGTAGGGGCACAAACATTAAGTGCCTCTATGGATATAATAAGTCACAAATTAGAAAATATAGATATCACTTTCAATGGAGACCATACAGGTCTTGGCGCAATTGATTTTTCTCCTGTTCAAGTAGTCTCAATGGGCCCACATTACTTTCCACTAGGAGAGGCTTCAAGATTTGGTATCTATAGGAAAGGAGGCGATTTTTCAGATGTTGAGATCTCCTTAGACCAAATTTCAGGATGGACAAAACTTATTGCTTGCGATAGATCTTTTGGATCTGGCTCAACATGGCTTTATTTTAGCGCTCAGAAAAATCAATCCTCTATTTCTCTTAGTCTCTCTTTTGAAAATGGAAAAGGTGAAGACCCTTTCGCTTTTGCTTTCTTTATTAAAGCAGATGAAATTAGAGTTCATGGAAAAAGATATCAAAAAGGAGCGCTTTCGGGATATCAGGGATTAAGCGGGCTTACAGATCTTGTTTCAAGTAATAAAAAAATTAGCATGCAAGCAAATGCAAAAGCTCCTATGCACATAATTCCACTTGCAGGAGGAGATTTTTTTTGGGGAGCAGATTTTTTAATTGCTTATGAAATTCATGACCTCGCTATGAGATATCAGTGGTCTTTTACAGAAAGTATTTGATTTTCGGGTTTCTCTCTTTTATTATCTAAAGAAAAAAGGGTGTTGGTTTGTCTTTTCGTCGGATATTTATTTTTAGTACGGTTTTGCTTTTTATTGGAATTATGGTTGCGTCAGCTTTCAAGAAAAATGAGAGTCAGAGTTCTTTACAAGCTGTTGTGGAAACTCTGCCAGTTTTGCCTGTTAATAAAAATGATAAAGTTATTATTGAGCCGACCAAGGTTCATCATGAAGAGGCTCTTTTAAAACAAAAGCCTAACCAAGAAATAGACCGGGTTAGACGACTCTTTTCCAAAGGAATGGATAAGCTTCCGATTGTTGAGACAATTTCCTATTCTAGTAGAGTCTCGTGGTTAAAGGGAAGACCCGCATGGATTGCTGATTATGCAACCTATTACCAGACTTCAAGGCATTTCATCGCAAGGAGCTTGAATAATAGACTTGACTACATGACCCAGAATATCAATCCAGGAGATAAATTTAATGTTTTTCGCACTGATAAACAGATACAGTTCTACCTGCTTGTTGATTTAAGTGCATGCACAATGGATTTTTATTACTTAGATTTAGATAATAATGAAAGAGTTTTTTTGAAAACTTATATGGTGGGTGCTGGCAGACTTGACTCTTCATCGCCATCTGGAAGCTTAACGCCCCTTGGAAAATATATGCTAGGAAGTAAAATTGCTGTGTATAAGCCAGGGGTTGAGCATTTTTTTCAAAACCGAAAGACGCATATGATCGAAGTCTTTGGTACTAGGTGGCTTCCATTCGAGCGGGAGCTTGAAAACTGCACAGATAGTGCTAAAGGATATGGAATTCACGGTGTTCCTTGTCGGTTTGATCCTGAAAAAAATCTTTTAATCGAGGAAGAAAATAGCGTTGGCTGTTATAATAGTGATGGATGTTTGCGGCTGAAGATGAACGATATAGAAGAAATTTTTTCAATTGTCGTTACAAAGCCTACAATCATAGAGATTGTAAAGAGCAAGCAAGATGCTGTTTTACCTATGTTAAAAGAGAATTTTTTAGGCGATGACAAATAATAATTTTAAATCAAATAGCTCTCAAAATTCAAAAACTTTGGCAGCTACCCCTTTAGATCAAAAAGAGTATAGTGCTTGGGAAAGGGTTCAGATTTGCAGGCACCCTGAAAGGCCTCATGCAAGTGATTTTATCAAAAATATATGTGACAATTTTACTGAAATGCATGGCGATCGTCTCTTCGGTGACGACGGTGCAATTATTGGAGGAGTTGGGTATATTGGAGGTGAAAGATGTGTAATTATCGGGCAAGAAAAAGGAAAATGCACAGAAAGTCGGTTGAAAAGAAATTTCGGCATGCCTCATCCAGAGGGGTATCGAAAAGCTTTAAGATTAATGAAATTCGCGGAAAAATTTGAGTTGCCGATTGTTACTTTGATAGACACAGCCGGTGCTTTTCCAGGTCTTGCTGCAGAAGAGAGGGGGCAAGGCTCTGCTATAGCGACAAATTTGTTAGAGATGGCTAAACTTAGAGTTCCGATCATTTGTGTTTTGATTGGTGAAGGGTGTTCTGGAGGTGCTTTAGGCATTGGGGTTGGTGATACAATAGGTATGTTAGAACATTCATACTACTCTGTGATATCCCCTGAAGGTTGTGCATCAATTTTGTGGAAAGATGCGAAAATGAATGCACATGCTGCAGAGGTGTTAAAAATTCATGCAGAAGATTTAATTGAATACGGCATAGTAGATGAAGTAATCAAAGAACCAAAAGGTGGCGCTCATCTAGATCCACCTACTACATTTTCTTCTGTAAAGAATTTTATTTTAAGTAAAATAACAGCGCTTAAAGGCTTTTCTTCAGGAGAGCTTTTAGAAAATCGTTATCAAAAGTTTCGTGAAATGGGACAATATGATACGATTGCTTCCTCATGAAAATGTTGTTGAAAGCTGCGTTTAGTTCGGGTAAGCATTATAAATGGTTGATATATTCTTTTTTTGCACTCTTTGCAGTTACTATTGCAAATCAACTTGAACTTCTCACACTTGGTGTCATTATTAATAGTGCAAGTCCCACTGTTTCAGGGGGAATCAATGATCCTATTCATCTTTTTTTAGATAAGATTAAAGCCTATTTTGTATTTAGTGATTATAAGTTGCAAAAAGTAGCAATAGCGCTTATTTTTGTAGCTCTATTTAAAGCAACATCTCTTTTTTTTAGTCGATACACAACAAGAATTTTAGCAATTAAAATCAGCAGAGATCTTAGGCAAAAGTATTTTGAGCATATTCAGCATTTGAGTATGACTTTCTATCAAAAGTACAACATTGGAGCTCTTTCAACAAGGGTTGTTGGGGATGCAAGTCAAATCGCTCTATCTATAAATTCTTGGATTACTAATTATTTACAGACGCCAATTACTGTGCTTTCAACCCTCTTTTTTTGTTTTTATCTATCTTGGCAACTCTCTTTAATTATTTTTGTTGGTGTCCCTTTAATTGTTTTTCCTGTCCGTCTCATTACGAGAAGAGTAAAAAAAATTACAAGAACTCTACAAAAAAATCAGGAAAAATTTGCTTCTGTCTTAATTGACTTTTTAGCAGGAATTCAAACAGTAAAAATTTTCTCTATGGAAAATTATACCTGTAAAAAATACAGAGAGCAAAATGATGACATGGAGTTTTTGGAGAAAAAAACAAGCAGGTACGATCTTTTAACAAGACCTATTCTCCATTTTGTAACTACATTTTGCTTAGTTGTGATTTTATTTATAGGGCTCTATCTAATGAAGATAGAACTTCCTGAGCTAGTTGTTTTTTGCGGTCTTTTACACCTTTTTTATGAGCCTATTCGAAAATTTGCAGATGAAAATGCATGTGTTCAAAGGGGGGTTGTTGCAGCAGAGAGGCTTTTTGAAGTATTACATATTCAACCAGAAATTATAGATGAGAAAGATGCTATAGAAATTCAATCTTTTAATCATGAAATCGTGTTTAACGACGTCTTTTTTAAATATGAAAAAGAGTGGGTATTAAAAGGGGTTAGCTTTTCTGTAAAAAAAGGTGAAAGTGTAGCGATTGTTGGAGCAACGGGTTCTGGAAAATCTACAATATTACAGCTTATTCCGAGACTGTATGAGGTTTCTAAAGGTCAGATAGTAATTGATGGGAAACCTTTGCAAAAATATACACAAAAATCTCTAAGATCTCTTATTTCTTATGTGCCACAGAAACCATTTTTGTTTAATGATACAATTAAAGACAACATTGTCTACGGAAAACAAGTCTCTGAAAAAGAGCTTATAGAGGCCTCTATAAAAGCTCACGCACATGAATTCATTGATGAATTACCCTTAAAATATGAAACTCATCTTGCAGATATGGGAAAAAACTTATCAGGTGGACAGCAGCAAAGAATAGCCGTTGCAAGAGCTTTATTAAAAAAATCTAATATTTTGATATTAGATGAAGCAACGTCGTCTTTAGATGCAGTTAGTGAACAAAAAATTAAAAATGCAATCAGGGGACTTCAAGGTGAAATGACTCAAATTATTGTAGCGCATAGACTCTCTACAATAGAACATGTAGACAAAATAATTTTCATAGAAAAAGGCATTAAAATTGGAGAAGGATCAAAGGATGAACTTTTGAAAAATTGTAGCGCTTTTAAAGCTATGTGGGAAGCTTCATCACTTGACATGTTAGAGGAAGTATCTGTTTAAGTGGAAAAAATTGGAATACGAGACAAAAATTTAGACATTCATTATGTGGTGAGTGAAGATATTAGACCAAGAATAGTGAAAGATGAACTAAATAAAAATATAGAAAATTTAGCGTCTACTTTTTTTTATGCTCTGAAGAAGAGTGATTACCTTACTTGCACCTCTTGATAAAACGAGAGGTTGTTTCTTTGTTCGAAAGACCTCATTGGGAGAAGTAAGAAGAGTTGGATTTACAGAAATTCGTAATCATGCCCTTTGCAAGTAATTTTATCTATTCTAAATGAAGATGACTTTAAAGAAGAGATAGACGATGCTTAAGTTTCTAAAAAGCTCTTATTTAGATAAGGTTTAGTTTTTCCAAGCTCGCTTTAAGAGTTTCATTTTCAGGTTTATCAAATACTCCGCTTTGACCAAGCCATTTTAGATAGTGTTTAGGAATCGATTCTAATGGTTCTCCTCTATATTTACCAAAAGGCATTTGACGTACATCGTTATTTGAAGAGGTATTATAAATTAGATTGTAGACTTCCTCTATTGGGAGATCTTCAATCATTTGGGAGAAAACCTTATAAAGAACAATCACATCATCAAGAGCTCTATGTGCTTGATTTTTTTCTATTTGATAAATTTCTCTGAGGTATTGAAGGGGGTGTTTAGGAAGGTCTGGTCTATACTTTCTAGCCCATTTAAGAGAATCTATATACGTAAAATTTGGTAGAATCAGACTAGATCTTTTTGCTTCATGAACAAGGAAATGCTTATCAAAAGAGTCATTATTGTGAGCAATTAAAATAACATTGCCGCTACAAAAATCGAAAAATTCTTTCCCTACAATTGAAAAATTAGGAGCGTCTTTAACCATATTATCTGTAATTCCAGTGATTTGAGTGACTTCGGGAGGAATTGGTATTTCAGGGTTTACAAATTTACAAAATGTTTTATTTTGAACAGGATCATATGCTGCAATTTCTGTAATCCGATCCTTATCTGGTTTTACTCCTGTAGTTTCTGTATCATAGTAAATAGGACGAGCTTTCATAACACCTTTTATGCATAACGGAATTTGCACTGTAGAAAAAAAGATTAGCAAAAGAACTTATTTGATGGTATCTAAAAAATGGGATAAAATAGGTTCACTTATGTCTTGTTCTGTTACTTACAATTTTTCAAAGGGAGATCCAGAAAAGGTTTTTGGTTATTTAGGAAAAGATTTAGCCTTAGAAGTTTTAGATGAAATGCTTTTGATTCGTAATTTTGAGCAAAGAGGGGAGCAAGCATATCAGGCAGGAAAAGTTTGGGGTTTTTATCACGCCTATATAGGACAAGAGGCAATTCAAACTGCTGCAGTATCAGCTCTTGGTAAAAAAGGACACTTATGGGCAACAACTTATAGATGCCATGCCCTTGCTTTACTTTTAGGTATGACACCAAAAGAGGGGATGTGTGAGTTGTATGGAAAAGCTAATGGAAACGCCAAAGGTAGAGGCGGTTCTATGCATATGTATACAGAAAACATGTTTGGTGGCGATGGAATTGTTGGTGGCCAGTGGGCTTTAGGTGCAGGTCTTGCGTTTAGTTTGAAATACAAAAATGAGAAGGGAAAAATAGCAATTACTTTTGGTGGCGACGGCTCAATTGCGCAAGGAACTTTTCATGAAACAATGAATATGGCTATGTTGTGGAAGTTGCCACTAATGATAGTTATTGAAAATAATCAACTTGGAATGGGGACGCAGATTCATAGAGCCTTTTGTAATCTCCCTTTAGGAGAAAATATAGCAAAGTCTTATGGGATTAAATCTTTTACAGTCAACGGAATGGATTTTTGTGACTGCTATGCTGTTTTTAAAGAGGCTTATGAGTGGATAAATAAGACAGGTGAACCTGTTATTATTGAAGCTGTGGGATACAGATTTAAAGGGCATTCTATTTCCGATGCAGCAAACTATCGAACAAAAGAAGAATTACAAAAAATCATGGAAGAAGATCCAATTCTTATCTATGCAAATTACTTAAAAGCGAAAAACTGGATTAGTGACTCTGAGCTTGAAGAGAGAAAAAAAATGAAAAAAGATGAAATTTTGGAAACAATGAAATTTGCAGATGAGAGTAAGTTTCCTGAAATAACGTCATTGGAAGAGGGTGTTTTAGTTGAGTAGCCAAGAAATAGATATTAGAGAAGCTCTAAGGCAAGCAATTGATGAAGAGATGACAAGAGATGAGAGAGTATTTATTTTAGGAGAAGAGGTAGCTGAATATGACGGCGCTTACAAGGTGACTAAAGGGCTTTGGAAAAAATGGGGGGATAAAAGAGTTATAGACACTCCTATTTCAGAATCAGGTTTTTCAGGAATTGCGATTGGAGCTGCAATTACAGGCTTAAGACCGATTGTTGAATTTATGAGTTTTAATTTCTCTTTTGTAGCTTTTGATCAAATTGCAAGCAGAGCTTGTAAACTTCACTATATGTCTGGAGGGAGATTAAAAGTTCCTATTGTGTTTAGAGGTCCAAATGGAGCTGCAGCAAGAGTCTCTTGCCAACACTCTCACAATGTGGAGCCTTTATATGCACACTTTCCCGGTTTAAAGGTTGTAGCTCCTTCAACTGCATATGATGCTAAAGGGCTTTTGAAAGCAGCGATTCGCGATGACAATCCAGTTCTTTTTTTAGAAAATGAGTTAATGTATGGCATGAAAGAAGTAATTCCGACGAGTGAGTTTCTTGTTCCTATCGGAAAGGGAAAAATTCTTCGAGAGGGAGGTGATGTCACATTAATTTCTCATAGCCGAATGTTGCTTTTTTGTATTGAAGCTGCAGATTTTTTTGCAAAACGCGGGATTCAAGTAGAAGTAATTGATTTACGAACAATTAAACCATTAGATGTGGGATTAATAGCATCTTCTGTAAGAAAAACAGGAAGAGCAGTAGTTGTGGAAGAGGGGCATAAATTTGCAGGAATTGCTTCAGAGGTCGCTACAGAAATCATGGAGCACTGTTTTGATTATTTAGATGCTCCTATTCAAAGAGTTTGCCAAATGGAGACACCACTGCCTTATTCTCCGCCATTAGAAGAGTGGACAATACCTAATACAAAGCGTATAATCAAAGCATTAGAAGAAGTCTTGGTGGGAAAATGAGTATTATAGAAGTTGCAATGCCTAAGCTTTCGCCTACGATGACGGACGGAAAAATTGTCATGTGGCATAAAAATGAAGGCGATTATGTAAACGAAGAAGAAGTTCTTTGTGAAATAGCAACGGACAAATCTACGATGGAGTTTACTTCAATTGAAAAAGGGTTTCTTCGAAAGCTTTTTTATAAGGAAGGTGAGATTGTAGGCGTCGGGGAAATTTTAGCTCTTATAACAGAAAAAAAAGAGGAAGATATAAGCTTTTATGAAAAAAAAGCTGAGATCCAAAAAGAGGAAATAACTAATGTTATAGAGAAAAAAGAGGTTCAAAAAACTGCAATGGCATTTTCTTTACCAGCTTTTGCACCAGCGCCTCCACGGACTAATTACGAATTTGAAGAAAGAGATGAGTTTGAAAAAATTGCAGCCTCCCCCCTTGCAAAAAAATTAGCAAAAGAGAAAGGGCTTGATTTAGCTTCTGTAAAAGGGTCTGGACCAAATGGGAGAATTATCGCAAAAGATTTAGAGTTTGCCCAAAGTAAGGGGCCTTTTTCAATAGATCAGGAGATGAGACAACTTCCTCCTGGAACTTATGAAGAAATTGCATTAACACCTGTTCGAAAAGTCATAGGGGAGAGGCTACAAGCTTCTAAAATATCAATTCCTCACTATTATATCACAGATGAAGTAAGAGTTGATAAATTGATTGATGTTAGAGCTCAACTTAAAGAGGCAGGTCTTAAGGTTACCTATAATGATTTTGTTTTGAGGGCAGTAGCTCTTGCTTTAAAAAAACATCCTGAAATTAATTCAGGGTTTAATTCAGAAAATCAAACTATCATTCGATTTAAAACAATAGATATATCTCTTGCAGTTAGTATTCCTGAGGGGCTGATTACGCCAATCCTTTTTCATGCGAATTTTAAAGATATTTTTACTCTTTCTGAAGAGGCGAAAAGACTTGCTCTTAGAGCTAAAGAAAACAGCCTAAAGCCCGAAGAGTACCAGGGGGGCTCTTTTACAGTCTCTAATTTGGGTATGTTTGGTATCAAATCTTTCGATGCAGTGATAAACCCCCCACAAGCTGCTATTCTCGCTGTGGGTGGTATTTTTGAAAAAGGTGTTGTAGAAGGGGGAAAACTTGTTCCAGGTAGTGTAATGCATTTAACTCTCTCTTTGGATCATAGAGTAATTGATGGAGCTGAAGGGGCAAAATTTTTGCACACACTGAAAGTTTTTCTTACAAATCCAGCAATTCTTCTTATCTAACTTATTAGAGCCACTTGCGACGTCGAAAGAAATAGAGTGTAACTGTAATCACAAGGAAGACAAATCCCATAATGAAATAAAATGCTTTCGGGCTTCGTTCAAAGGGAAGTGGAATATTCATGCCATAAATAGAAGAGATAACGGTTGGAAATGTCAGAATAATTGTTAGGGCAGTAAGAAGTCTAATTGTTTTATTGAATTGATTTGTAATAATAACTTGGACAGAGTTTCTTAGGGAAGAGATGATTCTAAGGCTTAGTCTACACATCTCTTCTGCCTGTTCTGTCGCAAGAAGTAAATCTTCCAAAAGATCTTGATCTTTTTCGTAAAGTATTGTGAACTTACCAGATAAAATTTCCTCAATAACTTCTTTTAAAGGCTGTAGAGAGTTTTGACACTGGTTAAGATTCTCTTCTTTTCTTGTGAGTTCTGTAATTTCTCTATCACTTACAGTGCTGATATCCTTTTCTTGATTGATAACTTCTGCTCTGATGCGTCTAATTACTTTTGTGTACTCTTGTACTATTCGAAGTAGTATATGAATAAGAAGCTTTGCTCGCATATTTGTAGCAACAGTTGTCTTTTCAGATAGAAGCTTTTCAATAATATGACAAGTCGCGGGGCAAATTGTTACAAGATATTCACTTGATAAAATAATAGTTAAAGTAGCCGTATACACGCCGATTTCTTGCATATAGGGGAATCGGACATAAACAACGAAGCTATCTTTTTCTATTCGCTCAATACGAGCAATTTCCATCATGTCAAGGGCATCTTTAATGTCTTCGGATTCAACTTTCAAAACTTTTGAAAGCCTTTCAATGTCGTCAAGGGTAGCATTTTCTGCATGAATCCAACAGTCTGGTGTAGGGGATGAAACAATATGAAATCTAGGGTCATTTGCCTCTTTAAAATAGCTTGTATACATGGAACCTCTTTGCCCTATATTGCCTTTACGCTATTGCTGCTTTTAGTTGTTAGCAAGTGGTTTCGACTAGGGAATTTATTTTTTTTTCAAGAGCTTGAATTCTTGCAGCATATTTTGCAAGTCTTTTAGCATGAATAACTTGTTCGTGATATTCTTTAATTGCTGTAGCGGGAGCGCCACCATAGGCTCCACTTTCTGTAATGTTTTTTGAAAAAGCGCCTCTTGCCATAAGAACTACACCATCAGTTACTTCAACATGTCCTACAACGCCTGATTGGGCAGCTAAAATGACTCTTTTTCCTGTTTTTGCAGAGCCAGCAACTCCAGTTTGTGCAACAATTAGGTTATTCTCTCCAATCGTTGCGTTGTGGGCAATCATTACTAAATTGTCAATTTTAGACCCTTTTTTAATTCGGGTCTCTTTAAACCTAGCTCGGTCAATTGTTGTATTTGATCCTATTTCTACATTATCCTCAAGTACCACAATTCCAAAATGTTTTACCTTTGTATGCTCTCCTTTCTCATTTGTGATGTAGCCAAATCCACACCCTCCAATGACAGATCCTGGTTGAAGAGTGACACTATTGCCAATTATTGTCCCTTCACGGATAGATACATTTGAGTGAATAGTAGAATCTCTTCCTACAAAAACTTTTGGGCAAATAGAGACGTGAGAGGAAATAGTTGTGCCATCTTCAATTACACAATCTCTATCTATCACAACAAGAGGTCCTATTTGGACGTTATTTCCGATTTTTACCGATGGATGAATAACGGCTGTCGGATGAATGCCCGTAAATCCACTTTTCTCTGCATTAGCTAAAAAGAGCGTAACAAGCTTTTGAAATGTCTCCGATGGATTATCTGAAACAAGATAATTTTTACCCTCTTCTAAAAGAGTTTTTCTATCAACACAAACAGCGCCTGCTCTTGTTTTTTTCAAAAGATCTTTATACTTAATGTTTGAAAAAAAAGAAACCTCTTCAGGGGTTGCTGTTTGCAGCTCATCAACCCCATGAATAATATAATCAGGATTGCCTATTAGATCGGACTTGGTAAGCTCTGAAAGCTCTTTCAAAGTTCGTTTAGACATCTTTAAACCACTATTTTTTAGGTACTTGCTGATTAATTTCTAAAGATTTACCCTCTTTTTCAAACTTACCATCCATTTCTTTAATTACTTCGTCAGTAATATCTAATGCAGATGAAAAGTGAAAAGCTGCATCTTTATTTAAAACTAAAGAAAGGTGGGCTTTTTTAGCAACTTGCTCAGAGGCTTCGTTAATAAGATCTGCGACTGTATGCATTAATTTCATATTAGCTTGCTGCATAATTTGATAATATTGCGATTGATAACGATTTAATTCTTCGCCAAGATTTTGAAATTTGATTTTTAGTTCCTTTTCAGCTTCAGGACTTAAGGAATCAATAAAGTCTTTATCTTGTAGTTTTGTTGCTGTAGCATTGAGCTGTTCGTCTAAATCTTGAATAGATTTTTGCATCTGTCCACGAATAGTTTCAAATTGTTTTTGCTCGTATTGTCCATATTTTGAAGTCTCTATGCACTTGCCGAAATTTACAATTCCGATATGCAACCCTTTGTCAGCTGCTTTTATTGTTGCAAAAGGAGCTAAAGCTGCTAAACAACATCCCGCTATTAAATTCTTCATGTTAAAAATCTCCAATTAAAATTGACCTGCCATACTGAAGAAGAAAAGTTGATCCCTTTGCTCTTCTTTAAATTTTGCATACCCTTCTTTACTTAATCCAAGGGGAAAACCAACGCCGAATACAAATGGAAGGCGTCTTCCTATATCTACTCGTGCACCAACTCCATAAGTAGCAACAGAATTTTTTATACTCCATTCTTGTAAAGCGACTGAACCTGCATCAATAAATGCAAATAGATCAAGTGGTTTAATAATGTTTTGTAGATACTCAAAAGAGAGAAGCGCTGAGGACATACCACCTTTAGGGTCATTCGTATTTTCAAAAAGATCTCCGACTTTACCGGGCGCATAACCCCGTACAGTTCCTTCACCCCCGAGAAAGAATCGCTCTCCTAGAGGAAAATCTTCTCCTTTTCCACCGGAAAGAGGTTGTGTAAACTTAAAGTCGCCTCTGATCTTAAAAGTCCCTTTTCTCCACACGGGATAGTAATACGCATTTAAATAACCAAAACGTACAAATGGAATGTCATTAAACCCTTCAGTTCTTCTAACAAGACCGCCAAGTTCTGTTTCAAAATTTGATCTAAAACCTCTATGCGGTTTAAAGATATTGTCTGTTGTATCAAAGCTTATTGTTGAAGCAAGGGCTGAAACAACACCATTATTTTTTCTTTGTTCATATTCAAGAGGGTTAACACTCTCTTCTTTTTTTCTCACAGATGTAATGTTGTCTTTTACTCTAAAGCGAAAGCCATATGTCAAGTAAGAAGAGACAGGATATGATGTATTTAAAGTAGATCCAAATGATGTTAAAGCGTAATCATCAGACAATATAGTGCTTCTGCTATATGTTAAATCTACCCCAAATCTCCAAAGAGAGTCATTAAAGTAAGGATCAAGCCAAGAAATATTTACGTCACTTTCTTTTACTCCAATAGAACCTTTTACTTGGAGGTACTGCCCTCCTCCTCTAAAAGCAGAAGGGCCTTTAAACCAAACATTTCTAAAGCCTGCAATACTAAAATTGTTTTCTGTTAAATCAATACCACCAAATACGTTGTCTGTTGAGCTGAATCCAGCAAAAAGACTTGCGTTCCCTGTTTGCGCTTCATTCACTTCAACCATCACATCACAATACTCGGATGCACCATACTGATGTTCCTCCGACTTTATTGGATAGACGTTTACATTTTTGAAATAACCAGTAGACTGCAATCTGTCTTGTGTAGACTTTAGTTTTCTAGAATCAAAAACTTCACCCGGCTCGATATCTATGTTGTTATAAACAACATTTTTCGTTGTGCAATAATTTCCAGAGACCATAACAAGACCGACTCTGTATTTTTGAGACTCTTCTATAGTAAAATGGACATCATATTCAGGTGAGTCTGAGAGTAAGTCAAGTCTATAATCAACACTTGTGTGGAGATATCCTTCGCCTGTATAGATTTCTCTAATTTTTTCTCCGGCTTCTCTAATTTTATCAATAGAAAAAGTTTCTCCGGGTTGGAGAAGAGATGCTTTTTTTAACTCTTCTTCAACTTTAAGAGTAGAGCCTGAAAAGGTGATGTTGTGTATAAAATACTTGGGTCCGCGACTTAGAACAAAGACAAGTGCGAGCTTATGATTTGGTAAATCTTCAAGTTTCATTGTAACATGAGCATCAACGTAACCGTGATTTTGCATATGATGCACAATTGTCTGAATATCTGGATCAAGTTCTTCTTCTCTAATTGTTCCAGACCCAGTTAGCCAGCTTGTTAAAACATTAAATTTACGAACTCTAATTAATTCTAAGATCTCTTTTTCTTCTTCTTTTGTGAAATTTTCAAAAAGAATTTGGTTAATTCTTCCTGAAGGACCTTCATTAATTGTGATGTGAATTGTTATTTCATTGTTGTTTGGGGTGTTTTCTACTTTATAAGAGACTTCTGCTTTAAAAAACCCCTTTTTGACTAAAAAATCTCTAATTTTTTCAATTGATTTATAGAATTCTTCTCTATTGTAAGACATCCCTTTTGAAAGATCTGCTTCGCTTAAGATTTTTTTATCTTTAAAAGTTGATCCTTCAATGATAAAACTTGTGATAATTGGTCTTTTCTTTAGCGAGATTGAGATGATCACTTGCTCGTTTTCAACTTTTATCCCTGGCTCTACCCACTCATACTCATCAGAAAGAACTTTAAGGTCTTTGTCGAATAATTCTTGATCAAATGGATCACCCATTTTTGTTTGCATCTTATAGATGACTGAAGCCTCTTCATCGACTTCATCAGGGGATTGGTTTTCAACAGTGATATTAATTTTTCGAACTGGCAAACCTTCGTAAGGTTCAGCTAGCGGCGGGGTTGCTCCAAAGATGGAAAGCAGAGAAAAAGCAAATACAAAAAGAGTTTTCATAACACCAAAAAATCTAACACAACATGAGTTTTTTTAAAAACAAAAAACATAGCCTTTCTGATTCTGCTTAGTAGGGTTTAAGCCAACTTGTCTCTTGCATCATTTTGTTGTATTCTATAATAAGGGTTTTGTTTGAATTTTTTTCAAAAAACTCCCGAGTAGTCTCTTTTGATTTTAAAAGCCAGTAAAGACCGATGACAGGAATTAGGATTTTAGAAAGATTTTTCATGTAGTGCATATTTACTTTGATTGCGATTTGGTGGCGTAGTTTTGCAAATGCATGTCTTTTCGAGAGGGTTTCAGAAATGTCAGTGGTGTAAGACTCTTTTTCACCAATTATTTTATTATATAAAATTAGTGGGGTGAGTCTTCTTTGAAGTTTTCCTTTAGTTATTGCTGCATCAAAGTCCGTTTCCTTAATTCTTTCATAGTTTTCTAGTAGTTCTTTTTTTAGGGAAGGAATCATTTCTTTTACTTGCCGGGGAATATCGTTTTCACGACTCTCAAGCTTGGCGATTCTTTTATCGCGTAAAATTACTAGGGGTGTTGAATGGGTAGGTATCGGCTTTTTATGTTTTTTGACTTTGAGAGAGTGGTAAAGGGAGTTTAAGGAAAGATAGATTTCGGCTATAATTGTGATCGCTCCTATTACAGGATAGAGCGCTACGCTTCCGATTGTAAAGATAGTTAGTTCGAATTTCCCTAAAGATTCACGCAAGATAGGAAATTCGAACATTCCTGAAGAAAAATCTGATTTAGGAAAACAAAATGAAACTTCCATAGGGCGCCTTTTAGTTTTTATAGAAATAGCTTATCATGAAATAAAGATTTAATGAAGATTAAACTGGGAGTCTTGATGAAAAAGCTTTTGACAAAGTGCCTTCATCTAAGAAATCAAGGCTGCTTCCAAGTGGCATCCCCATAGCAAGTCTCGAAACGCTAATACCTTCTTTGTTAAGCTCTTTTTTTAGAAAAAGAGCTGTTGCGTCGCCTTCTATAGTTGAATCAAGAGCAAGGATAACTTCTTTTGCATGGATGTTGAAAAGTCTCTCTTTTAACTCTGAAAATTGGAGCTCGCTTGGCCCGAATCTTTCAACAGGAGATAAAAGGCCTGGAATTACGTGGTATAGGCCATTATAAATGCCTGTCGATTCAATTGTAAAAATATCTTTAGCTGATGCTACGACACAAAGGAGATTAAAATCTCTTTTCTCAACGTCACAAAAAGGGCATTTTTCTTTTTCAAATAAAGCTTTACACGTATTACATGTAAGTAAATCTTTTTTTATTTGGCTAAGAAGGTTTGAAAACCCTAAAAGGTCTGACTCTTTCCAAGAAATTAGTTGAAAAGCAAACCTTTCTGCACTCTTTTTTCCTACTCCGGGAAATTTTCTTAGAAAGGAAATTAATTTTTGAAGCGCGAGAGGGTACGTCATATTTTCGTGATTTTAGACAAATTAAAGATAAAAAGCACTAGGTTTAATAAAACCTCTGCGGTAAAATATATAACGATAGTAATTCAATAATAGGGAATTTTTGAAGCTAAATCCTTTTTATTTAAGTTAAGCTAAATCGATACTCAGAGTTAATACTAGGGTGCTTTGTTAAAGATGCCATATAGATAGCTTAAGTAAGCTTGCAGTAAATTTAAAGATAGGGGTTATGTGATGAAAGAATTAATTTTTAAGTCACGAGCGGAATAGATTATATGACAGGTAAAAAAGCGTATATTTCAACTCTCGGAACTTATTTGCCTAAAAAGATTCTTACGAATCAAGATTTAGAAAAATTAGTTGACACTTCTGATGAATGGATTCTCCTCAGAACAGGAATGAAAGAGCGTCATATAGCAGATGAGGGGGAGTACACCTCTGATATGGGAGCTAAGGCTGCTAAAATAGCTCTAGAAAGAGCTAAATTAGACCCATCTGATGTCGATTTAATTATTGTAGCGACTTTATCCCCTGATTATACTTTTCCAAGTACAGCCTGTTTAATTCAGGCTCAAATTGGAGCAAAAAATGCGGCAGCTTTCGATATCCAGGCTGCATGCACAGGTATGATTTACGCTCTGTCAATCGGAAAATCTTTTATTCTTTCAGGGATGTATAAAAATATTTTAATAGTAGCCTCTGAGAAACTTTCATCTATCACTGATTATAAAGATCGAAATACTTGTATTCTTTTTGGGGATGGGGCAGCCGCCTGTTTAATTAGGGGGGAGGGACCAGGATTAGAAATTGGGACAATTTCTTTGGGAGCTGATGGGGGGCAAAGTGGCCTTCTTTATTTACCTGGAGGGGGTTGTAGAAATCCTGCGACAACTGAAACAGTGAATGAAAGAATGCACTATTTAAAAATGGATGGAAAAGAAGTTTTTCGCCACGCTGTTCGTAGAATGGAGTTAGCCGCTGTTTCTTGTATAAACGATGCAAAGCTTGATCCGTTAGATATTGCCTATCTAGTTCCTCATCAAGCAAATACTAGAATCATAGACGCAATTGCAAAAAGATGTCAAATACCACAAGAGCGCGTAGTAAATGTTGTAAAACACTATGGAAACACTTCAGCATCTTCTATTGGCCTTGCGCTCGAACAAATAAGTGTTGAACATAAGATAAAAAATAAAGATAACCTCCTCTTAGTTGCTTTCGGTGCAGGATTAACATGGGGTTCTCTGATTTTAACTGTAGAAGGAGATTTTAAAAATGGCACTTCTTCGTAAGAATGCGTTTATATTTCCTGGTCAAGGCGCCCAACGTCCTGGCATGGGTAGAGATTTTTATGACTCATTTTTAGAGGCAAAAGAGGTCTTTCAGGAGGCTGATGATCTTCTATCTCTTTCTTTATCGAAAATTATTTTTGACGGGCCTATGGAAAAGCTTACAGAGACAAAATATAGTCAGCCTGCAATTTTTGTAACGAGTGCTGCTATTTTAGCTGTAATGAAAAAGCAGTTTCCAGATTTAAAGGCCCAAATGACTGGTGGGCTTAGTTTAGGTGAGTATACAGCGCTTTTTGCTTCCTTAAAACTCGGTTTTGCCTCTTGTTTAAAGCTTGTGGCAGCAAGGGGTAGATACATGCAAGAGGCGTGTGAAAAATATCCGGGATCTATGCTTGTAGTTATGGGTTTAGAAGAACAGGAAATTGCTAAAACTCATGCCTGGATTGCAAACGTGAACTCTCCTGGTCAAATTGTTGTTGCATGTCTTAAGGAAAATATTGATAGTATTACCTATGAATTAAAGGAGAGAGGGGCGAAAAAAATTATTCCTATACCAGTTTCTGGAGCATTTCATAGCCCGCTTATGAACAGTGCAAAAGAGAATTTGACTTCCTTAATTGAGGAGATGAGTTTTCAAAAAAGCGATATTTTTTTAGCAATGAATGTAGTTGGTGATTTTGTAGAAACTATTGAGGAGATAAAAACATCATTAATTGAGCAGGTAGCATCGCCAACTAAATGGATGAAATGTGTTGAAGCAATGGTGAAAAAAGAGGCCTCTCATTTTTATGAAATCGGGCCCTCACAGTTAGTAGCAATGAATCGTAAAATTGGGGTGACAGCCCCAACAATTAGCGTAGAAAAAATAAGTGATTTGGAGAGTGTTCATGCAGCGACTTGTTAATAAACATGTAGTTATTACTGGGGGAACGAGGGGTATCGGCCGGGGGATTGCTGAGGTTTTTGTTAAAGAGGGTGCTCATGTCTATATTATTGGAACAAACGATGAAAAAGGAAAAGAGGCTGTTTTAAGCTTAAGTCAGTTTAAAATAGATCCTCATCAAAAAATTGAATTTTTTAAAGTTGATGTCTCACATAAAGGGGAAGTTGAAAATTTTTCAGAAGTTTTTTTAAAAAAAGCTGAAAAAATTGATGTTCTTATTAATAATGCCGGAGTCACAAGAGATGGCCTTTTAATGAAAATGAAAGAAGAGGATTGGGACACTGTTATCGATACAAATTTAAAATCTGTGTACAATATGTCTTCTTCATTTGTAAGGACTATGATTAAACAACGTGCGGGAAGCATTATAAATATTTCATCCGTTGTAGGAATAAAAGGCAATCCGGGACAAGTAAACTATGCTGCTTCAAAGGCTGGAATGATAGGATTTACAAAGTCTCTTGCAAAAGAGGTTGCTTCTAGAAATATTACAGTAAATTGCATAGCCCCTGGCGGTATTGCAACGGACATGTTAAATGAGCTAACAGATACACAAAAAGAATCTTTACTTAAGGATGTGCCAATGGGAAAATTTGGCATGTCCGAAGATATAGCCTATGCAGCGCTATTTTTGGCTGGAGACGAGTCTCGGTATGTTACAGGGCAAGTAATAGCTGTTGATGGCGGGATGACTGCATAAGGCATAAGTTATTAACAAAAACCATATAGGATAAATTAAGTATGGACGAAATAGAAAAAGAAGTAATAGATATTGTTGTAGAACAACTCGGAGTAGATCCTGAGGAAGTTACGCAAGAGAAATCTTTCGTAGAAGATTTGAATGCTGACTCTCTTGATCAGACAGAGCTCATCATGACGTTTGAAGAGAGACTAGATTTAGAAATTTCAGAGCAAGAAGCAGCGACTCTTCAAACGGTAGGAGATGTCGTAGCTTTTATTAAAAAGAAAAAAGCTGAAATCAATATCTAAATTTTTCTTGGTTTGGGTAGAGCGGCTTAAAACTCCTCTACCTTTTTATTTCATAGAAATTAAAAGCAAAATCTCGTACAATTTCGTTAATGAATAGAAATTTATTTATAGTTTCTACAGATTTCTTTTTTGGGTGTTAACCGCCCAAGCATTCCTTCTTTTTTTAAAATTACATTGAGCATTTAAAAAACAAAATTAGATTATAGTGATTTAAATCTGCATTGATAATTTTACTCTGCCCCTACACCTTGCTTTTCACACGCTTCCATCAACGGTTTGAAACCAAACGGTCTCGTTCATCGGCGACCAAATCGTGATAAAAATGAAGAACACATGCTGTGTAAAATTTATCAAATCAGATTTAAATCACTATAAATTTCTAATTTTTTGATCATATTTTTTACAAAGGAAAAGTTTTTATGTTAGTAGCAAGAAATCAATCGATCTATTTATCTAGCGTACCAATAAGAGTGACAATTTTTAATCAAAAAAGATTAGGTTTAAATATATATGATAAAACTAATTTAGTGTCTCGACGTTGTTTTTCTTCTTTAAATGTTCAAAAAGGAGATAAAAATCCATTGGAGGGTCCCTTCTAAGCTTATGCAAATAGTGACTCAGCATATAGATGAAGTTGTAAAGGTCATGGATAAGAAAAATAAGGAGCGAAAATGGATTGATTTTAGAGCCTCATCCTACGAAGGAGCAGCAGCTATATTTCCTTGGTTACCAAATTATATAATTAAAATAGGAAAAACTAGAATTGAAGGAGGGAAAATATTACGTGCATGCATAGAGGACTACAAATTAGATTTATTAGAAGTTCCTGACCAAATTTTTTATGAAATTCCAAAATCACATTATCACTTATCTAGTTTAAGAGAGCTTTCGATAGGTCGATACATAGAAGGAAAACAAGGAAAAGATCTTGTTATATCTAAAGCTCATATTGAACAATTAAAGACATTAATTAATAAAACAGGTGTGGGAGATTTAAAGTGGCGTAATCTTGTTCATACATCAAATAATACAATTGCTATTATTGGCGGTGGAATTAAGGTTAGGCTATAAGATTAGACAATCGACAAGTTGAAATTTTTCGCAAAACGTTTGATATGCCCACAAGTTATAGTGGCTAAGAAAATATCGTATTGCACCTAAGTGATTTGTT
>VGMD01000018.1 GCA_016866545.1 Chlamydiota bacterium | reverse complement strand
TCTTTAATATTAAACAAAATGAATAAATTAAGATATTCAAAATAAATCATCTAATTATGAAGAGGAGGCGTGATTTTATTCCAAAATCACGCTACTTGCAGACCTTTTTGAATTAGGAAACAGAGCCCCTATCTTCAGGAAGAAAAAATCGTCGAAATAGTTGCATAAGTCAAAATATGCAATTTATCGGAGCAAAGCATCCTAATCATGGTTTTAGTACAGTTTCTTAGAGAAGATGAGTTGGCGCGTTTTGTCTAAGGTCTTTTTCAAGATGTGAGATAAGTTTTGGGTGATGATCGTGCTTTTTCAGGATAAGCTTGCAAAAGTCTAAGTGTTTGATTGCATCTTTGTAAGACCAGCGCTGGAGTGAGAGGGCAGATAGATAGTATTCTACGGTAGGGTTTGTTGGATCTAATGTGTGGTATTGTTTGAGAGACTCAATTGCTTCTTTATTTCGGCCTAGTTGTAGCCATGTGATCGCGAGATGAAAGATGCCTTCTCGAAATTTCGGGTGGGTTGCAACGATCTTTTTGATTTTTGCTTGTTTTTCTAAGATGGAGTCTCTTGTTTCATCAACTTCTTCAAAGACTGCTTTGATACCCTCAATAGAGACGTTTCCGAGTAAGTAATCTTCTGCAATTGTATCTTGATAAAGCGATTCTTGCACAGGGTGATCTTTCATTTTTTCTAATAAAGCTTTTCCCTTTTCGATATTTCCATCAAGGAGGTGATTGTAGGCTGTAAATAGCATGAGAAGTGGGTAATTAGGAAGAAAAAGAGAGGCTTTTTCATAAAAGGAAAGGGCTAGTTTATAGTCGTGATGATGCCAAGCAGTTGCTGCCGCATTCATAAAATTTAAGCCAACTACATTTTTTAGTTCGTGTCTTTTCAAAGTTTTATTGTTGATTCCAAGATACATCTCTGTTGGAATATTGAGGCCCCGAGCAGTTGTTTCAATATTGATTTCTCTACCATCTTTTTGATAGGAGAGGTAAATATGACCAGGAGGTGTGATGATTTCTAAGGGGAGGCCAATTCTTTGAGATAGGCTTAAGTAGAGAATAGAAACGCCCAAACAGACCCCGTGGCGGCTATCTAAGACGGAGGGGAGGAAGGTGTAGAGATCAACATCTTCTGTCCACATCGAGTGCGGCGGAAATCTATAGCGCATTTCATGAAAGACAAAGTGATTGATTGCTTCTAACGCTTGAAGGTCTGTATAATTTTTTGGAAGTCTTGCAAGAATTTGGATTGCCATCATATCAAGATAGGCTTCATACGATCGTATTTTTAAGGGATCATCTTTTCCAAATTGGTAGAGAAAAATAGCTCTTGCTAAATCGACTTCTTCACTCGGCAACTGCACAATTACATCTGTTTCAAAGGTATGGTGTCCTTTTAGTTCTTTATTTTTTAAATGAGATGTTAGAGGATCAATTGCTTGTAACTCTTTTTCAGTTAAGAGAATAGACTCTTCATAAGACTCTCTTGTGACAAGAGATATAATCGGTTTAATATCTAGAGTAAATTCTTTAATGTGTAGGGGTCTAATCGATTCATTCCTGTGCAAATTAATTAGATCCCAAGCTCTTTGATAGGCTTTTTTGCCAGATATTGTTTCTGGATATAAATTGTAAAATGCAAATAATTCGGTTAATGAATTAGGATCTAGACTGCTATAAAGTACGTCGACTCTCTCCTCATATAAATCTGCCATAAGAGGAAAAAAGAAAAAAATAGTAGATAAAATAAGTTTTTTCACGATAGAGACAACTATACCATAAAATCATAATTTTTTTTCGATCAATTTTAGGATAGCTTCTTAGAGGCTGTTTAAAAATTAACTTTTGTAAAAAAAGCAAATTTTTCAGAAAGCCTGAGATACCGCACTCATTTTCTTGTGAACCAGAAAAGAGTATATTTTTGAAAAAATCAAAAAGGGTCTCTATTTATGATGCAATTTATTATGAAAGAGATTTCATTTTTTGAATGAGAGAAAAGTCAGAGAGGAGAGTCTCTAGGGTGGGGACATATCTCATGCACCAATTCGATGAGAGTAGGGTGCCAGGAATATTGATGCGTTCTTCTTTAGGGTCTTTATGGACATAAAGGGGATCTAGAGCTAGGTATTCTCCTAGGAGATTTATGTGGAAGTAAGAACTTGATTTATGGGCGTCTTGCAAGATACGAAGTCTTAGTGTAGGGGAGAGGCTCTCTTCATAGGGGAGGTTGAAGTTTTGTGCGAATTGTTTTGCATCAGCTGGAAATAAAGACCACCATTGTGCAAGTGTTTCTGTATCATGCGTCGAAAGGGTTGTTAAACTAAGAGGGGGGTAGTCTTTGTAGGCGATGAAAGAGCTATCTGAGTCGTAATATCTTTCCCATCTTGGGATTATTGTACCTGGAATAGCAAGTCTTGCAAGCGATCTTCGGATGTGATCAATAAAAAGACCTAAATCCTCGCCGATGGGGAACATACTTGTAAAAGAGAGGAGTTTAGATAGAAGAAATTCGCCTTGAGCCAATGCATCTGCTTCATTTGGAGGGAAAAAAGAGCCTTCAGTTGCTTTGCTTCCCTTTTTTATTGCCCAAATTCGGTAAAATCCGATGATATGGTCGATTCGAAAAATGTCGTAAAATTCTGCTGCAATGGTAAGTCTTGTTTTCCACCAGTCAAAGTTGTTTTGGTTTAAAATATCCCAGTGATAAGTTGGAAATCCCCAGTTTTGTCCAAGAGGTGTAAACATATCAGGCGGAGCTCCTGCAGAGAAATCTAAGTTAAAGTAGTCTCTATATAGCCATACATCTAAGCTATCTGGGCTAATTAAAATTGGAATATCCCCTTTTAGAAAGACACCCTTCTGATTTGCATACGATTTAACGCGCCTGAGTTGCTTAAAAGCAAAATATTGCAACAGAAAATAGAATTCCATTGAGGGCATCTCTTTTTCATAAAGAGCTTTGAGAGCCTCTTTTGATGGGTTTTGATACTCTTCTGGCCATTCATTCCATGATCTATTTTGGAAGCGTTCTTTAAATACTTTAAAGAGGGCGTATGGTTTTAACCAATCAGTTGTTTCTACAAACGCTTTGAAAGAGAGATCCTCTTTTAAAGAGGAGAAGTGGTTCTGAAAGTAGTTTTTTAAAAAACTTAATTTCAGTTGAATAACTTCATAATAAGGGATTTGACTTAGCTTATCGAGTTGTTTAAAAGGTTTTAAATCATCTTCTCCTACAAAAGGAAGAGCGTATAAAGAGATGTAAATAGGATTTAATGCAAATGCGGAAATTGCGTTGTAGGGGCTTGGGTCAAGCCCTGTATCATTCAAGGGAAGAAGTTGAATAATAGAAAAGCTAGCCTCGTGGCAAAAATCAATTAGAGAAATAAGATCAAGAAACTCTCCGATTCCAGAGCTATTTTTTGTCCGCAAGGAAAATAGAGGAGTATTAATTCCATGATGCGATGTTAGCCCGATTTTCTCCCATCCATTTTTTGCAGGAGATGTCTCTATAATTTTACTTAAATCCAAATATAGATCCTTTTTTTTCAAAACTTTGAGGAATTTCGCCACTATCTGGAGAAGATCTGCCCGATTCTATTGCGTTGTACCATGCTGTTGCCCGTTCAATAAATTTAATAAGATTCTCATGGAGAATCTCTTTTGTGATAGAAGGGGTAAAAATATAGTGAAATAAAACAAGGCAATTTTCTCTTTCAAGATAGGATAGAGTTCCGATTTTTTCCTCGGCTAAATAATTTGCTTTTAGGCCATCCCTCAAAATGTTTTCTCTGAATTTTCCAGGTGGTAATTCTGTGATTAAAGAGATTAAAAGAATTCTTTCCGACGGAGCGTCGAGTTCAATTTGGACTTTTAGTATTTGGTTAATTTGAAGGCAGCATGCATTGTGATCATCTGCTTTTAAGTCTTCACCTATGTATTCTCCAAGCTCAAAGATAAGGTCAGAAAAGTTTTTCATTCAATTGTATCCTCTTGATTCCATCCCTGTTTTTTCTTTAGATTTTCCTCTTCTTCCTCCTCCTCATCGAGAAGATCATCGAGTTCACTAATCGTTTCAATTAAAACCATGAGAAAATCTTGCCTGTGTTTTTCTGATTTAAAAAGTCTTGGTGATACGCCTCGCATTGCATCTCGATATTGTGTAAAAATAATAACTTGTGCAGAAATTTCATCTGCAATTCCAAGAAGAGAAGAAAATTTTAAAATTTTTTCAGGGGAAGGATATTTTTCAGAAATTAATTTTACAAACATTTTGGCAAGCAGTTCAAAGGAGAGATTTTTTGGCATGCTTAGATTATAACGATCAAATTGACCTTTAATAAGAAGCATACGTTGAAAGAAAAATCGGTAGACCCCGGCTATTGCTTGCATCGATCTAATTTCAGTAAAAAGCCTCTGCAGCTCTGCTGGAGCAATTGAAGGCCCTTTTGATTTTAGGTCACTTCCTAGAGAATGAAGCATAAATTGCAAAACAGTTGTCATTTTATCGAATGTAAAAGCCTCTGTGAGCTCTTCAAATAAAGATAGAGGCTCTCTAGGATTTCCTGTAATGTCTCTATAAAGATCTCTTAGGGAACCAGTAGTTCCAATTCCTTGTGTTGAAAACTCTTTTGCTTGTTCATTGATATTGCGTCCAGCTTTTACTTCTCTTCCAAATCTTTCGTTTAAAAGCTCTCTTGCTTTTCTAAGGTTTGTCCCTATTTTTGTAGTTGGATCAGTTGTTTGTGCGAGGAATTCAAACGCTTCATCTGCAAGATAGTGGTCTGGGTAGGTGCTTAAAACTTTGTCTAAAATTTGTTCAGGGGTATCTTCTTCTAAGATTGCTTTTTTTAGACCTAAAAGCCCCCTTTTTTGCATCTCAGGGTTTCTGCCTTGGTACTCCTCAGCTGCTTTTGCAACTGCGTCAACTTGGGCAATATCTGGATCTGATTGCTCTGACTGAGAAGAGTGTTTTACCTCATGTTTTTTTACTCTGCTTTCAAGGGTTTCAGCTCTCTTAAGTTGAACAAATGGATTGAAAACGGCATTTTCTGTCCGCTCAGTAGCAAGATCTTCCATTTCGCTTTGCATAATTTCAAGCCCTTCAATTCTGCCTTCCGCTTTCATTTTTTGGATTTGAGATTGGCGAGCAGAAGATGAAGAGGTTGATTCTACTCGGTTTACAGAGTCATGAGAAGACATTTGAAGGGCCCTTTTTTCTTTAGCATCAAGAGTTTTTGGGTTTTAGGTCAACTGAATCCTGCCAAGTGGCTGAATCCTAATTTCAGGGACGACTTCTTGGTAAGAGATAACCCCATAGTCAGGGAATTCTCCCTCAATGAGCTTTCTAACAAATCGGCGCACATCCATTGCTGTAATTACAAGAGGTGATAAACCTCCCGGTGGCGTAGGTTTGACTGTGTTTCGAATAGCTTGAAGTATAAGTTGTACAGAATCAGGATCTAATCCAAGATAGGAGCCTGCTGAAGTCTGCTTAATGGCTCCGCGTACAATATCTTCAATCTCAGGATCTAATAAATATACAGGGAGGACAGTTTGCCCTTTTGAATATTTGTAGCTAATAAACCTTTTTAGAGAAGACCTAATGTACTCTGTGAGAAGAACTGTATCTTTTTCAGTTTGAGCCCACTCGCTTAAAGATTCTAAAATTGTTCTTAAGTCTTTGATAGAGACTTGTTCTTGGATGAGACGTTTGAAGATTTCAGTAAGTCTTTGCAGAGGAACAAGTCTTGTTACCTCTTTTACAAGATCTGGGAAAGATTTTTCAATAAACTCTAAAATTCCTCTAACCTCTTGAATTCCAATAAATTCACTCGCGTATTGCCTGTAAAAGTAGGAGAGATGTAGAATAACAACATCGAGGGGCTCCCAATATTTAATATTAGACTTGTCTAAGATGTTTTTATATTTTTTATCGACCCAAAATGAGGCTTGGCTCATGATATTTTTTGTTTGAGTTGACGGTATATTGTATCTTCTTAAATTCTCTTCTGTTTCATTAGTTAAAACGTGGTCTCTGATGATTCGGCCGCGAGTTAAAGGCACTTCGTTTAAATAGATGCAGTAATCATCAGCGTCTAGTTGAGGTGCATCTGTTCTTACATGGACACCAGGAAAACGGACACCCAAATCTTGATAGAGTGCAAACCGCATTTTTGGAATTTTATCTTCAATAAATTTGCCGCCTTCTCGGTCTTTTTTAATTAAATCTGCAAGATACGATCCTACTTCCAAAATAACAGGGAGGGTGAGGGCATAATCATCCCCGCCACCTCTAATTACAGCGCTTCCATCAGCTCCTGTTTCAATCACTGCAGACTTTCCACCAGCAGCAACAGCGGCAGCTTGTTTACGTTGTTTAAAAATACCGTTTATTCCAAGACCTGCAAGAGTTGCCGAAATAGTTAAAAATAGAGCTGTGGGAAATGATTTAACGAGAGCTAAAAGAAAGGTGATTCCAGATGCAATTAAAATTGCTTTAGGCTGGGCAAGAATTTGCAAAGAGATATCTCTACCAAGATTTGCGTCCTCTTTATCACTTGAAACACGCGTTGTAACAATACCTGCGGTAAGTGAAATAAGTAGAGATGGAACTTGCGATACAAGACCGCTACCAATCGATAAAAGTGTATAAGTTTTAGCAGCTTGCATTGCTGACATGCCATGCATCATCATCCCTATAACTAAACCACCAACGATGTTAATGACAGCAATCACAATACCTGCAATGACGTCTCCTTTGACGAACTTCATCGCTCCATCCATCGCCCCGTAGAGTTGGCTCTCTTTTTGGAGGGCAAGTCTGAGCTGTCTTGCTTGGTTTGCATCAATGATCCCAGAACGCATGTCGGCATCAATACTCATTTGTTTACCTGGCATAGCATCGAGTGTAAAACGGGCAGCTACTTCAGCAACCCTCTCAGCACCCTTTGTAACGACTATAAACTGAACAATTGTAATAATTAAGAAAACTACACCACCGACTACAAAGCTGCCTGCAACAACAACATTACCAAACGCATAAATGATTTCTCCAGCGTTTGCGTAAAGAAGAATTCTTTTTGTAGCGGAAATTTCAATACCAAGTCGAAATAGTGTTGTAATCAAAAGAATTGAGGGGAAAACAGAGAGGTGAACTGCTTTAGAAATGTAGAGGGCAACCATCAAAAGAGAGAGAGAGACTGTTAGATTAATCGCAATAAATCCGTCAATAATCGATGGCGGAACAGGAACGACGATCATCATAATAATGATGATGACGAACATAGCAAGGACAATATCGCTTGACTGGTTGATCGTGTTAAGCACTCTTGAGCCGCCAAGAAAGCTTGTGAATTTCTGTAGAAGTTTATTCATTTATTAAAAAGCTCCAATATACTTTCTTCTTCTTTTTCTTCTTCGAGTTTTGCTACCCATTTTAATATTTCCGATATCGCGCTATAAGTCTCTTCCGGAACATACCCACCAATAACAGATTTGTAGTAAAGCGTCTGTGCTAAATCCACATTTCTCATAATTGGAACATTATTATCCAGTCCTACTTTTATAATTTGCTCTGCAACGAGATCAGCTCCCATTGTAACAATTTTAGGAGCAGGTTCCTCGACAGCATTATATTCTATAGCTACAGCAATATGAGTCGGGTTTGTAATAATAGCTTTTGCTCTTTTTGCAGACCCCGGGCCATCTTGGTAGGCAATTTCTTGGGCGATTTGTCTCCGTTTACCCTTGATATGAGGGTCACCTTCAGAGTCTTTGTACTCTTGTTTTACCTCAAATTTCTCCATTTTCATCTCTTTTTGGAAATTTTTCTTCTGAAATACAAGATCAAATACCGCAATGACAATGAAAAAAAGACCAACTCTTAACACAACTTGCTTTAAGAATTTAGCAAAGACTATTGTACTCACAAGGATTGGTTGTCCGCAAGTAGCAATAATATCTGGAAGGCTATCTTGCACAACCGTGTAGATAAGTATGAGAGCTCCTGAAATTTTAAAAATAGACTTTAAAAGCTCTACAAATGTTTTAAGTTTGAAAATATTTTTTAAGTTGCTTACAGGATTGAGTCTTTTAATATCAGGTTTCATTGATTCAAGTGAGAAAAGAGGACCTATAATTAAGAAGTTAACAATTATGCCTATAAGGGCAACAAGAGCCATAAGGGGAACAGATGTAGAAAATATGACTTGTATTGCAGAAGTCATAAGACTACCGATTCGATTTTCCAAATCTCCTGCAGCCGGAACACTTTTAAATAGGGCAATTGTATAACTTGCTATCGTTTCATAAATTTGTAGAGAAAGAGCTAGTGCTGCTGAAATAGAAACAATAAAAGTAAAAGCGGCAGGGAAATCCTGAGACTTAGCAACCTGTCCTTTTTTTCTAGCGTCCCGAAGTTTCTTCGGGGTCGCTTTTTCTGTTTTTTCTGCCATGACTACGAATATAAAGCTTTCTCGTCCAAGTTATCATAAGATTCTGATAGAAAAAAGAGTTATTTTACTCTAATCTTTCCTGACTATTTTAATTAAAAAGGCTTATATGAAAAATTTACTACTGATTTTAAGTGCAGTTTTTAGTTTCTCTCTCGGATATGGAGGGGCGCCAGAAACAGTCGAGATGCTTTCATCGAAAGTTATTTTAGAAAGCAAAGAGGGGTATTATGTCCTTTCTAATGGTGCTTGTTTAAAGGTTGTTGGCTTTTCTACAAGATGGAGAACACCCTCAGAGTGGTGGAATAATGTTGAACTTGTTCCTAAAAATTACGAATGCGTTCCAGATGATTGGTTTTTAGGTTCAGAAATTGAAGTCTATGCAAAGTATGAAAATTTAGAAGTGAATCTTGAAAATGCTACCAATGCCGAAATCTTAACACAATGCACCCATTTGCTCTACAATACAAGAACAGGACAAGTCCTTTTTGCTATTTGGATGCACCCGGCAGAATGCCTCGTTCAAATCTTTGATGATGCTCATAAAGATGGATATGACAAGGGGTATAAAGAAGGGTATGATAAAGGATATAAAGGTGGGTACAAAATAGGTTATGAAGACGGCTATCAGGCAGCTCTTTAAGCTTTATCTACAACTTGGTGCCAGAAACGGCACCATCATTTAGTATATTAGACATCTTTAATACTAAATACCATCATTAATCACCGCTTGAAATGTTGTTTTTGCAACCCGGATAGTTAGATGAAATGATGCCAATCCCACGAGAAATCCGCCCACTATAGTGAACTTATTAGCAATTCTATTTGAATATGTCGAATCATCAGCGCAATAATAGACAAAATTTTCTTCTGCTAAAAATGAAAGCATAGTTATTTCTCTACGTATTCCAGCTGGAGCTACGTTCCAGCATGCTGCAGTAGCAGCGCCTATAACAAATCCTGCTTGATAAAGTGAGTGTTCGTAACATATGTTTATCACAATATGCCTAAAGTAAAATTTTTTCTATTTAGACAACCTCTAATTGGAGAGAAAATCTAGTTAGTTATGAAAAAATAAGATGATGTCATCATCTTGAACGACGTAGGTTTTTCCTTCGATGCGCGCTTTCCCTGCTTCTTTTGCGCCATTGCGTCCGTTGTATGTCATAAAATCACCGTAGGAAACAACTTCTGCTCTAATAAAGCCTTTTTGGATATCGGTGTGAATTTTTCCTGCAGCCTCAGGAGCTGGAGCTCCTTTTGGGATTGTCCAAGCTCTTACCTCTTTTTCTCCAGCTGTGTAAAAGGTGATAAGTCCTAGAGTTTCAAACGAGGCTCTAATGAGGCTATTGAGCCCTTTTTCTTTAATGCCATAGCTTTCGAGGAATTCTTTTTCTTCTTCTAGAGAAAGGCCAGCAACATCTTCTTCAAGTTTTGCGCAAATGGTAACCATTGGGGCGCCCTCTTTTTTTGCATGCTCATAAACTTTCTTAACATAGTCGTTTTGCATTGATGGTAGATCGGCTTCGCTCACATTTGCGCAGTAGACAATCGGCTTTGAAGTAAGAAATGAGAATTGTTTAAGGCTTTCTTTTTCTTCTGGAGTCAATGCAAGAGAGCGAATAGGTAGGTTGTTATTTAAGTGTGCAATTGCTTTTTCTATAGCATCTACTGAAAGAGGGCGCTCTTTTTGACCTTTTGCAGTTTTATCAAGCTTTACTTTAATTTTTTCTGCCATATCGAGATCTGCTAATATTAACTCTAGATTAATGACTTCAATATCAGAAATAGGATCTACTTTTCCCTCTACATGGATAATATCATCATTGTCAAAACATCTGACTAAATGGACAATTAAATCAGTCTCTCGAATATTCGTAAGAAATTGATTTCCAAGACCCTGTCCTTGAGATGCTCCCTTTACAAGTCCTGCAATATCAACAAAAGAGATGGAGGCAGGTACAATTTTTTGACTTTTAGAAATTCTTGAAAGCTCATGCAATCTAACATCTGGGACATCTACTATGCCAATGTTTGGGTCAATTGTGCAAAAAGGGAAGTTATTTGCGGCAATCATTTGTTTCGTAAGAGCATTAAAAAGTGTTGACTTACCTACGTTTGGTAGTCCTACAATTCCACAGGATAAATTAGCCATAGTTATTCTTCCTTCAATAATTCACTAAAATTTGATGAATCGATTTTTTCAAGAGGGGTACACTCATTTAAATGAAAAGGGCCTGAGCTTGTTCGGGTAAGTTCAAATACCAAAGCACCTGTTTCTAAAGAAATCCCGAGGTCGTGTGCTATCGACCTAATATAAGTACCACTAGAACAAGATATTGAAAGCTTTACATAAGGATAATTATAAGAGAGCAGTTTTGTTTCTACTTCTACTTCCACAGGGGGTCTTTCAATTTCAATTCCTTTTCTTGCAAGTTCGTACAATTTTTTTCCATTTTGCTTTTTTGCAGAGTACATTGGGGGAATTTGACTAATTTTTCCTTGAAACTTTAAAAGAGCTTCACTAATTTCATCAAGCGTTGGTACTTTTTTTGAAACTTCTTTTACTTCTCCTTGTATGTCATAGGTATCAGAAATCTTCCCAAGGATAATCGTTGTTTCATAAGTTTTGGAGTGCTTAATTAATTGGGGTGTCATTTTCGTATATTTAGAACCGATGAGCATCACCATGACACCTGTAGCAAGGGGATCTAGAGTTCCCGTGTGCCCAATTTTTTTAACACCGGTTATTTTTCGAAGCACATGAACGAGATAAAAAGAAGTTTTATCTTTTGGCTTATCTACAAGTAAAATACCCTCTTTACTCATTTTCTGGCACAATGTCAGTAGTAGGTTCAGAAGGGGGATTAATCTTTCTAAGGATAGAATCAATTTTCATGTATTTATCCATAGAATCATCAATTTTAAAAGTAAGAGCAGGAAAGTACCTTAAAGTTACTTTCTTTGAAGCTAAAAGAGCTATATAGCTAGCCATTTTTTGCAGCATAGAGATAGTTGCTTCTTTCTTTTCTGCATTTCCCTCAATAAGACTTACAAAAACTTTTGCTGATGTGAGATCGTTGCTTGTGTCAACATTTGTCACAGTGATTAATTCAGGAACATTTCTATGCTTGAGGTCATGTAAAATGACCTCTGATAAAACTTCTTTAAGCAGGGAGTTAATTCTCTCAATACGTCGCGGTTTCATGATTATAATCCTTGTGCAATATAGGTTATATCATACGCTTTGATGAGATCTCCCGGTTCAAATTGTTGGAAACCATTTAATACAATTCCGCACTCAAGACCTTTTTTGACCTCTTTTGCATCATCTTGCATACGCTTTAAAGATGAAATAGAGCCTTCCCAGAGTTTTTCTCCCTTTCGATACAGCTTTGCATAACTAGATCTTTTTATAACCCCATCATCGACTTTGCAACCTGCAATAATCCCCAGTTGAGACGATTTAAAGGTAGCAAGCACCTGAGCCTCTCCGATTTCTCTCTCTTCACGTACTTTATCAAGAAGAGCTAGCATTTTTAACTTCACTTCATCAACGAGGTGGTAGATTACGTCATGTAAAAGAATTGTAATATTTTTTCCTTTAATCATGCTCTCTGCATGTCTCTCTATATTTGTATGGAAACCTAGAATGATAGCAGATGTTGCCTCAGCTCGTTCAATATCGGACTCAGAAATTTGACCAACCTCTGTTGTGATAAAATTCAAGCGAACTTTTTCTGTGGGAATAGCGAGGAGTGTTAATTTAATTGCTTCAATTGAACCACCCACATCAGCTTTCAAGATAATGTTTAACACTTTTTGATCTTGTTCAATCGCCTTTTGTTGGAAAAGATGCTCAAGGTTCTTCCCTTTGCTTTGTCTAAGAAGTCGGTGCTTAGAACTCGATTTTCTCTCTTCTGCAATTTTTCTAGCCTCTTTTTCACTTTCAAGAGAGATGAAATCATTTCCTGCAAATGGAACCCCTGAAAGACCTGTAACTCTGACAGGCGTAGAGGGGGGAGCAATCTCTAATTTTGCTCCATGTTCGTCATGCATTGTCTTGATTCTTCCATACTCATGCTCAAAAATAATGGCATCGCCAACTCGAAGTGTTCCGTTTTGAACAAGGAGGGTAGCTGTAGGACCTAAACCTCTATGGAGCTCTGATTCAAGCACAGTACCGCGGGCCCTGATTGTTGGATTTGCCTTAAGTTCTAGAATATCAGATTGAATCGCAATCATTTCCCCTAAAAGATCAATCCCTTCACCTGTTTTAGCAGAACAATTTACAGTGATGACTGATCCGCCCCAAGCTTCAGGAAGGAGGTCTCTATCTGCGAGTTCTCTATAAATATTGTCCGGATTAAACCCAGGCTTATCTTTTTTATTAATTGCTACAATTACTGGAACTTTTGCCTCTTTTGCTTTTTGAATCCCTTCGTCGGTTTGCGGCATAATTCCTTCATCACCTGCGATTACCAAGAGTACGATATCAGTAACGTTTGCACCTCTTTGACGAATAGCGCTAAAAGCTTCGTGACCTGGCGTATCTAACACAGTAAAACTTCCGTGCTTTGTTTTGCACTGGAACGCTCCGATGTGTTGCGTAATGGCACCAGCTTCTCCTGCTGCAATATTACTCTTTCTAAACGAATCAATGATGCTCGTCTTTCCATGGTCAACGTGACCCATAACAGTAATAACAGGGGCTCTTTTTTCAAGTTTTGTAGGATCAGATTCTAAAATCTCTTGGTCAATTGTTCTTCCTGTAACCTGCATGCGATCTTCTTGAGACGTATCAATTTTGATTTCACAGCTAAACTCATGACCTATGAGCTCCACCGTAGTCGCATCATCAAGATCGTCATTAATTGTAACAGCAAGGCCTTGCAAGAAAAGTTTTTGTATCAACTCAGACGCCTTGAGCTTCATTTGTGCAGCTAAATCTTTTACACTAATTGGAAGCTTAACAGATAGCTCTTTAGGTCTTTGGACCGGCTGCTCTTGGTGAGACTTTTCTTTAAACTTAGACGGTTTTTTTCTTCTCCACGAATCTTCATCGCTTGTGCGAAGACCTGTTTTATCTCGTGAATCAAAAGCTTTAGTGAACGCTTGTTTCTTCGTTCCAGGGGCAAAAGGTTTTTTAGGTTGTCGAACTTCCTCGGCTTCTAGATCCTTAAGTTTCTTTCGATCGGCAGCTTTTTTCTCTTCTTCTTCGGTTGTCTCTTTTGTTGCTTTTGACGTCTCTTCTTTAACCTCAGTTACAACTTGAGATTTAATAGGCTCAGGAGGTTTTGTCTGAGTAACTTTTTCAACTGGAGGCAACGGCTTAGCAGGAGGGAGATCTTCTACTTTAGAAGTCTCCTGAGACGCTAGAAGGCTTGCCGGAGCAGGCCTTGCTTTTCCTAGTTTTTTTTCTTCTTGAGAAGGAAGAGGCTCAGATGGTTTTGAAGAAAGATCTTGCTTACTTGGTGTAGCAAGAGCTCTATTTCTATCATCAACTTCTTTTTGCTCTTGTTCTTTCTTAAGTTTGTTTTTTTTAAGAATATCAGCAAGCTGGTTATTCTTAATATTGAGTTTTAAATTTTTCGCCAATCGTAAATTACCTTAGGTTTTATTGCTTAAAATGCCTTTTCGAACGAGCTCTAAAAGGTCATCTGCCATTTGTAAGCTGATATCTGTTAATTTTGCAAGTTCTTGTGGAGAAACTTGTAATAGTTTTCTCGGTGTATCAAAACCTGCGGCAATGATGCTATCAACCACAAGTTGGTTGATCTGTTCAATTTTATGGATCGATTCATCAAGAGCTGGATCATCAGAAAGAGCAAGCTGTCTTCTCATATATGTAAGTTCTTTCTGGTGTTCTGACATTTTGTGAACTTCGACTTTAACTCCAATTAAATCTGATGTAAGTCTAACGTTCGTCCCTTTTTTTCCTAGAATAGCAGGGTAGTCTTCGTCATTGATAATTAATGTAATAATGTTTTGCTCTTCATCGTAGTCAGCTTTACGGATTTCTACTGGAGAAAAAGCATTTTTTAAAAGAATAAATGGGTCGTCTGAATAAGGGATTACATCAATTTTTTCGTTATTTACTTCTCTAATAACATTTTTAACTCTACTTCCTCTTACCCCTACGCAAGCTCCAACAGGATCGATTTTACTATCAGAGGAAGAGACGGCCATTTTTGTCCTAAAGCCAGCATCTCTAACAACTTTATTGATAACAACAATCCCATCATTTAATTCAGGAACCTCTTGCATAAATAAAGCGCTTACAAATTCTGGATGGGATCTTGATAAAATGACTTCCGCACCCCCGTTTTCTGTGTCTTGCACATCGTAAAGAAGGGCTAACACTTTGTCGCCTATGTGGTACTTCTCTGTTTTTGGATAAAATCTTCCAGGAAGAACAGCTTCTACTTTTCCTAGATTTACAACTAAAGTGTGTTGCTTTCCAACTCTTGAGACAGTCCCTGAAATAAGCTCTCCGATTCGCCCTCTATACTCTTGATAAATTACATCTCTTTCTGCGTTTCGGATTTTTTGAGAAATTAGCTGTCTTGCAACTTGGGCTGCGATTCTTCCAAATTCAACTATTGAAACTTCAATGTCAATCCAGTCGCCGACCCTACAATTCGGATCCATTTCTCTAGCTGCGTCAAGAGAGATCTCCTCTGCAGGATATTCAACTTTTTCAACAATTTCTTTTTCAGCTATTGCTGAAATTTCAGCTGTTTTAGGATTGATCGTGATTTGAACGTTGTTCATTCCTTGCTGGCCTTTTCTAGCAGCAACTAAAAGGGCCTCTTCAATTGCTTTCACGATCGTGTCGCGTTTAATCCCTTTTTCCCTTTCAAGGTACTCAAAAATTGCAAGTAGATCTTTATTCATTATTTCTCCAGAAAAACTTAAAACCCCAATAAGGGATTAAACTTTAACATAAATATTTTTTGGCAGGGTAATTACCCTGCCAAATTCTTAAGCAAGTTATTTTGCAGATTTCTTTTTCTTTTTATCTTTCTTTTCGTCTTCTTCATCATAAGAACCAACAACGATATCGTCTCTCGTGTCTGGATCTACAAGAAATTCCTTAATTGAAAGGGAGACTCTTTTAAGTTCTCTGTCAATTTTCAAAACTTTTGCTTGTACTTCTGAACCGACGGGTACGATGTCTTCAACTTTTCCAAACGCTTGGTCAGAAAGTTCAGTTACATGTACAAGACCTTCAATTCCGTTGTCGAGCTCAATGAATGCTCCAAAAGCTGCAATCTTTGTTACAATTCCTTTTACAGAAGAGCCTACAGGCATCGTTTTTTCAATAGTATCCCAAGGATTATCAGTTAGTTGCTTAACTCCCAAAGTGATTTTTTTGCTCTCTTTGTCTACAGACAAGATAACAGCATCAACTTTGTCACCTTTTTTCAACACTTCTGAAGGGTGAGAGATTTTCTTAATCCAGCTGATGTCGGAAATATGAATAAGACCGTCTACACCTGGCTCAAGCTCTACAAAAGCACCGTAGTTTGTAAGATTTCGAATTTCTACAGAAACTTTTTTGCCTGTTGGATATTTCTCTTCTACATCTTCCCATGGATTTCTCTCCATTTGTTTAATGCCTAAAGAGATTTTACCCTCATCTTTTTGAACAGAAAGAACAATTGCTTCTACTTCATCACCTTTGTTAACGATTTGACTTGGGTCAGTTACGTTTTTTACCCAAGACATTTCAGATACGTGAATAAGTCCTTCTATGCCTGACTCAATTTCTATAAATGCTCCATATGAAACAAGGTTCACAATTTTGCCGCGCACTTTTGTTCCAGGCGGGTATTTTCTCTCAATAGCATCCCATGGATTGGAATCTTTCTGTTTTAATCCAAGAGCAACTCTTCCTTTTTCTTTGTCAACGTGTAAAATCATTACTTCAAGCTCATCTCCAAGGCTTACAAGTTCGCTTGGGTGCTTAATGCGCTTCCAAGTCATGTCTGTGATATGGAGCAGCCCATCGATGCCATCTAGATCTAAGAATACACCGAAGTCAGTGATGTTTTTGACAACACCAATTTTTACATCTCCAGCTTTAATATCTTCAAGCATTTCGGCTTTGCGATAAACTCTTTCTTCTTCAAGTAGTTCTCTTCTAGATACAACTATATTTTTTCTTTCGATATTAATTTTTAGAATTTTTACATCGAATGTCTTCCCGAGGTACTCATCAATTGTTTTAATTCTCTTGTTATCGATCTGTGATCCTGGTAAAAAGGCATCCATTCCATCGATATCAACGATAAGTCCGCCTTTTACTTTACGTACAACAGTTCCTTTAACAATTGAGCCCTCTTTGTGGTTTTCTAGGATGTGTTCCCACTGTCTTTGTCTTCGGGCTTTTTCTCTTGAAAGGGTGATTTGTCCCATCGCAGACTCAGTTTCATCTAAATAAACTTCTACGTCGTGGCCGAGCTTGATTTCGTTAACATCTCCAAATTCAGAGATAGGAATAAGTCCTTCTGATTTTAAGCCTACGTCAACAACAACAAAATCTTTTGTGACTTCTACAATCGTTCCAGTAAGAATTTGACCAGGAAGAAGTGATGTTAAAGAGCCCTGACCGCTCTCTTTTTCTCTGTGTTCGAGCAAATTTAAGAAAGCTTGTCTATCTTTTGGGTCAAATCCTTCATCCCCAATGATTTTGCTGTCTTCATCAGCCCATTTTAATATTTGTTGTTTTGACATGTTAAAGGTTTCTCCTACTTATCTTGATAATGCAAAGAGTGTAACAAAGTTTAAAAAATAAAAGCAACTCTAAAGGTAAATATCATTGTCAAACAGCTTTGGGGGATAAACTACTTTACACTTTTCGATTTTTTTCATTATAGTTATTATTTGGTCTTATGAAAATTTTAGTTTTGAAATTTGGAGGGGCAGCTCTTGCCGATTTATGTCAGTTTCAAAATGTGGCAGATCTAGTGATTCAAAAAAAAAATCTAAATTACAAAGTTGTTGTTGTAGTTAGTGCTATGGGGAAAATGACAGATGAACTTCTTTTTCTTGCGAGTCAAATCTCTAAAGACCCCCCTAAGCGAGAGCAAGACATGTTAATATCTGTGGGAGAGCGAATCAGCATGGCACTTTTAGCAATGACTCTGCATGAAAAGGGGCATAGCGCAATAAGTTTTACAGGGAGCCAGGCAGGAATTATTACATGTAGTAGACATAGTGATGCGAGAGTAATTCAGGTTAGATCTAAGCGAGTGGGTTTAAGTCTTGAGGCTGGGAATATTGTTATAGTGGCTGGTTTTCAAGGAGTTAGTGATTTAGGTGAGGTAACAACCCTCGGGAGGGGAGGATCTGACACAACAGCTGTTGCATTAGCAGTCTCTTTAAAAGCAGAATCGGTCGAGTTTTATAAAGATGTAAAAGGGATTTTTGATAAGGATCCAAAAAAAGATAGTAGTGCAGTCCATTTGTCTAATTTGACATACAAAGAGGCATTTGAAGTTGTAAGTAAATCAGATAGAAAAGTTATTCACTTGAGAGCTATAGAGCTTGCAGAGAAAAATAAGATGCCACTTTATGTAAAATCTTTTAAGCAAGAGGGGGAGGGTAGCTTAATTTTTGAAGAGGGGAGCTCAATTCTACGTGAACCTGTTTATGAGGATTTTTTGTGCAGAGTGTAGTTTCAAGAATAAACGAAAAAATCTCTTTAGAGGAAGAAAATAAAGAAATAATTATTCGTATTGAATCGTTGTATAGAAAAGATTTGCTTCGGTTTTTTTTAGAAATAGTTGCAAATTTTTTGGTTCCAGGAAAGTCTTTGTATATCTCAAAATTTAATTCTAGGTGCGAAAGAGATCTGATTTTTTGCGATGCCTGGATTACCCCTTCGTCGGCTGAAGAAAAGGAGTTAATTACTGAAAACTACGCTCTTTTAGAAGAAGAGATCAAACTAGGTCTTAAATCAGCGTATCGAGCGAAAAAGTTACTAGAATTAAAGGGATTATTTTTCCAAGAAAAAGAGGCTTATGTCGCAGAAGAGATGAGAAAAAGGGTGCTTCGATTTTCTAACTACTTTGATTACGACATTTTTCCTCTCATGCAAAAATTTTTAGTTTCTGTAAATGAAGAGTATAAAAAAACTAGGTCGTATCAGGTTCTTTCTAAAATTATTTCGACATGCTATTTGATTTCCCAAAAAATTGAAGAGGAGAGGGAGGATTTTCCTGATAAAAGATCGTTTTTTTTAAAACTTATTCCTCTAGTTATTCCAACCCTGTTTGGGAAAAAAAGAATTTTAGGGTGCTTTGTTGGGATGAATGTTTTAAAAGATAACGAGGTTTTGAAAGAGAGACATCTTTTGAAAGCTTTTAGAAAGTATTACCCAGATGTCTCTTTGATCAAAGGTTCATATTTTATCCAAAAAAATGAAAAATCAGTAGTCTTTTATGCTGAATTAGAATCAGAAGACTCGTTTTCTTTTTCGCAAATAGCTTTTTTAAAAAAAGAGTTAAAAGAGGTTGTTAGAGGCTCTATTGAAACGTTTGTTAGACCTATATTTATGCCTAGAAATGAAGAAGAGATAATGAAATACATAGTGACCTTAAGTAAACAGGTAACAGAAGTAAATGATCTTCCTCAAATTGTCATTATATTTAACGAGCAAACAGATGAAAACTTATTATTTACTCTTTTGGTTGTAAGACCTCTTTCTTTAAATGAAGAGCCCATTCAAAATATTATTAATTCAGATTCTTTTGAGGTTTTTATTGAGAAAGTTCGTAACGGAGGTAGCATAAAGAAAAACATTATAAAAGAGGTTTCTCAAATAAAAATTTCTATTAGAAAAATGGAGTTTTTAAGAGAGGATTTCGCACTTGATCTTTATAAAGCAAGGCAGTCAATTGTAGCCTGGCTAGAGAAATTATTTGGTTCAGTAAGAGATTACAACGGGGGGCTTATAGCGCGTCAAATGGAAGGAAAAAATCTTTAATGGTTAAGAGGTGTTAAAAAAGTAAATTTCGGTTGATTTTTTGGTTCTTTTGAAGTGGATTTCATTCCAAATTCAGGGGGTAATATACAAATGTCGATATTACCCCTTGAATTTGGGATGAAATTCGGCCAAAATAATCCAAAACTCGACAGTTAATTCCTAAGAACACCCTCTAATAAATAAAATAAGGTTAAATAGTAGTGTTATGAAAAAGACCATATATATAGAGCCTTCCTTAATCGCTGCCGATTGGGCGAGAATGGGCGAAGAGGCAAAAAGTTGTTACGATGCAGGTATAGAAATACTGCATTTAGATGTGATGGATGGACACTTTGTTCCCAATCTAACAATGGGGCCTGCTTTAGTTGCAGCTATTAGAAAAGCTGTGCCTAAAATGATTTTAGACGTTCATTTGATGATTTATAACCCTGATGACTATGTAGAGCAATTTATTCAAGCGGGTGCAGATGAAATTACGTTTCATCTAGAAGCGACAGAAGAGGTAGAGCATGTTCTTAGCTATATCCGTGTGACTGGCAAAAAAGCAGGACTTGCAATCAAACCTGAGACAACAGAAACATTATTATTAAAATATTTAGATAAGGCAGATAAGCTATTAATTATGACTGTTGAGCCCGGATTTGGAGGGCAAGAGTTTTTACCTGATATGTTAGAAAAAGTAAGCTTTCTTCGAGAAAATGCAACAAAACTTGGAATTGAAATTGATATTCAAGTCGATGGTGGAATTAATTTTGAGACAGGAAGAAAAAGTGTAGAAGCGGGAGCTACGAGATTAGTAACAGGATCTCATTTTTTTAAGCAAAAAGATCGTGCTAAAGCTGTTGCTCAGTATAATGAACTAAAAGCGATTGGAAAATTAAAAAAATGAAAAGAGTGTGCACTATTGGAGGGGGGACGGGTAATTTCGTTGTCTTAAGAGGATTAAAGCATATTATTGATTTAGATATCAGTGCAATTGTTTCGATGGCAGATGATGGCGGAAGTACTGGGATTTTAAGAGATGAATTGGGTGTTTTGCCTGCAGGTGATGCAAGACAATGTGTTGTTGCTCTTTCAAACTCTTCTAGATTGATGAGAAATTTAATGAATTACCGTTTTGAAAATGGGGGCTTAAGAGGTCACAGTTTTGGAAATCTTTTTTTATCTGCTTTAGAAAAAGTAACAGGCAGCTTTGAAAAAGCGGTGGAAGAGGTGGGTAAAATTCTTAATATCCGAGGAAAAGTTCTTCCTGTAACCACGCAGCAAGTTCGCTTAAAGATGGTTTTAAAAGATAGAACTGTTCTTGAAGGAGAAAAAGAAATTTATCTCTCTCAAGAAATTGATAAAGGGTATAAAAGTATATTTTTAGAGCCACATCCAACAGCGAATCCGCAAGCTATTGATGCGATTTTAAATGCTGATTTAATCGTGATTGGACCTGGGGGATTGCATACATCTTTAATTGCTAATTTGCTTGTAGAAGGTGTTGCTGAAGCAGTTCTTAAATCAAAGGCGGTGAAAGTCTTTGTTGTTAATTTAATGAATCGCAAAGGGCAAACTACTAATTTTAAGGTCAGTGATTATATAAAAGAGATTAGTAAGTTTATTGGTGCAGATGTTTTTGATTACATTTTAGTGAATAGTGAACTTCCTCCAAAAGAGCTGATAGAAGTTTATCGAGAAGAGGGGGATTTGGTAAAAAATGATATGGATGACCCGAGGGTAGTTGCTATACCAATGCTTGGGGGTCTTCAAAAAGAAGATGGTAACGATCTAATGAAAAGAAATTTGATTAGACACGATTCGGGAAAACTTGCAGAGGCGTTACTAAAAATTGTCGGAAAAATTGAGGACTTATGCTGCTCATTTTCGATTTAGATGATACATTGATCCCGACATCAAAAGAAATAACACCAAAAAAATTAGATTCTGCTTTAAAGAAAATGATTGATGCGGGGCTTAAGATTAATTTCGAAGAGGGAAAAAAACGAATTCATCAATTAAATGAAAAAGCTCACCGTAGTAAACAGGCTATAGAATATTTAGTTCTAGAGTGTGGGGGAGATGAGACTCATAGGGAAATTGGGCTTAAAGCTCTTGAAGATAAGTTGCTCGATTTTAATGTAACGCCTCAAAAAGAGTTAAATGAGTTTTTAAGAGTTTTAAGAAAAGAGTACCCTCTTGCAATTGTAACGGGTGGATCAAAACAGGTGCAGGAAGAAAAAATCGACTTGTATAAAATTGATAGAGAATTATTTAGAGAGATAATAGTAGAAGATTGGGGCGAGAAAGAGCGAGCCTATATTCAATTGAAAGAGAGGTTCGGATCGTTTCTTGTGGTAGGAGATAGAATTGCAAATGATTTAAGTGGTGCTAAAAAATTGGGAGGCATCACGATACATATTCGTCAGGGAAGGGGCTTGTTAGAGCCAAAAAATCATCCCGATGTAGATTATGAGATAGAAACAATAAAAGAATTAACACGAGTTTTGGAGAGAGTATGACATCAAGTAACCAAATTACACCAGGTATGACAATATCTTTAGAAGGAAAGATCTATAGAGTGGAGTCATGTGTAAAAGTAACTGTGGCTAAAGGCTTACCGTTTATAAAAACAAAATTAAAAAACTTAATGACAGATGAAGTTGTCGAAAAAAACTTTAAGACAGACCAGAGCGTTGATGAAGTAAAATTAAATGAAAGAAGATTGGAATATCTCTATTTAGAAGGAAATCATCATTTGTTTTTGGATATAGATAACCTAGAGCAGGTTCTAGTTCCAAATGAAGTAATAGGAGATAAAGTTAATTATCTCAAAGAGGCTGTTGGGGTTAAAGCTCTTTTATATGGAGATACTGTCTTTTCTGTTGATTTACCACAGTTTTTAGAGCTAATGATTGTAAAGACAGAAGATCTTGATGCCTCCAATGTGATGTCGGCTTCAAATAGGCTCGCGATTTTGGAGACAGGCGCTAAAATAGAGGTGCCTATGTTTATTGAAAGTGGTGACATTATCAAGGTCGATACAAAAACTGACGAATACGTACAGAGAGTGTAAATGGACTTAAAGCAAATAAAAGAGCTTATTCAGCTTTTAGAAAAGTCTGGGCTTAATAAGCTTACGATTAAAGAAAAGGGTATTGAAATCTCTTTAGAGAAAAATAGCTCTTCTTTAATTGAGTCACATCATGTTATGAAAAAAGAGCCTGCTGCTGTTATGCAAGCTCTGCCAGAGGCATCTTTAAAGTCTATGCCTCTTCATAGCGAGGAGCTGAGCTATGATCCTAAAAATTGTCAAAAATCGCCAATGGTTGGCATGTTTTACCGGGCTAGTAAACCATCAGAGCCTCCGTTTGTAAAAGAGGGTGACAGCGTTGATAAAGGGCAGGTGCTTTGTATTATTGAAGCTATGAAAGTGATGAATGAGATCAAGAGTGAGAAAAGTGGCAAGATCAAAAAGATTTTAGTAGAGAATGGGCATCCGGTCGAATATGGACAACATTTATTTGTAATAGAGTAGGTTATGAAAAAAGTGCTAATTGCTAATCGGGGAGAGATCGCTGTTCGGATTATTAGAGCTTGTCACGATCTTGGTATCTCGACAGTAGCTGTTTATTCAGAGGCTGATAGAGAGGCTCTTCATGTTCTTCATGCCGATGAAGCGGTCTGTATTGGGGGGCCTCAAGCAGTAAATTCGTATCTTAAAATCCCAAGTATTTTAGCAGCTTGTGAAATTACAGGGGCCGATGCAATCCATCCGGGTTATGGGTTTTTAAGTGAAAATGCAAAATTTGCTTCGCTTTGTGAAAATTGTGATATTATCTTTATTGGACCAAGCTCATCGTCAATAGCTCTATTAGGTGATAAAGCAAAAGCTAAAGAGATTGCAAGAAAAGTAAAATGTCCGGTGATTCCAGGCTCGAAGGGAATCATTCACAATGTGGAAGAGGGGCTTGAAGAGGCCTCTAAAATTGGCTATCCGGTATTTATTAAAGCAACGGCGGGTGGTGGTGGTAAAGGCATTCGTATTGCTAACGATAGAGATGAATTTTTAAGAATGTTTGAGCAGGCAAGAGCGGAAGCTGAAAATTCCTTTGGTAATCCTAGTGTCTATTTAGAAAAAATGATTGTTAATCCAAGACATATTGAAATTCAAGTGCTTGGAGATAAGTACGGCAATTATGTCCATCTAGGAGAAAGAGACTGCTCCATCCAGCGAAGACGTCAAAAATTAATAGAAGAGAGTCCAAGTCCGATGTTAAGTCCAAGTATGCGGAAAAAAATCGGGGAAGCGGCTGTTCGAATTGTAAAAGAGGCTCGTTATGCAACTGTTGGGACTGTCGAATTTCTTTTAGATGAAGAGGGAAATTTTTACTTCATGGAAGTAAATACAAGAATTCAAGTAGAGCATACAGTTACAGAAGAGATTACGGGAATAGATTTGATTTACCAGCAAATTCGAATGGCTATGGGAGAAAAACTTAAACTAAAACAAGATGATATTAAATTTGAAGGGCATGTGATGCAATTTCGAGTGAATGCTGAAGATCCCCATAATCAATTTATGCCATCACCTGGAAAACTTGCATATTTTGTGCCGAGTAGTGGGCCACATGTTCGAGTAGATACAGCTTGTTATCCAGGTTATCAAATTCCCCCCTACTACGATTCAATGATTGCTAAATTAATTGTAAAAGGTTCTGATCGAGAAGAGGTTATCGCTCGAGCAAAAAGAGCATTAAAAGAATTTCACGTAGGTGGTATTAAAACAACGATTTCTTTTCATGAGTTCATGCTTAATAATGAAAAATTTCTTTCTGGGAAATATCCGATTACCTTTATTGATAGTTTGATTGCAGAAGGGTGTAACTTTATTGAAGAATAAAGTTTTTCTGTATACACTCTTTTTTTTCGGGGAGTCTCATGAAAAAAAAGAGTTTAAAAGGTGTTATTCTATCTGGAGGGCGAGCTACACGTCTTCTTCCTTCAACATTTGTAACAAGTAAGCAGCTTCTTCCAGTCTATGATAAGCCGATGATTTATTACCCGCTCTCGATTTTAATGATGGCAGGAATCAGAGACGTTATGATTGTTTCTACGTCACAAGACTTGTATAGATTCCAACGCCTTTTTGAAGATGGTAGTCATTTGGGTTTGAGAATTTCTTACGGTGTTCAGGAAGAGCCACAAGGAATTGCTCACGCATTATTAGTTGCAGAGGGTTTTGTTGCGGCAGATCATGTAGCTCTTGTTTTAGGAGATAATATTTTTTATGCAGAAACTTTGCATAAAACACTCTCTAAAATGAGTCAATTAGGTCCTGGTGCAACTGTTTTCGGGTATGAGGTCCACAGGCCTGAAAGATACGGAGTTTTTCGATTTGATGAAGATGGTAAGCCGATAGAGATTTTAGAAAAACCCAAAAATCCTCCTTCTAATTATGCAGTTACGGGGCTATATTTCTATGACGAAAAGGTGATGGAAATTTGTCATAATTTGAAACCATCGCATAGAGGTGAGCTTGAAATTACTGATGTAAACAATGCCTATCTTGCAAAAGGTGAGCTCAGTGTTGTTAAATTAGGTAGAGGGGCTGCTTGGTTTGACTCAGGTACATTTGAAGATTTGCATAAAGCGTCAACGTATGTAAAAATTATTCAAGAGACGCATAACATTAAAATCGCATGTATTGAAGAGATTGCTTACAACAGAGGGTATATAGACAAAGAGCAATTAAAAAACCTTGCAGACCTTCACAAAAAAAGCTCCTACGGAGACTACTTGTATTCGCTTATTTAACTATGGTGGTGTTAATAAATTCATTTAAAGGTGAGGTTTTTTCCTATATTTTCTTTGATTTCTTCAGCCTGCATTTCAAAATATGGTTTTTAAAAATCAAACTAATTTAGGTAAGAGACTTCGTTTTTCTTTTTCTTCTAAAAGGACTTCGCTTTGTTTTATGGCTGTAGACAACTTCGTAAATATTGCTAATTGAAATAAACGCGTACTGATCGATTTTTAAAACAAGCTCTTTTAGATCTGCTAGATCAAGACGTTCTACAATTACGTTCAAAATATTTCGCTCTTCACCAGTATAGCCTCCTCTGCCACTAGTAATTGTAAGTCCAAGACCGAGTTCTTCTAAAATTGCAGCACTGATCTCTTTTGATTTCGTTGAAATAACAGTTACGCTTTTAATTTCTTCAAGCCCTACAATTACAAGGTCAATCATTTTAAAAGCGACTATGTAGGTCAAAAGAGATTTTACAGCTATATGCCAGTCAAGGAAAATAAGGCCATAGCTTGTAAAAACAAAAAAGTTAAAGACAAGCACTACTTGGCCAACGGTAAATCCAAATCGTTTATTTGCAATAATTCCAAGAATTTCGCTCCCATCTGTGCAGCCGCCAAAACGAATAATTAGCCCTGCACCTATTCCTAAAATAGCTCCACCAATTGCGATAATTTCTAATGAGTCTCCGTGGAAAGGGGGGACTATTTCAAGCCAGCTTAAGAAAAAAGCAAATAAAGCGATTGCGACAAGCATTTGAATAACAAATGTTCGTCTAATGTATCTATAGGCGAGATAGACAAAGGGAAGATTGAGCAAAATTAGATAAAGAGAGATAAAGCTATCATTTGTGAGTCGCCCTAGAATTAGAGAAATACCAACAACTCCGCCATCAATTAGTTGGTTTGGATAGAGAAAAACTCGGATTGATAAAGCGCCAAGAAATGCGCCTAAAGCAATGCCAAAGTATTCTGCAAGTAACTGAAGGGGTTTTTTCTTTGTGATGCCAAGATGTGCCATGACGTCATCCAGATTAAATAAAGAATCGCGAGGGACGGGACTTGAACCCGCAACTTCCAGCGTGACAGGCTGGCGCTCTAACCAATTGAACTACCCCCGCAGGGTATGGGCGCAAAGGGATTTGAACCCCTGACCGCCTGTGTGTAAGACAGGTGCTCTACCGCTGAGCTATACGCCCTCAACGTAATAGTCGAATATAATAGGTGAAGAGTATATTTTTCTCAAGTATTATATGCTTATGAGAAAAAAGTTTTTTTGTGCTCTAGTTTTTTTGACCTCTTGTAGTCCCGGTTCTATTAGAGAATACCAAATTGAAGGAGAGGATGTTGCAAGAAATATCACAAAGATTTTAGAGAGAGTCAACTCTCCACAAGACTTGGAGAGAGAGTCTTTAAAATTAAAAAAAGAGTATGCCTTGCTCGTCAAAGTGATCATCGATGCAAAAAAATATCAAAATAATCACCCTGAAGAAGAGGTAAGAGGGGTTTTTAGTTCAGAGGTGAGTGACTCTTTAAAAAAAGAGTTTATGAGGATTTATCAGATAGAGGGGTGTCAGGATGTAATGGAGGCTCTGCAGCGCGAAAGTTTACATAAGCTTGATGTATATCATCGGAAGTGGGAGGGGATGAGAACTGAAATTTCTCATTGAGCTCTTCGAAAATAGGTTTGTGTTTTCTGTGATGAACGTGGTCTGTAAGATCTTCAACATGAACTGGAACACAGGTAATATACCCTCTTGTCAATAATTTAATGTCGCTTTCCTCATCTTCGTCATGGTAATCCCATGCATCAATCATCGGATATTTTCGAGTCCCTTTTAATGAAGAGTCGCTCCCGATTCGAACATCCCAATAGCTTCTTCCCTGTTTTGCCATTTTAAAACCTAGAATGCCATCACTTTCTTGCGAGGGGAAATTTATATTCATCAATGTCCCTTTAGGAATAGGATGCACCATAAAATGTTTAACAATTTCAGCTACATACGGTTTGACTTTTTGAAACTTTTGAGGACCCTCATCGTACATGCAAGAAAAGGCAATTCCTGGAACTTTGCAAAAAGTAGATTGAATAACTGCTCCCACAGTTCCACTGTACATGATATTGCGCCCAGCATTACTTCCATTATTAATACCGGAGGCAATAAAATGAGGAGGCGTTTTCATTAAGTAATGAAGAGCAAATTTTGTGCAATCAGCCGGAGTTCCAAAGACTCGCCACGCTTCAACGCCGTCTTCCCAAGGATATTTTTCTGCCTCTATGAATCTTGTTTTTGGTAAGGAAATTCCAACTCCCTTGCAAGATTGATCTTCTGCTGGAGCTACAATTGTGATATCTGCAAATGAGTGGAGTGCGTCCCATAAAGCATAAATTCCTGGAGCATCAATTCCATCATCATTACAAAGCACAATTTTCGGTCTTTTCATTACCTCTTATTCTCCACTTGTTTCTTTCTTGTCATAATCGAAATAGACCAAATTGTAAATGAACTAATAAAGAATCCAGGTATAAGTGTTGGAATATCAACAGGAATAAAATTATTTAGGAGAGGCCAAAATCCAGCAACTAGAGCTCCTGAAATAATTCCAGAAAATGCGCCTAAGCGAGTTACTTGTTTTGCGTATAAACTGAAAATAACAAGTGGTCCAAAAGATGCACCAAGACCAAACCAAGCGTAAGAGACGATTGAGAAAATTGAACTTGAGGTTGATATTGCAAGTATGTAAGCAATGACTGCTACTGCCAAAACACTTAATCGGGAGATAAATAAAAGCTCTCTGCTGCTAGCATCTTTTTTTACGACTTTTTTGTAGAGGTCCTCTGTGAGATTTGACGCAAGAACAAGTATTTGTGAGTCCATGCAAGTAATTGTAGCTCCTAGAATTGCACACAAAATAAAAGCGGCCGTAAAGGGTGTAAAAAGCGATGTAACAATATTAATAAAAACAAGTTGGTCATCTGCAAGGCCTGTTTTGGCAAAAAAAGCAACGCCAATTAGACCTACAAATGTCGCGGCTGTCAAAGAGATGATTTGCCAAGAAATGCCGAACCATTTTGATTTAGGCATTTCTTCTACATTTTTTATTCCCATAAATTTTGTTAAAATATGGGGCATTCCAAAGTAGCCAAGACCCCAGCTAGTAATCAGAGAGAGTATTTTGAATGCTGTTAAAAATGAAAGTCCTGGAAAAATCCCCTCGAGTGATTTTTTTGCATTGAGAGCTACTTGTAAGCCTTTAATTCCTCCAATTTTAGGAAGAGCTACCAGAGGCACTATTACAATTGCGCATATGAGAAAGATCCCTTGAAAAAGGTCTGTCCAAGCAAGTGTGACATACCCTCCGATAAAAAGGTAAGGGATAATTATGAGAATTCCTATGGAGACGCCAAATAAATAAGGAACTCCGAAAAGTGTTTCAATTAAGATGCCAAGACCTACAAGACCTGCGGATATGTAAACCGTGTAGTATACAAGAGAGATGATCACTGTGGAAATGCGAAGGAATCCTGAGGTGTCTTGAAATCTACTTTCAAAAAATGAAGGAAGAGTTAGGCTGTTATAGTGCTCTGTCATTTTTCTTAATTTAGGTGCAACATAGTGCCAATTTAGAAACATAAAAAAGGTAAGGCCTACTGCTACCCAGATGTTGATGAGGCCTGTAGAAAAAATAACTGCCGGATAGGCCATAAAAATCCAGCTGCTCATGTCACTTGCATGGGCAGCAAGGGCAGTTAGCCAAAAATTCATTTTCCTGCTTCCTAGGATAAAATCAGTAGAAGTTTGATGTTTTAAGTGAGATTTAAAGCCAATAAATACAAGAATAGAGAGGTAGAAGAATAGTGCTAAAAATTGCATCAAGGGTACCTATTTTTTTAAAGCTTTGTCAGATCCGTAATTCTGGCCTGCGTGGGACAAGTTGTTTCTAAGGTGGGGAAAAAGTTCTTCAATTTGATCAATGAGCTCTTTAACTTTTTTTCGCATCGAATTTTGTCCTACGGGACATTGGCAAGTCATTCGAAAAAAACCTTGCTCTTTTGCAAATGCTAGTATTAAAGATTCTTTTACTAAAAGAAGGGGGCGGATGATTGTGATATCGTAGTCGTACATATAAACTTTTGGCAGGTTTGCAGCAAATTCTCCTTTATGAAAAAGATTCAATAAAAGAGTTTGAATGCTATCGTCTAAATGATGGCCGAAAGCTATTTTTTTATACCCGAGTGCTTTTGCATGTCGGAATAAAAGAGTTCGGCGCTGTCTAGAACAGCTATAACATTCAAGAGTTGATAAATCAGCTTGGTTAGACTCAATTAGGGTTAAAGGAATTTCTAGCTCATCACACATCTCTTTTAAAAATTTTGATGTGATCCCTGGGCCGCAAGAAAAAGTGCCTTGCACATGGAAAGCGTGTAAATCAAATTTTGGAAAACCTCGTCCTGAAACAGCATGAAGGAGGTAGAGGAGTGTTAGAGAGTCTTTTCCTCCACTAAGTGCTATCCCTATTTTACCGTCTTCGACAAGGTCAAAGTTGTAAAGAGCTTTACGGAATGAACTTTCGATTATACTTTTAGTAGACATGGTGATAGTATATTACTTTTGGGATTTATTGTATGAGAAAAGAAATTGGTAGAAATGATCCTTGCCCTTGTGGTTCAGGAAAAAAATATAAAAAATGTTGCGGAAGTCCAAAGCTTAGTTCACGCTCGATTTCGGTTGTAAAAAGTGGTATGGGAAGTTTGCAGGAGAGGATTTCAGGAGCGACAAAATCGGGTATTTCTAATGCTTCTAATTCGCTTGCAGGAAGAGTTATTGCATCACCAAAAACAATTTCCCAAGAAAAAGATTGAAATGAAATCGTAAATTTTGTTATAAATGCCTGCATTCTATGATTGCTGGAGTAGCTCAATGGTAGAGCGCCCGACTTGTAATCGGATGGTTGAGGGTTCAAGTCCTTTCTCCAGCAAATCTTTCTAATCTCCCTCGGGGGAGTCGCATAGTGGCCAATTGCTCGAGACTGTAAATCTCGCGGACCAAGTCCTTCGCCAGTTCGACTCTGGCCTCCCCCAATTATCTCTTCTCTGAATCATGAAAAATCGTTCTTACCATCTATAATCTTATCGCTAAGTTTAGAGCCTTCAGGAAGTAGCAACTAATTCTTCTTTAAAAAAAAGACAAAAAGCGCTACAATTACTCTCATCTTAGGGAAATTTTCTCAAGATTTATCCAAATTAGGAGATTGTATGAAACGAGCAGATTCTAGTCTTTGTTTTAAGTCTTTATTAGGCTTATCTTTTCATCATTCTCATCATCATCTTATCTAATCAATTTTTAAATTTTTTTAAGTAAATCATTTTAGTAAGGTCTTTTTTTGTCCTTTTCTAATTTGCAATTATTTAATATTCAATAAGTTACAATTGGAGTTTTATATGAAACCAAATTCTATTGGAATTTTGGGGGGTGCAGGTCCTATGGCGGGATCTTATCTTTTTGAAAGAGTGATTGTCCTAGCAACTGAAAAATATCAGTGCTATCGAGATAAAGACTTTCCAAGGATAGTTCTTTTGAGTTTTCCTTTTTCTGAGATGCTTACACAAGAAAAAGATCCAATCTTTTTAGCTAAAGAGCTTTCTGAATCTCTTTCTCAGCTTCGTAAAAGTGGCTCAGATATTTTAGCTATTGCGTGTAACACACTTCACCTTTTTTTGGATGAGAAAGACGATTTAAATGATTTGATTCACTTGCCAAAAGCGGTCAAAGAAGCTCTTTCTTTAAATGAAGAGCCACTTGTTTTTTGCACATCAACAGCAAGGCAATCTGAGCTGCACAGAAGGTTTTTTCCCTGTGTTTATCCAGATACAAAAGTTCAATTTGAGATTGATGAAATTATTCAAGAGATCTTAAAGGGGTGCGAAAAAGAGGTGATCATAGAGCGGCTTTTAAGAGTTATAGAGCAAGAGAAGGCAAAGACAATTATTTTAGGTTGTACTGAGCTCTCTTTATTTTTTAAGTACTTGAAGATTGCAAATAAAAAAATTATTGATCCATTAGAAATCTTAGCTAAAAAAATATTAGAAAAAAGTTTTGGGGGAAGTTATGAGTAGTCTTTGTGTAGCTCCAAGTGAGGTGATGTTGGAGATTAAAGCGATTGAAGGTCCTGTGGATGTCTATACTTGGTACGAGGGCCCATCGGGTCTTACATCTAAAGGAGCACTTTTTATAAGAGATGAAATTGTTCAGCCTCTTACTTTAGATAAAAGAGATGTAAAAATATGTCTCTATTCTTTGAAGGGGTGGGATTTTTTTAGAAACGTAGGAAGCATGGACGCTACAACGCCTCTTGGAGATCAGGTTAATCGAATTAATAATGTTGCAGTGCACTGTTTTTTTGCAGCCTCATTTTTTCAATATTGCTCTGACAGAGATCAGTATGAAAGTGTATATGATTTTGTTTGTGAGGAGCTTCCTAAGAAAGGATGGTTATTAGCGCTTTCAAGTGATCAACTTGAATCAGGGAAAAAAGTTTACGATTTTTTCGATAGTAAACCCTCTTTATTTGATTGTATCAGAGAAATGGATGTTAAAAAAGCATACTCACTCATGCAGTATATTGAGGGGTATTACCTTGTTCGTGAATCGGTTAAAAGAGGTCTTGAAAAATGCCAAAAAAAAGTGGAGGTTTTTTTTGCACTACCTAATGATGAAATTAAATATTATGAAGATGATTTTGTAAAAGATGTTCAAAAAATGCTTGCGCTTGATTTCAGAGAGGTTATTGAAAGCGTAGAGGTCAATGTCAAAATTAGATGTTTTAATTATGGCGATTCTCTAAGAGCAAGACCATATATAGATAGAGGTAAAAAAATAAAGCCAAAAGATATTTTGGATTATCTCTAAATTACTGATAGAATTTTTGCATTTTTTATAGAATGTCTAATTTCAAATCTGCTTTGGGGTTGCCTAGCTATCAATAGCACCCCAAGCAGTAGCTTTTTTAAACGCTGATAAGTATCACTCCACTGTTATAATCACATAAATTTTGGTCGATATTTTTTACCAATCTCATCTTTATCTTTTGATCTTCACTCGTCCGTCTTATGAGCCACAATGTTCGGGTTCTTGCCACGGAAAAGCGCAATCAAAATCTAAAAGTGATCTTTTCGCCAAAATGAAATTTTTCAGTTTATTGACTAAAAAAAAGTGGTATAATTTTGAAAAAAAGAGGTTTATAGATGAATAGTACAAGAATTCACAAGGAGGCAACTTTTCCCGCTCGTTTTTATTATGGTTATCCTCAAAAACAAGATTCGATTTGCGGGGTAGTTGATGCTACACAAGCGATGAAAATTTTAGCAACATACCACATGTTTAGAACTGGGGGTAGGCCTGCTAGATTATTTATAACTCATGTTAAAGATTCAGGAAACTATGGTTGTAAGAGTCAATTAGCAATCGAAGAGGTTTCTAAAGCAAAACTATTTGCAAAATCAATAGCTAAAAAATCTAAATTACGCAGAGTCGCTTTTCCAGCTTCTTTTTATGGTGGTGGAGAATTTTATCCAATTCATTTTTTAGAAGAAGTATTAAGTGAAATATCAACCATTCGAAATGAAAAGCTGATGAGAGGCGCGGTTAGTGGAATTAAAACGCTTAAGGCATCTTTAGATAAAAAACCTAAAAAGTGGGGAGGTTATTCTGATCGTCTTCAAGAGGTCGAGAATCGGATTGAAAGACAGATATCATTCAGCAGATAAATTTAGCAGGCGTTTTTCGCTGAAGCGATAATCTTTGCAAGAGTATGAACTTCATTCTCTGTAAAACCAAGAAATTTGGCATACTTTGCATATATTATGAGGTCTTTTTTTGCTATAGTTTGAAGAATTTCATTCGTCTTAGAGGATGGGGGATTGTTATTAATTTTAAACGTTTTTTCGAATTGAGTGCTCATCTTTTTTAATTCAGAAAGAGAGTATTTCTTGTTTGATTCATTGTCTAACACAGCTTCATATAAAGCTTTGATGCTATCTTTTGATTTTGAGCCTAGGGGTAGTGCCATAAGTTATCCTTTTCTTAACCTCTACCATCCAAATTCTAGACTTTTTTTCAATGAGATAAAGATTTTGTAAATAATTGATTTTTATATTGTTGTGATTTTTTGTAAAAAAAATAGGTATTTAATAAAAAGGGGTGCTATCTTTTCTGAGGAAAAAACAGTAGAGGGTTTATTATGCATTTAGTTTTAGCAGCGCTCTTTTTTTTACCACCAGAGGCAGATCTTTTGCAAAAAAGAGCAGAAGATGTTCCAAGGGAAGAGCTTCTTTCTAGCAATTGTCAAACCTTGATTGATGATCTGTTCAGTGTTGCCAGGGGAGAGAGGAAAGATTTAGAGGCTAGAGTGATGGTAGGTCTTGCGGCTCCGCAAGTAGGTGTCCTTAAGAGAATCATTTTAGTTGATATGGGGGTTACTGAAGACCGAAAGAATTTGGGTGATTTAAGAGCTTATATAAATCCTGAAATTATTTGGTATTCAGACGAGATAGAAATCGGTCGGGAGGGGTGTTATTCTGTTAATCCTTGCCTTTGTGGCTTAGTTCCTAGGTCTTCTCATATTAAAATCAGAGCATTAGATAGAAGTGGGGCAGATGTAGAAGAAGAGCTATCTGGATTTACAGCTAGAATTTTTCAACATGAAGTTGATCATTTGAATGGTATTAGATTTCCTGATAGAGTAGGCCCTGAAGGGATTCTTCATTGGGTTGAAAAAACTCAGTACGGAGAGTATCGAGAAAATTTTCTGAATTGGCCGGTTAGATGTCCTTGGATAAAATGGATGGAGATGAAAAATGGCACCGTTTTTAGCGCCTCTGATTGAGGGATTATTAACAAGTGGTGGATTAATTATAGCGATAGGGGCTCAAAATGCTTTTGTATTGAGGCAAGGGCTGATGAAGCACCAAGTCTTTTTAACAGCACTATTTTGTTTTATTTCTGACTCCTCTTTGATTCTCTTAGGAGTTGGAGGATTTGGCTCCTTAGTTACAACTAGCCCCATTTTGCTGCAGATGGCAAAGTGGGGTGGAACCATTTTTCTTTTTTGGTACGGGCTTAGGTCTTTTCGATCTGCATGTAAAAATCAAACCCTCAATCTAACGAAACCTAAAGGACCCGCAAAGCCTTCACTAAAAGAGACGTTTTTTATTTTACTTGCAGTCAGCTTTCTTAATCCTCACGTCTATTTAGATACTGTCGTTTTAATCGGGAGTGTTGGTGCTCAATTTGAGATTCATGAAAGGCCCTACTTCGCCTTAGGTGCAATTATTAGCTCATGCATTTGGTTTTTTGGCCTTTCCTATGGCGCTCGAATGCTCGGCCCTGTTTTTGAGGATCCAAAAGCTTGGAAAATATTAGATATTTTGGTTGGGTCTATTATGTGGTGCATTGCACTTTTTATCGCATTTGGAAATTCACTTTAATTCTTTAATTAGGTATAGTTTTTTCCTTTTTTACTAAAGGAGATTGTAATTATGACGCCTGTAAGAGGTCTAGGTAGCCAAGCAGTAGCATATGGAGCAGCTGCAGCTTCATCGGAAGCTATAGATAAAGCTAAGGTTGAAGAAAGAGTAGAGGCTGTAAAAAAGAGATGAATTTATGTTAGATGCTCTGTTGATGGCTGTCTTAAAAAATGCTTAGGGATGCGCTAAGAAAATGTGAGTGCTCAAGAATAGTCTGTTCTAAGCATCAATTTGCTCATGGATGTCTATTCGTTTATGAAAGAAAGCCAGATCATAGCGATAGACCAGAAAAAAGGCAAAATGTGGAAGGTGGAGGAGGAAGAGCTTCATCCGATTTTGCTTATTAACCTGAGTTATGAGTTTATGTAATTCTTAATCAAGTTGATATAGATAATTTTTTTATCATAATTTGTCGGGGAAGCTGCTTCCCCCGCACCCCTTTGGCTGATCTGACTGTGGCGATCGTTTTA
>VGMD01000017.1 GCA_016866545.1 Chlamydiota bacterium | reverse complement strand
GCTCAATGATAGCCTCCTTAGAAGGAATCGATACTCTTGTCTTCACAGGAGGTATTGGAGAAAACTCCTCCCTCATAAGAGAAAGAGCCTGCAAGGCCTTTTCCTTCCTAGGTCTAACCCTAGATTCTTCAAAAAATAACCTCTTCTCAGAAGACGATAGGATCATCTCCTCAAAGACCTCCAAAGTCAAAGTAGCTGTGATTCACACCGACGAAGCCTTCCAAATAGCTTCCGAAAGCTATCCCCTACTTACTCTGTCAAATAGCTAAAACGAATGGGAAGGTTTAACTCACTAATTTTTTGCAAACAACTTCGTTGCCAAGACTTGTCCACATGCCAAGAACTAAAAATTGTAACGCGTCTGCACCCTTCATGGGGATGAGAAGCAAAAAACCGTAAAATAATGCCGTTCCCAAAACTCCGATGAGCGCTCTTAAAAGATATTTTTTGTGAGGCCTCAAGAAGAGGATCTTTTCATAAATGACAAAAGATCCTATTGCAAGTCCCATACCAAGACTCACCATCCGAATAGAGCTTTTTGTAGAGAGTAGGAAAAGAAGTAGCAAAGGCGCTATTTGACTTAACCCAAATAAAGTGACTTGAGATAGGTGCTGAAGCTTTTTTTCTATGAAAGGGAAGATGTATCTAAAAACTAAAAAGAGAAGAAAGCCTACAAAAAACCCGCCCAAAATATCTGTAGGATAGTGAAGCCCTAAATAAATGCGAGAAAAAGAGATCAGCAAAATATAGATAGTTGCCACCAAATATCTCCAAGAACTCTTCCACGTTGTTAGCAAAATCCCTGAGAGTAAAATAACATTCTGCCCTGTTCCACTTGGAAATCCAAACCCTTTTACTTGTATAATACCAAGAGAGTTATCAACATGAAACGGCCTTGGGCATGCAAAAAGTTCTTTCAATAATTGATTCGTAAAATAGCTTAGGAGCAAAATATAAAAAAGTCTAAGGCCCCATTTCCAGCCAAAAGAGAGCCAAACTATCGGAATCAAAACAAAGAAAAACTCGATTCGATCAAAGTAATCTAAGAGTGTAAAAAACTGATCGAGGATCGGTGTTCTTATCTGATGAATGTATCGAATCATGTCAAGTTGCATCGCTCAATTCTAGCTTTTTTTTCGATAGTTTTGTATCTTTTTTGGCATGCATCTAAAAAAAATCTCTTTTTCATTATTTATCGGCCTACTTCTTTTCCTTTTTTTAAAATGGGACAAAGCTTTACCTCTCCCTGATAAAAGCTCTTGCGCTTTTTGCAAACAATCCGTTTTAGATAGCCAAAAATTTTATGAAGATGATTTAGTTATTGCCCTTTTCAATTACAAACCCGCTTTAAAAGGACACTCTCTTATTATCCCTAAAAGACACGTAGAATCATTTGATGAATTAACTAATGATGAGGCTCTTAGGATCACCCAAATCATCAAAAAAGTGCATAAAGCAAGTCGGACTCTATTTAACGCTAAATCGTATCTTCTTTATCAAAAAAATGGAAGCGAGGTCGGTCAAACAGTGCCTCACGTACATGTTCACTACGTTCCAAGAAAAGAGAGTGAAAGATCTCTTTCATCCCTTCTTTTTAAAATTGCTACAATGAGTTTTCAAAAACAAATCTCTTCTTCTCAAATGAAAGAACTTACACAAAAAATGGAGTCTCTAGTTAATGATTAAATTATCTGATTTACTTTTAAGAAACAGCTATACCCCTGGCCAAACAGCTCAAGAGGTCATTCATACCCGATTAAAATCGATTTTACAAACCTCTGATCAGAACGCAGAGAAAATCACGCTATTTTTTTTAGAAAAAATTAACATCTTCGATTTAGATCAGATTCTTGACATGTGCGCTGTATTTAAAACAAAATACCACATTGTTTGTAAAATTATTAGAGGAGCTGAAAAGAGCCCCTCACTTGTCGCCTATCCAATCACTTTGTTTCTTTCTTCTTTGCAAGAAAGATAAAGCCTGCTGTACCAAGAAAAAGAGCAACTGGGATGACTGCTACCCCTTTTATCAAAGCAATTGATTCGGTAGGTCCTCCCATTTTGCTTACAACAAGGCCAATAGCTGTATGAAAAGCGTATCCAAAAATCATTATAATCATATTAGCTAAAGCAGTTGTTAGCCCAGCTACCTCTTCTTTTACATAAGTAGATGCATTATAAATTGCTAAAATTTGGTAAGCCGAGGCAACTCCTATTAAAACAAAACTGCATCCCAAGACAAACGACGGAAGCTCTATCATAAGTAATCCAATAAAACTAAGAGTCATTAAAACACCTGCAGTAATAATTGCTTGCATATAGCCGATTCTTTCAGCAAAAAGACTTAGTAAAGGTGCACCAAAACACATTCCCATGAAAATAACTGAGGGAAGTGATGCAGAAAGTGTTGCTTCAAAGCCATATACTTGCTTTAAAAAAACAGCGCTCCAAACATCTGCAAATCCTTCCAAGGGTCCGACCATAAGTCCTGCAAAAAAACAAGTCAAAAGAACTTTCTGATTACTTAAAACCTCTTTGACATCTTTTAAAACACTTCTTTGAGAAAGGGCTTTTGCATTTGGTAAAACAAAATAGGAAACTAAAGCAAGCAGAGCTCCGACCCCTGCAAAAATTTTAATCACTGCTTGGTATCCCAAAACGTCACACATGTAACTTAAAGGGCCTCCCCCATAAATTGCTCCAATTAATCCAATTGTCACAGAAAGGCTAAGCATCCGAGCAAATCTTTCCTCACTAAAAGCCATCCGAACGATTTTAAAAACGCCTAAAATAGCAGCCGATGACCCCATTCCAATGAGCACTCTCCCGACAATTGGATAAACCCAATAACTTGAAAATATCAAAGGCATCAACCCAAGAACTGAAAGAAGAATCGATCCTGTCATTACTTTTTTGGCTCCAAACCGGTCTAACATAATACCGATTGGCAAATGCATCAGAGAGTATCCAATGTAGTAAAGTCCTGAAAATTGGCCAAATAGAGCCGAGCTGATCTGAAACTGATTCATGATGTCGTCAAGCATGATGCTTGGCATGACCCGTAAAATATATTGGTAGGCATAAAATAATGATGCTAAGATCCATATACTCCAAGCAACAGCCCTACCTTTTGAAATCGCTACATTCATAACACTATCCTTATCGATTAAACTTTTTAATAAACCAAAAACAACTGATACTTATGGAAATAAAATATAGTGCCTACCGGCACAGCAGAAGAAGAGAATCGCTTAGATCAAAAATCTTATAACAATCGATATTCATAGGCAAAATGATACCCCAAATTTTCTAAAAACAAAAGACAAATAAATCATTTTCGAGCTAGTCGTAGTCTATGATCTTTTTAGCTATAGCAACCGGCGCTGGACTTGGAGCCCTCTTAAGGTTTTTCCTTGGCTCATTTTTAAACTCAATTTTTCCCTTGATCCCCTTAGGTACATTAACCGCCAATTTGCTCGGGGGGTTTCTTATGGGAATTTTTATGGCTCTCACAAAAAACCACTCTTATTTACCTGATATTGTAAGACTTGGAATAACAACAGGCTTTTTGGGCGGACTTACAACGTTTTCTACCTTTTCTGCAGAAACTGTTACTTTACTTGCAAATGAAGAGTACCTTTGGACGACTCTAATGATCCTATTTCACGTAATAGGAAGCATCTGCCTAACAATTACAGGCATTTATACTATCAAATTTTTTACCTCATAAGGGCTTTATGAAAGGCGTCTGTTTAAAATTTACTACTTACGAAATGGAGAAACACAAAAATCGTCCAATTTACGAATGGCTTTTAGAACTTTCTAAAAAAGAAGGGTTTGAAGGATGTTTTGTCGTACGAGCTATCGCAGGCTTTGGTCATCAAAAAAAAATTCATGAGGAGCATTTTTTTGAACTTGGGTCTAATGTCCCGATTCAAATTCAATTTGTTTTGTCTCACAATAATGCTAAAAAACTTCTTGAAATCCTTGAGAATGAAAAAATTTCCCTGTTTTACACTCTCTCTGAACTAGAGTATGGCCACATTTAGAGATTAGTGGTAGTATACTCTCTATGAGAAAATGCCCCGAACTTATTTTAGCTCCCATGGAGGGAGTTGGCGACAGAACGTTTCGAAAAGCTATGGCCTCTGTTGGAGGCTTTGATGAAGCAGTAATGGATTTTTTATCGGTTCCTAAAAATGCCCACGTCCCAAGCCTTGCTAAAAAATATGAATCGGATGAACTTTTGCCTATTCCAATAGCTGCTCAATTAATGGGATCAGATCCCAATTTGATGGCTGCCATGGCAAAAGAGATGGAAAAAAGAGGGGCTAAGAGAGTCGATTTAAATTGCGGTTGTCCTTCAAACACAGTTACAGGAAATGGATCAGGATCGAGTCTTTTAAAAAATCCAAATCTTTTACATACAATTGCAAAAGCGATGGTCGATGCAGTTAATGTACCAGTCACAGTCAAAATGCGCTCGGGCTATGAAGATACTTCTTTATTTGAAGAAAACTTAAAAGCTGCCGAATCCAGTGGTATTAAATTTTTGACTCTTCACCCTAGAACAAAAATTGATGGTTATGGTCCACCTGCAAAATGGGAGTACATAGCAAAAGCTAAAGAAATTCTCAAAATCCCAGTTGTTGGAAACGGTGATATTCTAACCGTGAGTGACGCTCTTAATATGTTAAAACAGACAAATTGCGATGCTTTAATGATTGGTCGTGGCAGTGTTGCAAACCCTTTTATTTTTCATGAAATCAAAGCACATTTTTCAAACACTCTCTTTCAGCCATCCTTAGAAGCTCTTTTACGTTATATTGATGTCTTTGTCTCTAACCTCCCAGAAGATATGCAATCTCGGGGAAGAATTAATAAAATGAAGCAGCTGTTTGGCTTTATCTTTACCTCTAAAAATAGTCTCAAAGAATTACGAAAAGAGATGCTTACTTTTTCTCCCTCCACACTTGATTCTTTTCTTGGGTTTGCAATCCCTTTGTTGAAAAAAGGGTGGGTCAATGAGTCTCAAGCAACCTAATGGAGCCATCTTGTAGATGGTAATAAGACCCTTTTACTAAAAGCTGATTTTTTTCCACTAACTCTTTAATAAACGGTTTTTGTTTAAGCTCTTCAACGACTAATTCTACATTTGCTTCTACAGCGTTTTGGAGGGGGTCTCCTTTTTTGTTTTTAGACGCTTCAATAGCGGGCCGAATCAAGGCTGCGATTTCTGGAATTGTTTGATCCATTTGATGAAGTACAGCATTAACTGCCCCACAATTTTCATGCCCCATTACAAGAATAATCGGCGTTTTAAGCTGGCTGACTGCATAATGAATGCTTTCTAATTCAATCTCTTTAACCACATTTCCTGCAACACGAACCACAAACAAATCGCCAATTCCCTGATCAAACAAAATCTCAGGGCTTACTCTTGAATCTGAACAGGCCACAATCACAGCAAACGGCTCTTGCTTTTCGAGGAGGTTTTGCATTTTACTCTCTTGAAATCGATTGGGATGTTCCATCCTCTCTTCAATAACTCTTTTATTTCCAGCCATAAGCTTATTTAAAGCCTCGGTTGGCGTAAGTTTACTCTCTGGATTTGCCCCATAAAGAGTAGCTAAGAGAAAAAATAGATAAACTTGTCTCATTCCTCTTGGTATACAAGAAAAACCTTTTAAAAAAATCAAATTTTTCAAAGATAGCGTTTATGATACCTCTTATTATACTCTCGCTGATTCCCTTAGGATTTCGAATAGCTTTTAAAGAGCCTCTTAAAGCTCTTCTATTTGGATTTTTTGAAGACCTAGCTATAGCCTCTATGCAACTATCACTTCTTACCCTCTATAAACCCCTCTTTCTCCCCCTCATTTCTATTTTGCAAATCACTTACATAGCTAAAGCTTTCTTGTATAAAAAAACAAACATTCAATTAAACGCAAGTCATTTAAGGTTTTTAAAGACGCCTCGTCTTTTTTTTGATTCAGCTATTTCTTTAGGATTTTTTAAATGGCTCCCTTTTTTTATTTTTGTCCCTTTATTCACCTATTGCTCCCTTTTATTTTCTTTTGAAAAACTCTCCTTTATAAACCTTCTCCCCTTTGTTTTAATTGGCTTATGCTATAAGTTTACCCCCGCAAATAACCATAACTTTCTTCTCCACTTACTACTCACCCTCATGGTGATACCTTTTTCCAAAAAGAGACTCACCCACTCTACAGTTCCTGAAGAACTTATCCCGAAATGCGAAACTTTCACTAAAATCGATGATGAGAAATACCCTCTTTTAAAAATAACCGAAGGGTTTACAGGAAAAAAGCAATTCACCTATACCAAAAAATCTTCTCTAGAAAAACCAAATATCGTCTTTATTTTCTTAGAATCATTTCGAGCAAAAAATGTTGGTTGTTTAGGAGCTAAAAAAGGTGTAACCCCTTGTTTTGACGCTCTTGCAAAAAAAGGAATTCTCTTTACTCAATTTTATGCAAACGGAACAAGCACAGAAAGCGCTCTTTGGTCTACTTTTTTTGGAATACCTCAAGTGTTTCATAAACAGGGGGCTATTTGGGAGACTAACTACACAAATCCCAATTATGAAAAACATTCCCTAATTTCTCTTGCAGACATTTTAAAAAAAGAGGGGTACGCAAATCTCTTACTTGATGCAAGCTCTCTTGCCTTAGACAAGAAAGGCTTTTTTCTCAAAAACCACGGCTTTGATCATGTAATTGGAAAAGAAGAGCTTCCTCCTCTATTCTCTCATAATTCCTCTTCAAGTTGGGGAATTGATGATGAGCACCTTTTTAGTTTTGCTGTAGAAAAAATAAAAAATCATAAAACCTCTCCCCTTTTTACCTCCATTTTTACCATTTCTAATCACCACCCTTGGAAATCCCCCAAAAATTACAATTTAAAACCTTTTGCAGAAGTTTCCCCGCCTATCTACCGAAATTTTCTGAAAACTATGCATTACACAGATAAATGTTTAAGTGATTTTGTCTTAAACCCACTTCTTAAAGATTCTCTTTTCTTTATCTTTGGTGATCACGGGATGACCATGAATGAGCGTTCGAATAAAATTTTCGGAAAAAGAAATCTCTATGAAGAGGGGATTCACGTACCTCTTCTCATCTATGGTGATAACATAAAAAAAGGTAAGATCATCTCAGACCTTGCAAGTCAAATAGATATCTTACCAACAGTTATGGACCTTTTAGATATAAAAGGTTTGAACCACTCGGTAGGGACAAGTTTAACTCGTAAAGCTTTTGACAAAACCCTCTTTTTTCATGAGCCCCCTTTCCTAGGTAATGGTTTTGGCATACGAAAAAAAGAAGCTAAACTGATCATAGAAAATGAAACGAGTTTTCTATTTGATCTACATAAAGACAAAAAAGAGCTCAAGCCTTTAAAAGATACGCAAAAAACAGCTGCTTTAAAAAAATCTATAGATGAGGTCTCGTCTTGCCTTTCTACAGTTTTTCACACAAATTCATTCACATACCCCGTAGATAAAAAAGGAAAATCTCTTACCTCCTTTGATGGAAATGAGTCTCTCATTAAAGACACCGACCTTGAAAAATTAATAAAAACCTCACCTTATCTAGAAGCTTTAAACCTTTCAAATTGCCACTTAATTTCAGATAGAGGTCTACAGCTGATTAGTGAACATCTACCTCGTCTTAAATCAATCAATTGTAGCTATAACCTTGATATTACAGGAGAGGTGCTCTCTACAAAAAAAAGAGAGTGGATAACAGCAAACTTTAAAGGATGCAATCGAATAACAGACAAAGGTCTAAACAACATCTCCTCTTTAGCCCCTTTATTAAAAAACCTATCAATTTCTTGCAAGTCAATAACAAACAGGGGCTTAAACAAATCTCTCTTAAGGTTATCGTCTCTAACTGATCTAACTCTTACAGATTGTAACGATCTTTGCGATCACTCGATTAAGAACCTGAAAAACCAAACGTTAAATAAGCTACAAATACACGAAGGAGTAAATTTTACAGATAAAATGCTCTCCATTCTTGCTAATCAACCTCTCTACTCCCTTGAAATTTCAGGCGCTTCAAAAATCACAGAAAAAGGGTTCGAAGCAATCAGTCACCATCGGTTAAACAAGCTCATCTTTTTAGAAACAATCGTTCCAAACAAAGCAATCAACTCCTTAAAAAATCTTCCTTTAAGAGCCCTAGCCCTATCCTCTTGCCATGAACTGAATAAAAAAAGCTTTGAAAAACTCTTTCTTCTCGATATCGAGCTAATTGTCTTAAAAAATTGCAATCCAAAACTTAAGACCTATATTTCAGAACTTATAGCAGAAAGAAAAACACCCCAAGAGCGCTTCATCACTTTCCTAAGAGATTAACAGCGTCTCTATGGAAGAGACTCAGGGCCTGTGTGCCTACATTTTGTCTCTTTAATCCAGTAAAGAGAGATCAGCGCTAAAACAAGATAGATCGGTATTGTTAAAAAAGCAATTTTGTAGGCAAAAAGAGAGAAAACTCTAGCGCCATTTTCCATTTTGCCATCCCAAAATAGATCTAAAATTTTTCCTGCAAGAGGGTCTGAAAAAGCGCCAAAAAAGGCGTCAAAAGCGTTCATAAAACCAATTGCTGTTGCTGCAAGCCCTGGAGCATTTATCTCTTTAATCATCGTAAAACAGAGAAGAAAACTGCTAATTCCAAATCCAAAAAGAAAAAAGGCTAAAATGAGAAAGGTTTTAGAAATCTCTGGAAGATAGATAATTAGTGAAATCATAACAAGTGCAAGCAATGTACCAAAAAACATGACACTTTTTCTCTTTCCTAAATAATCAGATAGCATGCCAAGAAGAGGAGCTCCTACTGCAAACCCTATAAAAATAAGAGAGACTGATTGAGCGGCAACATGCTCAGAAAGCATAAATGCGTCTTTTGTAAAGCTAACACCAAAAAGACCTCCAAACACCATCACAGGAGCAAAGGCAAATCCGCTATAAATCGATAGCCACCACGACTGACTATTTTTCAAAAGGTCTTTTAAACTCTTTAGCACTGGAATCTTGGGGAAAACCTGATCTTTTTCTCTACCCCTAAGAGGACTTTCATCTCTTACGACACCCCAAAAGAGAAAAGCTAAAACAATTCCAATTAAGCCAATTACTTCCATAGCAAATCGCCAATTCACGGCCTGAATAAATAGCGATAAAGGAGCTTGTCCAAAAACTGCTCCAAGCATCGCAACACTCATCATAAGACCTGCCATAAAAGCAAATTTTTTGGGTGGAAACCAAATAGAGATCAATTTTAAGCAGTTTACCGCAGCAAAAGCAGCCCCCGCTCCTGTTAAAAATCGCCCTATTTCTGCACTAAGTAAATTTGTCGATTTTGCAAAAACATAACTTCCTATTGCACAAATCAAAATTGCAATTGTTGTCACTCTTCTTGGTCCAAACTTATCTAATAAAATCCCGACTGGAATTTGTAAAATCAGATAGGCTAAAAAGTAACTTCCTGCAAGATTCCCAAGCTGAAGCGCATCTATATGAAATTCACTCATGAGCTGAGTTGTCATAACGCTTGGCGAAACTTCAATTGCATACTTATAAAACAAGAAAAAGGCAGAAATTGCCCATATTACCCAAGATCTAACCATTTATCCCCTTTTCAACTTTGCGGTGAAGCAAAATAACTCCTCCAAAAATGACTAAAAAAACACCAATCACGCTTTCTAAGCTAAATAGTTGATCAAATAAAACCCAAGCAATTATCGAAGAAAATATGATCGTAAAGTAAGAAAGAGGCAGCACACTTCCTGTTTTTATTACACATGCGTACGATTTAGATCGAAAAACTTGCACTAAGACTGTAACTAATCCAAATGAGAGCCAAATCCAAGTAGCCTCCCCTGTTTGAATTAAATGTAAAATATGTACCCAATCTAGATTTTTAGATGTAGCTATAACGAGAAGAAAAGAAAAAATGGAACCAATTAAGAAAAGATAAAATGCGGTATCTTGGGGTCTTTGTTTTTTTGCAACTTGATTAAATGAGATTTGCCCAAGAGCGCTAAAAAAACCTGATAACAAACCTATAATAGCCCACGCATCGAACCCATCAGACCCTGGTCTCAAAATAAGTAAAATACCTAAAAAACTAAACCCGACACTCATCCACATCTTGAAAGTGATCGGTATCTTATAAAAAATTTTATCTAAAATAGGGACAAAAATAGGAGTCGTGCATGTTAAAACAGCTGCAATCAGAAATGAGCCGTGTTCTAAATACCAAAATAGTAAATACTGGGTTAAAAAAAATGTGGCGCATCTAACCACCATTGGACCTATTGATTCTTTTTCCGAGCGTTTTGGAAAACCTGTAACAATAGCAACCCACAGAAGCAAAATAAACGGTATAATAAATCTTAAAAAAACGACCCATTCAAAGGGCATCGAACCTAGCATACTCTTTCCAATCAATAAATTTATTGAGGTGCAAAGAGATGCCAATACCATAAATAACATCCCCTCAAGGTGCTTTATTCGGCTAGTGGTCATGCTTTAAGATATATAAGGGAGAGAGGGAAAAAGTCTATTCTCTAATACCTATTTTTTACTTAAAAAATAAGTAATTCATTATTAATTGCTTGCGAAAAATTTCCCCCGTTTTTTGAAGGCCAAAATCGAGCCAAGTGAATTTTTCTTTATCTGGCTAATTTTCTTTAAATAGAGTATGATATCTCTGAAAAAGAAGAGAAAAGAGGCTTTTATGAAGAAAAATTCGATGTTATGGAAAGTATTGGTAGCTATTTTTCTAGCTGTCATCGTTGGAAATCTAACTGGAACAACTGTCGGAATTTTCGGACTTCCATTTTATCAAATATTTGATACTATTGGGGAGCTTTTTGTTAACTCTCTAACACTTCTTTCAGTTCCCTTAATTGCCTCTGCTATTATCAGTGGCATAGGCCAAATGAGTGGGCAGCAATCGTTTAAAAGCCTTGGGCTTAAGACGTTTTTATTCTATATCATGACAATTGCTTTAGCTGTCGTTGTGGGAGTAATTTTAGTAAACGTTATCCACCCAGGCTCTTTTCACCAAGAACTTACGCAAACTCTTACCTCACCAACTAACATTCAAATCACAAGTCAAAAAGAGGCTTTTACAGGCGTCTTATTTAAGTTAATTCCTACAAATATAATAGCTGCAGCATCTAGTGGAAATATGCTAGGAATTATCTTTTTCAGCCTACTTTTTGGTTTTTCTATGATCCATATCGAAAAAGAGCCCCATGGAATCCTTTTAAATTTTTGGAAAGGGATGCTTGCTACTCTGCTTCGTATGACTCATTTTGTTATGAAAGCTATGCCGTTTGGTGTTTTTTGCCTTATGGCAAAAGTGGTCGCTTCTCAAGGAATCCAATCAATTAGCAATCTGGCCTACTTCTTCCTCACTGTATTTGGTGGTTTAGTCGTCTTTTGTTTTGTTGTACTTCCTCTGCTTTTAAGATTCTTTGGGTTAAATCCAATCACCCACTTAAAAGCTGTCACTCCCGCTCTATTTACAGCATTTTCTACAAGCTCCTCTGCTGCAACACTTCCTGCAACGATTGAGTGTGTTGAAAAAAATGCAGGTGTTTCAAATAGAATTTGTAGCTTTGTAGTTCCCCTTGGCACTTCGATGAACATGGCAGGCTCTGCTCTCTATGAGTGTGTCGCCGTTCTATTTATTGCCCAGGCGTATGGAATCGACCTTACAATTGGCCATCAAATTTTAATTGCTGTCCTCTCACTCATTACCTCTATGGGAGTTGCAGGTATTCCCTCAGGAAGTCTTGTAGCTATTATCATCATCCTAAACACGCTCGGGCTCCCAGCAGAAGGGATTGCTCTGATTTTACCAGTCGATAGACTGTTAGACATGTGCCGAACAACTGCTAACGTCTTTAGTGACACAACGTGCGCTGTATTAGTTGCAAAATCAGAGGGTGAAACCGTTTTAACCTCTTAAGCCCCATGTTTTAGCCATCTGCCGGTGTAATAGCGCCAAAAATAGCTCATGAAGCTAAGAAGGCTCATAAATGTGATAATGCTCCAAGCAACGTCTGCCCCCTGCTGTTTTATTCCAATTAAAACAAATGTTGGCAAGACGTAAGCTAGCCATTGGACAATCAGGCTTACAAACAAAACAAACCTTGTATCGCCAGATGCTGTTAAAAACCCCATCAAAATCCAAGCAAATCCATCAAACAAAAAATATAGGCCCATAAATAACAGAGCTGTCATAAATGTTTGAATAAACTGATCTGTAATTAATATCTCTCTGTGCGAAGAGTGAATAAAAAGAGTTAGGACATCATCTGCAAAAAACCAAATCAGCCCAGTTAAAATGATAAAGTAAAAAAAGTGGAGGGTATAGGCCGATCTAAGAACTTTCCGAATGGGCTCTTTTTTATCTGCACCAAGTAAATTTGCAACAATTGCTCCAGCTCCTTTAGATTGAGCATCTATCACAAATGAAATAAGTATGTACAACGTTTGCACTATTGACACAACTGTCATTTGGGCAAATCCTACAGATAAAACAATTCTAAAAAAAAGAAAGTGGGCAATTGTCTCTACACAATGACCTAAGCCTAAAGGGACACCTATTTTAAGTCCTTTAAGTAAATACCTCTTATTTAAAGATAGTTTTTCTGTATGGTAGATAATCCGATTTTTTTTTCTTAAAAATAGACAAAAAAGAAATACTACCTGCGCAATTTGAGAAAGTCCGGTAGCAAGAGCTGCCCCAACGACACCCAAAGCCGGGATAAAACCTATTCCATAAATTAAGACAAAATCGAGGACGATATTTAAAACATTTCCTAAAATCGCAGTGATTGTAACTACACCCACATGGCCGATACCAATAAAAAAACCTGCTATTGCAATCATAATGCATTGAAGAGGAGCAAAAACCATCAAAGTTGAGAAAAATGCCGTCTCATGAATTTCATTTCCCGTTCCTGAAAAAAGAAAAGATGGGAATAGATAAGCAATCACCCAAAAAATAGGCGAAAGCATAACTCCAAACCAAACCATTTGCCAAGAGGCAGACCCTATATCTTTAAATTTTCCCCTTCCATGTAAGCGGCCAACCAAAACCTCAGAAACTGAAACAATTGCAATAGGAATCACCAGAAAGACAAGATATGCCATTCCAGCTGAAGCGCATGCGTTTAAAGCTGCAGGATGAAACCTTGCTAAAAACAATCTATCAACAAACATCATAAGAGTTGTTGAAATCATCCCGAGCATCAAAGGCCAGGTGAGAGCCCAAAACTCTCTTTTTGATCCGACAGGATATTTGGTGAGCTGGTATGATTCGGCCATACCTCACCATAGCAATCAGGTTAATTATAATTTAGAAAATTCATCAGATGCTCTAATTAAGGCATCCAAAATTCCCGGCTCACTAGCTCCATGACCCGCATTAGGAATAATTTCTAACCTTGCGTTAGCAAGAACTTTAAAAAGATCCCAAGCATTTTTTACAGGACAAATCATATCATATCTTCCATGAATGATAACTGTTGGAATATCTTTTATCCGATAAGCATTTTCTATCAGCCAATTATCTGTTTCGAAAAATGCCTTATTTATAAAATAGTGCGCCTCTATTCTTGCAACCGCATCAGCGTGAAAATCTTCTGTAAAGTTTTCTAAAAAATCTCGATCTAATTCAAGCCTAACAGCAATCGCCTCCCACCTAGACCAAGCGTAGGCAAATTTCTTTCGATCATCTGAAATAAGCCTTTTATAATAAGCGCTCAAAAGATCACTTCTCTCATTTTCAGGAATACAAGAAACAAATTTTTCCCACTCTTCTGGGAATATAAAGCTTGCTCCTTTTTGAAAAAACCAATCGAGCTCCTCTTTTCTTGAAAGAAAAATTCCCCGCAAAATCAATCCTTTTACCCTTTCTGGATAGGTTTCTGCATAAGCTAAAGAGAGCGTACTACCCCATGAACCACCAAACACCACCCACTTATCAATTCCTAAAAACTTCCTCAACTCTTCAATATCTTTCACTAAATCCCAGGTAGTGTTATTTTCTAAACTTGCATGAGGTCTACTCTTGCCACATCCGCGTTGATCCATCAAAATAATCCGGTATGTTTCTGGGTCAAAAAACCTTCTATGTTTCTCCTCTGTTCCAGATCCAGGCCCACCATGAAGAAAAAGCAGAGGGGCACCACTTAAATTACCACTCTCTTCAAAATAGATTTCATGTTGGTCAACTTCAATATACCCAATTCTCTGGGCTTTGATCTCTGGGTAGTAACTTCTCATAAAAATACCTTCAAATATATTCTAATTTTAATTAAAATATCTCTTTATTTTCAACAAAGTGATTTCAATTATGTCTCCTTTAACTATTTCTTCTTTTCCCCTCCCAGAACTACCTGCTACACCATCTAAAAAAAGAGGTTTAGAAGAGAGCTCAAATTTTTCTCTTGAAACCTGTTCACTTATCTTTCAAATGGGTGTTTCTACAAAAAAAATCTCAACAAAATTCCCAAAAACAAAAAAATTCTTAAGAAAACCCCTTGTAGTTCAAACACCTCATTGTCAGATTCCAAGAAATTTTGGCTCTTCTAATTTAATTGATTTAGATTTAACACAACTTTTTCAAAAGGCCCTTAAAATTGAAAGAGTAGCTCAGGACACCAAAGAAGAAGATGATGATGAAGCTGCTGTTTCTTTTTAGTAAATCTTTCTGTTATGTTACAAGTTAAATGAGCATAAGATATTTTTTTCTCGCTTTACTTGTTGTGTTTATCTGGGGGTTTAACTTTGTTGCAATCCGCATCGGTTTAAACGGATTCCCCCCACTTTTTCTTGTTTTTCTAAGATTTTTTCTCACAAGCATTCCCGCTCTGTTCTTTGTTAAAAAACCTAAAGCACCCATACAGAAAGTTATTTGGTATGGCCTTATTATGTTTTCCCTCCAATTTAGCCTACTTTTTATCGGTATTGGGATGAATGTCGCTCCTGGACTTGCCTCACTTATTACACAAATTCAAGTTATTTTCTCTATTTTACTTGGGGTTATATTCTTTAAAGAAGTAGCTCATATATGGCAAATTATAGGTTCTATAATTTCATTTGCAGGCCTTTTAGTTGTAGCTAAACATGTTGAAGGAAGTGTCTCTTTAGAAGGGTTTCTTTTTTTAATAGGGGCTGCACTTTTTTGGAGCATTGGAAACCTTCTTTCAAAAAAAATCGGAAAAATTGACACATTTTCTTTAGTGATTTGGAGTAGTTTCTTTGCTTGGCCTCCACTTCTTTTATTCTCTTTAATTTTTGAAGGACCAGAAGCAATCTACTTAGGACTTTTACAAATAAATGGACTTACTATTTTAGCAACACTTTATATTACTTACTGTTCAACGCTTTTAGGTTATGGTCTTTGGAGCTATCTTATCAATCACATACCCCTCGGAACTATCACCTCATTTACAATCTTAATCCCCGTTATCGCTCTATTGAGTTCTGTCACTTTACTAAAAGAACCTATGCAACCGTGGAAAATATTTGCAACCCTTCTTGTTCTTTCAGGACTTGCGATTAATCTTTTTGGGAAAAAGCTTAAAAGCTTTTTTAAAAAGTTAAGAGCCTGATGAAAAAATCGATAAGTTTTACTCTACTTCAGCTGCGGTATAAAAAAGCAACTTATCTTCTAATTCCATTTGCATTTCATAAATCTTCAAAATAGTATTTAAATTGAGTTTTTCCATATGCTTAAGTTTTGCTATTTCAGTTCCTAGAGGAATTAGAAGCTCTGAATCGCCGAATTGATCATATAAATAATTCAATCCCTGTTTTAGTAGATCTAATTCACTATTTACCAGAAATTTACATACATGATTTAAAAGAAATAAGACCTCCATTTTTTCTATCTTTTTAATCTTGTCTGAGAGTCTAGTTCGATCTTTTTTAGGAGCAGGACCTACTAATAAAGGGTGTGATCGATAAAATTGTATATTTTTTTTAATAGTCTGAATTAACTGACATGAGATGATTGAAATAGATTTATCATCCAATTCATACTCTATTGACTCTTTGCGCAAATCCTCAATTGAGCGTATTGCATCAAATTTTTTGTTACTATTAATGCACTCATGAATATTAGCCAATCGATCTTCTAAGCCTATTTCACTCTGATATTCTGTCTCTTGATCTGAAACCTGAACTGAGCTTGCTTGACTAAATCGACTCTCTTGCCGATTCAATCGGTTTACAGAGACATCGTAAAAAAAACCTAAATAGGGCCCAATTATAGGAATCATTTTAATAAAAAAACCCCCAAACACTAAAAAGTCATGCTTAGTTTTTGAATAAAAAACATGGTACTCTTTTGTTACACAACTAGTCGGAAGCAGAATACAAAAGTCATAAAGTAGTTTTCCAGCATAACTTGCTACTTTACAAGCTAAAAAAAATGGGCCAACGATATGAGTTCCAACTGCTTTTAGAGGGTAGGTAAAAGTGAAGGACCAAGGATTATCATATAAAGGAAAAAAAACAGTATATTCGGAAAAACTAGAAAAATTTGTTTCAACATTTGAAGATTTAAGATGTTGAAAAAGCATATCAATAAAACCCTCTTTTCAAAATATTTAAATTGTAAAACTATCATAAAAAGAGGGTTAGATGCAAGTAAATTATTAAGATTTTGTTGCCAAATTGATTTTATACAAGTCACTGAGGCAACCTTTATTCAGAATTAATTTTAAACATCTCGTTATTATAGCAGGTTTGACTAAGATCTAACAAAAGTTTACCTGAGTTGGACAAACCATAGAGGCCTTTTGCTAAAATCAAAAGGAAAAATTACAACCAAGAGCTGTTTTTTCTTATATAAAAAAATTTAAATATTTGTATTGCAACACAATAAGAAAAAACTGTCGCGATCAGAAAAATAAAATAAGAGCAGCTTGGTTTAACCATACCAACCCCCCTTCCAATAATCGTATAGGGAATTACAAGGCCTAACATAATAATAAACGCAGTAGAGAATAGAAGGGCTTTTGAAGAAACACTTTGTATAAAAGGTATTTTTGATGTCCTAATCATATGAACAGCTATAACCTGAGAAGAAAGCCCCTCCATAAACCAACCTGTTTGAAAAAGTGCTTGCATCCCGATCGTATTTGCTCCGAATAGAAACCAAAGAATACCAAAGGTGGTATAATCAAAAAATGAGCTAAGAGGTCCCATCCAAAGCATAAATCTCTTAATACTTAAGCTATCCCACTGCCTGGGCCTTGCTATATACTCTCTATCAACATGATCAAACGGGATTGCTACTTGAGAGATGTCATACAAGAGATTTTGCAGAAGAATTTGTATAGGGAGCATGGGCAAAAACGGAAGGAAAAAACTTGCGCCTAAAACACTTAAAACATTTCCGAAATTAGAACTTACTGCCATTTTGATATACTTTAAGATGTTTGCAAACGTTTTTCGGCCCTCTAACAGGCCGTGTCCAAGAAAAAGAAGACTTTTTTCTAACATAATGATATCAGAAGATTCTTTTGCAATATCGATTGCCGTATTCACAGATATTCCAATATCTGCCTCTCTTAGAGCAGGAGCGTCATTAATTCCATCCCCCATAAAACCAACGGTGTGGCCACTTAATTTTAGCTCTTTAATAATTTCAGCTTTTTGCATAGGACTTACTTTTGCAAAGATTGTAGTAGCTAAAATTTTTTCTCTTTTTTCCTCTTTTGCCATACTCTCTAACTGGTGACCTGTCAAAATTGCATCAATTTTTAGATCTACCCATTCACAAACTTTTTCTGTAACATCGGGATCATCTCCAGTAAGCACTTTGATTTTAATGCCTGACTGTTCTAGATTTTTGATTGCTTCTAATGCTGAAGCTTTTGGTGGATCTAAAAAAACTAAGAACCCTAAAAAAGTAAGATCTATTTCATCAGCTCTGTGATAGACTCTTTTTTCTTTGCTGCAGATCTCTTTTCTACAAAGTCCTAAAACCCTAAGCCCTTTTTTAGATAAATCTTGATACATCTGTTTAGATGCATCACTTACTTCTTTACAAACTGAAGTAATTGACTCAAAAGATCCTTTGCAAATAAGCCATTTTTTTTGATTCGCCCCTTCGATAACAACAGACATTCTTTTTCTTTCAAAGTCAAAAGGGATCTCATCTATTTTTTCAAATTCGAGCGCCTTTTCTCTACACTCTTCATGCTCTAAAATAGCAACATCTAAAAGATTTTTAAGATCCGATTGAAAATAGCTATTAAAATAGGCAAAATTCAAAATCTCTTTATTTTCATGCCCTTCAGAATCCAAATACTCCTCTAATACAACTTTATCTTCAGTGAGTGTTCCTGTTTTATCAGTACAAAGAATATCCATAGCTCCAAAATTTTGGATGCTAGAGAGCTGTTTAACAATCACCTTCTCTTTAGACATAGAGATTGCCCCTCTTGCAAGATTTGTAGTAACGATCATAGGAAGCATTTCAGGGGTAAGACCTACTGCTACAGATAGGGCAAAAAGGAGCGTTTCAAACCAGTTCCCCTTTCCAAACCCATTAACAAGAAAGACAACTGGAACCATACATAGCATGACTTTTATGAGAAGAAAACTAACTTTGTTGATTCCTATATCAAACCCCGTCAAAGGCCTTTTAAGAGTAATTGCATGTGCAATAGAGCCAAAGTAGGTTTGTGGACCTGTTGCAACAACAACACCTTTTCCAATACCACTAACAACATTTGTACCAAGAAAACAGATGTTTTTTAAATCTAGTAACTCTCTCTCTTCTGCTTCAGGCTCGCTAAATTTTTCAAAGGGTCTAGACTCTCCTGTAAGAGCTGACTGACTAATAAATAAATCATGCGCTGAAAAAATTCTAAGATCTGCAGGAATCATATCACCTGCTGACAAACAAACAACATCTCCTAAAACAAGCTCTTCAAAAAAAAGATCGAGTTTTTGCCCCCCTCTTAAAACAGTTGCTTTTGTGCTGACAAGCGCTTTTAATTTTTCTGCAGCATGATTTGAGCGAAACTCTTGGATAAACCTAATAGTCACTCCCATGACACACATAACCATAATAATTATGACACCTAGAGTGTTTCCAAGAATCCAAGAGAGTGCACCAAGAGCTAAAAGCATTAACACAAAAGGATTTGTAATATTATTAAAAAGATTGTGAACCCACGAGGATTGATTTTCTGTAATAATTTGATTTAAACCCTCTTTCTTCAATCTTTTTTTTGCTAATTTTTGACTTATACCAGATGGGGACGAGCTTAAAATCTTAAAAAGATCTCCCACATTTTTTTAGAATCTAAGACGATTCTCTTTCTAATTAATTCCGGAATACCTGGTTTTTCTAAACTTCGATGCAAAAAAAACAAGTGTTTAAGCAACCATTTAGGATGATGGTCATGCTTAGATTTTCGAAACAACTCTTTTGGCCTTTCTAAACTTTTTCTCCTATATAGTGGATTAGCTTTTTATTTTCTAAAATCTTTTTTCTTTAAAATCGATTAGCTACTTATTTTCTTTTCTTTAAACCTACTATTCAATTAACATATTCTTTAAAAAATCTTAAAAAGGAGTTTTTATGAGTGTAACCGCTAAATTAGCTTCAGATGGAAGCAGTCCTTATCTAACAAGAGAATTTCCCGTTCAAGAATCTGATTCGGAAAGTTGTTGCTCGCTATTGAGACAACCTATTGGCAAGCTTGAGGGTAGATCTTGCTTAATAGCTGGGGCTCTTTCTCTAATCCTTACAGCAAATCCTGCTTATGCAGTTTTATCTTGCGGAATCAGTCTGCTTGCCTCTCGCATTGATAGAGTCGTATCCCCATTATTTAGAAGCAGCACTACCCTTCAAAGCTTTTTTAATGCATTCGGTTCATGCGCAACAACTTTAAAACTTATCACAAAAGTAGTAACCGTACTTACAATTGCTAATTTTGTCCTTGCTGCAATAGCCCCCTTTATCGGTGTTGCAATTGAAATAAGCATTCTTTCTGGCATAGTTTTTTCATTAATAATTAATGCCATCAACCTAATTGCAGGGCGTGTAGTAGACCCATTTGCAAATAGGCCCGAAGGAACACCCTATACAATTTTTATTTCATAGTTTTTATAGCACCCCCTTTTTTTCAATAAGGGGGTCTCAAAAAATTTATCTCTAAATTCAAAAAATCTATTTAATCTCTAGTAAGGTTGACTACGATCTGACAAAATAAACATTGTTATTTCACTATTAACAATAGTTATAAAATTAGAATGAAAAAAAATAAAATAAAAAAGGCAAACAGATCACCTTAGCGAATAAATGAGCGCCGGCTAAATTCAACCGGTGCTCATTTTTAGTCTGTTTTATCTACTGCGAGAAGATTCTCTTCGATCTCTTGAGAATTTGCTTTTTGATCCTCCTCTGGGAGAGGCTCTATCATTTCTAGAAAATTCTTTTCTAGGTCCGCGATCAGAGTATTCTCTTCGTCTTCTCTCTCCGGTATACTCTTTTCTAGGAGCTCTTGAAGACTCAAATTTTTCCTCTTGTTGCAAAGAAAGCTTTTCTTTATCCATGACATAAGAGAGTAATAACGCTAAAAGCTCTTCAGCATCAACTTTCTCATAAAGCTTATCTATGATATCTGAAACGCCTTCTCGAACAGGTTGTTTTGCGATAGAATCAGAAAAAGCTTCTACTTGAATATTGTGTATCTCTTTAGAAGTAGGCACTTGCTTAACAATGATCTCATTTGTTTTAGGCCCAAGCATTCTTCCTAATTTTCTTAATTCATTGCCTGTACCGAGGGTAATAGCAACACCTTTTTTACCAGCTCTTCCTGTTCTTCCTGCCCTATGGACATACTCTTCTGGTCCAAACGGAATTTGATAGTTAAAAATATGGCTTACATCAGAAATATCTAATCCCCTAGCAGCTACGTCTGTTGCTACAAGAAATTTGACATCCCCTTTCTTAAAGGCGTTTGTCACTTGCTGTCTTGTAGTTTGTTGAATATCACCATGGAGACATCTTACAGGAAAGCCCATTCTTGAAAGCACCATAGATAAATCATCTACATCTTTTTTTGTTCTACAAAAAACAATTGCTTTTGTCGGATTGTTTACCAAAAGTAGTCTAAAAAACGCACTCTCTCTTTTGTGATCTTTTAAATCATAAAATATGTGCTCGATATCTTGGTGGCTGAATCCAGCTGTTCCTACTTTAACAAATAGCGGATCGTGTAAAATTGTACGGATCAATCTTTGAATTGGCTCAGATAGAGTTGCTGAAAATAAAAGAGTTTGTCTCTCTTTAGGAAGGTATTCAAAAATTGCTTGAACATCTTCTAAAAATCCCATGTTGAGCATTTCATCTGCTTCATCTAACACAACAATTGATGGTTCAAAATTCTTTAAGCGCTTCGACTCCAAAAGATCTAACAGTCTTCCTGGAGTTGCAACAACTACATTTGCCCCTCTTTGGATCGCATCGATTTGACGCTGAGAGCTATCTCCCCCAAACACAGCAACTGTCTTAATACCAGATCCTTTTCCATATTTTGCAAGCTCTTCGCTCACCTGTACTGCAAGCTCTCTTGTAGGAGTTATAACTAAAACTCCCTCATTTGGGGCTCTATCTCTAATTAATTCTAATGAGGGTAATCCAAATGCCGCTGTTTTTCCAGTTCCTGTTTGCGCTTGAGCTACTACATCAACCCCTGCTAAAATGTGGGGAATAACTTCTGCCTGAATCGGCGTTGGTTTTGTAAAGCCACATTTTTCAATTGCTTCTAAAATGCTCTCACTTAAATCAAAATCTTTAAATGTGCACTCTTTATTTTGTTTTTTCACTAAATAATCCTCTGTATACCTTTGATATTCAAAAATTGGTTTTTCATGGCCGCCTTTGAGATTTGCGGCTACGCTTTTTTGCGCCTTCCACGAAAAATTCCCATTTTTATGAACTTCTCGCGGTATATGATGAAAAGATCATACCATGAGAGGAATGATAACCGCAACCTCATATATCCTGAAAAAACAGGAAGAATCGATTTCCTTATTATAAAAAAATTTTTAACTATATAATTAATTATGCTGTATATGTAAATTATGGCGTTTGGTAAATCACTTAATTCTTTTATATGGAATTTTATTAAACCGTATAAACTCGGTTTTCTAATTATTTTTTTCTCCTCTTTCGTATGGGCGTTAGAAACAATTGTCTGGCCTTATCTATTTCAAATTGTGATTGATATCTTAGCAAGCTTTAACGATAAAAGAGAATTAGCTTGGCAGAATTTAGAAAAACCTATTTTTTGGGGACTCTTACTTTGGATCGGCATCGACTTAGGTTATCGAATACAAGGATTTCTACTAGCGTCTCTTCTGCCAAAAGTCGAAGCAAATATTCGACTTGCGATGTTTGATCATATTCAACATCACTCACCTAAATATTTTAATGATAGATTTGCAGGCGGTCTTGCAAATAAAATTTCTGATATGACCTTTCATATAAGCTCTATCCTTCAACTAAACTTAACAACCTTAATACCTGGGTGTGGGGCGTTAATTTTAAGCATTATTTTGTTTGGTAACATCAACTTATTTTTTTCATCTCTTCTTGCTATTTGGCTTTTTCTCTACCTGTTAACCTGCACTCTTTTTACCAAAAAATGCACACGGTACGAAAATATTTATAGTGAAGCTAGAACTCTTCTTTTAGGAAAAATTGTAGATAGTCTTACGAACAATTTTGCAGTAAACCTCTTTCACCGTTTTTCTTATGAAAAAAAATTTATTACTCCCTACCAAGTAGACGAAAAACAAAAAAATAAGGCAGCAAAGCAATATGTTGAAGTCATGAGACTTACACTTAGTCTTTTAACAATTATAATGGGTGGCATTGGCATCAACGGTTTTATGCTCTACTATTGGCTTCACGATCTAATTACTACTGGAGAAGTTGTTCAAATCTTTAGCACAACACTTAATTTAGTTCTGATCCTCAATTTTATTAATAATTGTCTACCCCTTGTTTTTCAATCTGTAGGAATCGCAAAACAGGCTTTATCAGTTATGCACGACCCAAAAGATGTAGTTGATCTAAATGAGGCTCTACCCCTTTCAGTTACTACAGGAGAAATCATCTTTGATAAAGTCTCTTTTCAATATGAAAAAAATAGAATCTTTCAAAACAAAGATGTTCGGATTCGCGGTGGTGAAAAAGTAGGTTTAGTTGGATATTCAGGAGCTGGAAAATCAACTTTTATTGGTCTGATTTTAAGACTCTACTCTCTTGAAAAAGGGAGAATTTTAATCGATAAACAAGACCTTTCAAAAATTACCCTCGAATCTTTACGACGACAAATTGCCCTAATTCCGCAAGAGCCGATCTTATTTCATAGATCTCTGAAAGAAAACATTCTCTATGGCAGGCCATCAGCTAGTGATGAAGAGGTTATAAAAGCTGCTGAACTTGCCCATTGCGATAAATTTATCCGAAAATTTCCTGATGGGTACAACACGTTAGTGGGAGAGCGAGGATCTAAACTTTCAGGAGGCGAAAGACAACGAATTGCAATTGCAAGAGCCATACTTGCAAATGCCCCCATTTTGATTCTCGATGAAGCAACTTCAGCTTTAGATTCTGTAACAGAGCGCTACATTCAAGATAGTTTAAAGAAGTTGATGAAAAACAGAACTTCTATTGTTGTAGCACATAGACTTGCAACACTTTCTCAAATGGACAGAATCCTTGTTTTTGAAAAAGGAAAAATTGTAGAAGAGGGTTCTCATACTGCTCTTTTAGCCATGAATGGCCACTACGCAAAACTTTGGGATATGCAAGCGGGGGGTCTATTGCCAGAAATACCGCAACGTGTTAAGAGTATAAATCCACCGTCTATAGAGAAATTAGTGGAGAAACATGGGCCTTGATTTTCTGATTAAAGGAGCCGTTGTAGGATTTTCAATTGCAGCCCCCGTTGGACCTATTGGCGTTTTATGTATCAGACGAACTCTAGCTTCGGGAAAACTTTCCGGGCTATTTTCTGGTATAGGTGCAGCAACTGCAAACTCTATCTACGCATCAATATTAGTTTCTGGGCTAACTCTAATTTCGGATTGTCTTCTCAAAATGAATCTTTGGCTTCATATCTTTGGTGGAAGCTTTTTATTCTATCTCGGAATTAAAACATTTCTTGCCAAACCAAAAGATGTAACAAAAAAAATTAGTCATAAAACTCTTCTAACAGATTTTATCTCTACTTTTTTCTTAACACTTTCTAATCCCCTTACTATTCTCGCCTACCTTGCGGTATTTACAAGCTTTGATCTCTCAAACTTAGGCGGCAATTGGAGCTCAAATCTTTTACTTGTTTTAGGCGTTTTTACAGGTGCTACAACTTGGTGGTTCCTTTTGAGTGAGATCGTCTCTTTTTTTGGGAAAAAAGTGAATCAAAAAGCAATGATCTATGTAAACCGAATCACAGGGACCATCATATCTGGTTTTGGCCTTTTAGCAATTTTATCGGTGATCCATTGAATTTTTTTCCAACGGAAAAAATCCTTTTTCTTTTTATTGTAACCGCATCAATTATCGGCAATGCTGGAAGCACACTCTATCTACCTGCGCTTCTCTCTATCGGTCAAGATCTAAACGCCTCTCCAACACTTATGAAACTATCTCTTTCCTTTTATCTAATTACATTTGGCCTCTCTCAAATTTTTTATGGACCTCTCTCTGATGCATTTGGAAGACGGATTAATTTAATTATCGGTTTAACTATTTTCTTTTTAGGATCTCTTCTCTCTTCTTTTGCAACAACCATTCATCTGTTCCTTGCAGCAAGACTTATCCAAGGAATTGGAATTGGAACCTCCAGTGCTGTTGGTTTTGCATTCATTCGCGATATTTTCGAAGGACAAGAACTCATAAAACATTTAAGCTATCTTAGCGTATTTGTCGGAATGACACCTATTATTGCCCCTCTATTCGGAGGATACCTCACTGAGTACCTCGGCTGGAGATCTTGTTTTATCTCTTTATCTCTTTTAAGTTTATTTCTAATTATTGGGAAAACACTCTTTCTTCCAGAAACAAATATACATCTAAACAAAAAGGCATGTCATCCGAAACACATCCTAAAAAACTTCCAATTTCTTTTAAAAAGCCCTCTTTTTTTAGGGTTTATCTTAGTGACTGCAATAGCCTTCTCTAGCTTAATGACTATTAATACCCTCTTGCCTCTCCTGATCACAAAATCGCTTCACCTATCTCCCTCAATATACGGCTGGCTTTCGATCTGTTCAGGCGGAGGCTACTTTATTGGCGCTTATGTAAGTAGTAAACTTGGGCAAAAATTTAGTAAATTGAAAATCATCCTAGCTGCTTGCTTTATCCAGCTTACTTTTATCTTAATAGCTCTAGTTTTATCTCTATTCTTCTTTACTGTTTCAGCTCTGATTATGCCTTTAACGGCTACTCTCTTTGGTATCGGGTTAATAGTTCCAATTAGCTCTTCCGGCGCCTTAGAACCCTTTCCTAAAATGGCTGGAAGTGAAGCAGCTCTTTTAGGCGCCTCGATGTTTTCTATCTCCTCTCTCTTCACAGCCCTAGCCTCCCTTTTATCCGAAAAAACCCAAATCCCCCTTTTCCTCTTTTTGCTCGGACTTACGCTTATCAGTTTCCCTCCTCTTTTTCTTCTAAAAAAAGAGGCTTAAAAGCTCTTCTAAGGAGAACAAGATGAACTTGATCCTGGGCAGAGTGGGGCATTATTCCCACTACCATATGAACCTGTACAAGTATAAGAAGTTGTGCAATCGGATGGGCCCATAGTAGGATTACTACTATATTCATCATAGTAAACAGTCCCACCACCAGATGAAGACGAACCAGTAACTCTGGATAAAAAACCACCATTTTTATTGTTTTCGCCAAAAATTCCTAATGCATCGTCTATTTTTCCATTTTGAGATAAAGTCCATATATCAGTAGCCCCCTTATTAAAGACTGTTTGCGCACCAAGAAGGTGCCACAACCCAGATAGGTAGCCGTCGTTAACAGAAAGCTCAGACCGAGCTATTGTTGCAACAGCACCTGCAACTAAATCTGTATTGCTTCCTGGAGAAAAATTCATCCAGTTATCCGCATATGCAGTAATTTGTTCTGAAAATGCCTGAAATTGACTAAATAAATTCGTATCACAAAGATCTGTGTAACAACTAGGTACATTATTTGTGTATTGGAAAAGCTGATAAAAATTCGTGTTAGAATCTTTTAACCACCTATAAAGATTTCCTTGTAAAATTCCTAACGTCACATCATTTCCCGGCTGATTATTATTCCATGGAATACAAAAACGTGTTAAAAGAATTCCCCCATCAGTCTGGTTAAAAAGCTGGAAAACAGTAGGTGCTACTTGTGGATTAGCTTTTAAATATTGATATAAATTATTCATGCTATACCCAATTGCGTTTGCAACAGGATAAGTTAGTGGCGCTCCCTGATTTACCTGCCTTAATAAAATCCAAACAGCATCTGCATATTGAGAATATTGATAGGGTACGGACATAAAATTTCTCCTTTTTTTTTATTCTACCATCTGGCGAGAATATTTTTTTTTCACTAAAAACAAGCAGTTTATGACTTTTCCGCCTTTTGCGCACTCCTCTTTATGAAACATCAAGATTGCTTAGAAGCTGTTCCAAAGTAAATGTTCTTGCCGATGGAGCTTATGACAAAAAAAGTGGTCGACATGCTGTTATAGTCATTAAACTGAAAAATTTCACTTTCGCGTCAATCTCATCTTCATCTTTTGATCCGCGCTTATTCCACTTGTGAACCACAAGCGGGGCTTCGCGCACCGGCTAAGAAGCTGCTTTAAAACCATGATTAGGATGCTTTGCTGGTATAAATCCGATAGGGGCCTGCTCGAGTAAAGCGACTTTCACAACAGGCCCAATAGCGGTTTTAAAGCAGCTTCTAAAGCCTGATCAAAATCTGAAGCGATCTTTTAGCAAAGTGAAATTTTTCAGTTTAATGACTATAAAAGTGTAGGAACCAAAGAACTCATTCCCCTTCTGAGAAATGCCCGCTATCGACGAAAAAAGAGCGATCGTGATCAAGGGATTGCAGCAGTTAGAGGTCTTGGAGGAGATTTAGAAGCAGGGTCGATATGGGGCAAACTTTCAGAATATCGCACTGTTTCTAAGAAGAACATGTACCAACATTAGAGTAATATTCTTTATTAAGTACAGTTTTGCCACTAACCATAAGTTGTGTTAAAAATCCACCTGAAGAATTATTTTCTCCAAAAATCGCTATTGCATCCCCAATTTCCATTGCAGGGCTTGCAGATATAGACAAAGTCCATAAATCACTACCCAAAGTATTAAAAGATGTTTCCGCTTTTAAAACTTGCCATAAGGCAACTAAATACCCGTCTGTAGGGGTATTTAGTTGCGTGATCTGCTTAATGGATTTTGAAATACTAATTGGATCCCAGCTTGTTGCAGAATAATTTTTGATTTCTTTTTGAAGTGCGTTAATTGCGTTATATGTAGGAATATCCTTGTTATTTTTGTAGCAGTTAGGAAAACCCCATACAGAGTTGTAAAGGTTATAAAAGTTAGTCGGATAGTTATCGTTTATCCAGCTATAAAGATTTGCTTGCAAAATTCCTAAGGTCACATCATCTCCTTCTTGGTTTCGATTCAAAGGAATGCAAAATCGATTTAATTGAAATCCCCCATCAGAACCATTGAAATAACCTAATAACTGTGTAGCAGATTGTTGAGTAGATTGTTGACTTGCATAGGTTGGTAAGTTTGTGTATAACGTATTCATGGCATCAGCAATTGCGTTTACCATCGGATAAGTCAAAAAGGGCAAGTCATATGCCTGTGAAAGTAAAATCCCAAGCGCATTTGCATATTGATCATAATTGTAAGGTATAGACATAAAATTTCTCCCTTTTCTTTATCTTATCATTTTGGGGGAATTGTTTTTTTTCACTAAAAACAAGTGTTTTATGAAATTTTTACTTTTTGAAAAAGTGTGTTATGCAACAAGGAGATTGCTTAGAATAGCAACTCTTTGTTATAGCAATAAATTAATCTATTAAAATGAACTTGGGGCTATCTTTTGAGTAAGTTTCTAACTGTTTCGTTACTCACATTAGTGTTATTTGGAACTATTTCCCCATCATACGCAGAGAGTCTTAGCGAAACTTCTCTATCTGATGAGGATATTTTATTAATTGCAGAAAATGAAAAGAAGCGAAATTTACGACTCTCTAGACAAGACCAAATCCCAAAGGAGCGGTTAAAAGAGGAAACAGCCTCTTATCTAGAAGGGTACATTCAAGCTCTTATTGATGCCAACTACCATGAATTAAATGTCTTAGTCTATGTAAATAAAGATGGTGTTGTTTTTCTATACAACTTACCTAAAGATGACAGAATTCGAAATAGTATCATTGAATTTGTCAAAGATCTACCCGACGTAGTTCAAGTAAAAGAGGCCGATCTAGACCATGCCGCAAAAGAAAGAATTGAAGAAAGGCAACCTATTCGGCAAGTAAAAGGAGTTTGGTTTCCTGAATCAACTGTACTTTTTCAGCCCCTGATTGCAAACCCAAGAGAGCCTATCTATTCAATAGCTTATCGATATAACGACATTCTAGCAAAAAATCAAATAGCGATCTCGCTTGGAGACTTTTTCCCAATTTTTAGATGGTTCAACGTCTTTCGCTGGCATGGTGATCTCCAAATTGATATTGCAGCTTGCGTCTGGGCAGACTTTGATATGGCTCCTAAATGCCATCCAAATGGCGAATGGGCTGAGCTCATTACAACTGATTATATTCTCATGATCCCCCTCTCTTACGCAATTAATAAGTGGTCTTATAGATTAAGAGCTTACCATATTTCCAGTCACCTAGGTGACGAATATATGGTCAATCATATCGATGTTGACAGGGTAAACCCAAGCTTTGAAGCAATCGATTTTTTTGTCTCCTACCAAGCGACAAATGGCCTTAGAGTCTATGGAGGGCCTGGGTTTGTCGTAAATAGCGACAATAGCTACCCCATGAAAGTATTTTACGCTGAATACGGTCTTGAGTGGCGCTTCATGGGACTTCGTTATCACTATCATAGACTCTACGGCGCTCCCTTCTTTGCAGCAGACTTTCAAAACTGGCAAGTAAACAACTATAAATTCGATATCACTCTACAACTTGGCTACGAATGGTCAAAATTGCAAGGAGCCGGAAGAAAAGTCAGGCTTTTTGCAGAATACCACAATGGTTACAGCGAAGGTCAATTCTTTAAAAAGCATACAGACTATATAGCCGCCCGCCTCTCCTGGGGCTTTTAAAAAAAGCTCGCCCAAATGTCGAAATGCCCTGCCAGACACCTTTTTTTTATTTTCAAATGTCCGAATGTCGTGCCTGACACCATTTTTTAGGCAGCATATAGAAGGTCTACGTAGGGGGTGATATTTTCTACATGTTCATTAATAAAAGCGATGAGCCGTTCAAAATCGCTTGGAAGAAATTTCGGCATATCTTGGCCTAAGAAATAACAGACACCTGTTCCAACAATCACATTTTTTTTACCAAGTAAGATCGCTTTTAAATTTAATTCAAAATCTTCCAGGCTATGCATGTACTCTTTATTAAATCCGCCAAGTTCTCTATAGAGTTTTTTGCTAACCATTAATACATCTCTAGAAGAGCCTAAAACTCCTCTTACCACTTTGTTTTGATATTTGTAAGCTGACTGAAATCCTACGTAGCCGAGACCCAATTCATACCCTTCGTCTGTATGGGTCGATATAAGCTGCAAACCAAAGTGTCTTACCATATTGTTGCGGGTGTGCATCCGAATACCAAGTGTACCGCAATTTTCTGGGTCTTCTTGGTACGTTTTTACCATTCTTGATATCACATCATTTAAAAAAATTACTTCTGGATTACAAAACAGAAACAATTCCGTATCAGCAGAGACTCGATCGTCTATGATCTCTTCATAAATAGAGGGAAGATGTTCATGTTTCATTTCTATTAATTGGGTATTTTTGTGTATTTGTATAAACTCTCGAATCGCTTGTAAATCTTCATCTGATGACCCTAAATCGACGATAAAAATATCGATATTCGGATAATTTGTTTGCTCATATATTGATTCTAAACAAGAAGCTAGCTCAACAGGTTTTCCTTTTGACGGAATAAATACGGCAACTTTTGGCGCCTCTACTATTTTTATCTGCGTATTTGTTATAAAAATTTCTGGTTTCAACCGTAGAGGCAATTCGTGATGTTTTTTCACAAACAAATTACGATTTTCTACCCACTCTTCATTTTGTGGATTTAAGCCGAGTTTGAGCACTTTGATGTCAAAAATAACTCCTATTTTTACTCTCTTTTGGTAGTTACATACGTAAAAATCTAAATCATAAAATGAGTCTGAAATAAATTGCTCATCAAATCCATTTGCAAGCCTTGGTCTATAGACTGCAAATAAAGAGTCATCTAATGCGACAACAGGGATCACTTTACCAGAAAAACTCTCAGAAAATTTCTGTTCGTGCTGCTTATCAAAAGATTCATACCAAATCCTTCCTACTAAAGGCTCCTCTTTTTCCCAAACAAGCCCTGACATCGGGACAATAATCGAGCCTACAACTCCTAATACACCAAATTGTGTTGTTTCAAATCTTTCTAAAATTTTCTCCCCCCAACCTTGAAGGGGAAGCTCGACATCCTCTCTAAGAAAAATGATGACATCATGTTTTGCCTGATTCAGCCCTTTATTATACGATTTAGAAAAGGCATCTCCTTTATACCAAAGAACTTCAACATTCTCTAATCCAGAACTTTCGACCCATCTTTTCTCTTTTGCGAGATCTTTTTTTTCACTACAATAAACAAACGTCAACATTAGGCCACTCCCTTTTAACTTTGTTCAATCACATTTCAGCTATTTTGAGCAACAAATGGGGTAACGGATTAACATAAAAGATTATAGATCGCTTAAAGCACGCATAGGATGCTTAAAAGAGAGATTGTCTTCGTATTTTTTAAACACACGGCCATCTGGTCCAATAAGATAAGAAATAAACTTTCCTCCTAATAAACCTTTTGCCTTATATTTTTTTATGACCTCTTCATCAGGATCTGAAAGAAGATCGTATGTTAGCTGCATTTTAGTATGAAAATCTAAATGAGTTTTCATAAAGTCATTACTGACACCGTAAATAACAACATTTTTCGCTTTCAACTCAGAATATTTCAATTCAAATGACTTAGCTAATTGAGCGCTATGAAAGCTGAAATCTCTTGGATAAAAAAAGAGAAGGACAAATTGTCCTCTATGCTCTTTTAAGGTGTGCGTATACCCCTCTTGATCAAAAAGAGCAAAATCGGGTGCGTCATCACCAAAATCTAGAGCAAAACATTGTATTGAAAGCATACAAATAATCACATACCATAACATAGTCACAAAGGTAGCAAAAAAACTGTATGCTGATCAAGGTTAAAGTCACTCCAGGTAGTAGAGAAGAAAAAGTAACCTCTGACGAAGAGGGGTTTTTAAAAGTCAAACTAAGAGCGCCTCCAGAGGATGGCAAAGCAAATACCGCTCTGATAGAGGTTTTAGCGAAACATTTTAACCTGCCAAAAAGGTGCATTATTATCCAATCGGGCCACACCTCTCGCATAAAGCACGTACTTATTGACTCCCTAGAAGCTGTGATAAAACCATGATTAGGCCACCCTCTTAGACAGCTTTTTAAACTGACTCTTTCATTCTTACAATAATAGACGGAACAGTAAGAAGAAACTTATGCAACGATGTAAGCTCCAGACGAGGGTCTTCTGACAAAACTCCTTCTCTAATTTCTATGAGATGAGCATATCCAGCTATTAAAATAACCCTATCATATAAAGGATTTGTTTTTACACCTTCTAAAGTCTCTACCATACTTTCTGTTCTTTTAGGAAACTCTACACGCTAACTTTTCTTTTTTTAGCTCTTTTAGTTTTTCTGCAATAAGGTCTCGATCTATTGTAGAAGATTCACTTCCTTTGACTAGTGCACTCAAAGCTTGTTTTTTTCAAAATATTTCTCTCTACTCTCTTCTAAATTTTCTCCATAATAATCCCAACCCATTAAAGCAAGTCTTTCTGCATCAGATTCTCCCACACTGTACTCTAGAAGGGTCATTTTTTTCCTATCACCTTCAAGAACTATTCCCGCCTTAACGCTCTCAACAAGCAAAAGAGTTTTTGGGGAAATTATAGAACTTATAAAAGCGCCATGAATTCTTCTCATATCTAACCTACTATGAGACTCGGCAATAAAGACAAATTTCGCCCTTTTTGGATCTTCAAGACGAGGGTGCTTAAACAAAACCTCCATCTGCCCCCAAATATCTACTACAGATGTCATAACAACCTCAAAATAAAAGACAACTATACTATTATAGGGGAAAATAAAAGTCTATTTTTTGAGTAAAGAATTACGCTCACTCTCAATGTAGCTAATTTCTTCATCAATTTGTTTTACAACACTTTCCATTTTATTAGCTTCTGCGAAAAGATGTTTCGACTCCTCTAAGTTATCTCCTTGAAACTCATAGGTAGAAGCCCTATTTCGATATCTTGTGATCTTACTTGTATAATAATCTCGGAGATTTGTAAGTGATTCTATTTTACTATCAAGCACTTCAATCTGTTTTTGTTTCGTGTAGTCATTTTGCTTTGAAGCCTCATTTGCCCCTACTAAAGCAAAAAAAGAGGGATAACTCTCCTCGTGAATAACTCCTGCTAAAAATCCTGAAATCGTAAAAAGTGATATCATTAAAGCTTTCATATCTCTTTTTTTAGCTCCTCAATCGCTAGTGTGTGCTCTTCAATCTTCTTTAAGTATTGAAATCTTCTACTATTTGCTTGCCTTACTTCATTCATTTGGTGCTTTTCTAAATAAGAGTAGGCGTTTAGCTTCTCTTTAAGAGCTTCAGATTCATATTTTTTAATCTCAAACTGATGGTAGGCTAGCCGCTCTTGTACACTTCCTTCTGGATCCATTTTTATAACCAAGTTTTCCATCTTGGAAACTATTCTATCCTTAGAAGGCCCCCCAATATAAATTCCTAATAGACATATTATCAATATACTAAATGACGCACCAATCAATCTTATGTACATAGTTTTTAACTCCCAACCATTACGTTGCATAGTGCTTTAAAAAGATCAATAGGTTTGATATACTTTTTTCATGAGATCTACCCTCCTCTTGTTTATACTTTTTTTTATAAATTCTTTATCCGCTCTATCTCTTGGGGATAAACTCTTAAAAGGGGCTGTTGGCGACTATGTTGTAACAGAGCAAAATAGACTCTGTAGCCTGATTCGAATTCACACTCTAGACGGCTCTAAAATAACTATTGAAGAAATTTCTTTCCCCTACTCATCCCTCCCCTCTGATATTCCTAATTGGATAAAAGATAAAGCGTTAGGGCACACATCTTGGTCTCTTTTACAAATTGACATAAAGACCAATACGTTAGAAAAATGTTTTTCTTTCACAAAAAATGCCTATCTTAGTTTTTCTGAAAACGACTCCTTTTTTTTAAAAATTTTACATCTACCTTTAGATCTGATTCAAGACGATGAGAGGAAAAGAATCGGCTCTCCATTAAAAGAGGGTCTAGATACAAGAAAAATTTGGAATCCAGAGCTTTTTTTTGAAGGAAAAAAGGAGGCTTCACCCGAATTTACAGCTTATAAACTTCTCTATCCTAAGGATGGATCCCCTTTATCTGGGAAAAGAATTGAACTATTTTTTAATAAATCCAACGAACTCTTCCCTTTTCCTTATTGGGGGCAAATTACAGATGATTCTCAAGCTAGTCTGAAATTTCGTGTAGTAGCCTCTGGTAGAAATCTCTTTTCACCTAAAAAACAGCCTTTATGATATAGTAGGCCCCATGTACCGAATGAAAAAAGCAGAATCTTTTCTTAAAACTACTTGGAAATCATTTCTTAGAAATCAGCATAAACTGCCAGAAGATATTAAGAAAAAATTTCAATACCTTCTTAAAGAATTACAAGCCTCTTTAATTAAAAAAGATAGACAATCCTCAAAAGAACTTACTAAAGAGCTTGAGATTCTTGCCAAAACTCATTTAAAGAGATCTCCTGTTAGAAATTTCATCGAATTTTCTGTAGGTCTTATAATTGCTTTAGCAGTCGCAATTATAATTAGACAATCCTGTTTTGAACTCTACGAAATTCCCTCAGGATCGATGCGACCGACTTATAAAGAAGTCGATCGTTTAGTTGTGTCTAAGACCCAATTTGGTTTAAATATCCCCCTTACAACCTCTCACCTCCTTTTCGATCCTTTGCAAGCAAAAAGAATGGGCGTTTTTACATTTACAGGCGAAAATATGGATATTTCGAATGTAAAAACAAAATATTTTTATCTTTTTCCTGGCTATAAGCAATATATAAAACGAATGATAGGCCTTCCTGGAGATACTCTTTATTTTTATGGTGGAAAAATCTACGGGATCGATAAAAATGGAAAAGATCTATCAAAACAGCTCCAAAGAGAAGATTTATCTTACCTCGAACACATCCCTTTCATCCATATTGAAGGTAAAGTAAGCACAAACTCACTTCCAACGAAAAATGGCGACTTATTCTCTTCTGCAATTGTGAAGCAGATGAATATTCCCCTTGCAAAACTCTATATTTCACAAAACAAAGAGGTGCATTACGATCTAATCTCCCCTAACACTTCAAAAAATTTTGATCTTTACGATCTTTGGGGCATGGGAAATTTTGGATCTGTTCGGATTCTACCAAAACAGCTTGTACCAAAGAGCAAAGATCTTCCTAATGCCGAATACTACTTAGAAATCACCCATCACGCCTCTTTAGCTAAAGCAAAAATTGCAAGAGATTCCTATTTTAGAACAAGGCCGATGCTGCATACAGAAAAATCATTTCTCCCCCTTTCAGAAAACCACATAAAAGCGATTTGGGAGAATTTATATACAGGAAGAATTGTTGTAGAAAACGGCCTTATCAGACGATATGGTGTCACATCGGCTGATGCTAAAAAAAACCCATACGCTTTAAAAATTAAAGACATAGAAATCCCAAACGGAACTTATGAATTCTATAGAGGAACTCTTTATGAAGTAAAAGCGCAAGGAATCACAGTAAAAGCTCGTAAAGACCATCCTCTTGCATCATTTAATATAGCAAGAACTCTCTTACTTTTTAATATTGGGATCGAATGTGACATGAGATTTAATCCCTCGACAAAAGATTTTGGGATCTCTCCTTCAAGATACACCTATTTTAGAGATGGAACTCTTTTTCTTATGGGTGCACCTATTTTTAAAAAAGAGGATCCTACCCTTGAAAATTTTGTTCATTCTGAGCTAGAAAAAAAACAATTATCTCCTCGTTATACTCCGTTTATTGACAACGGTCCCCCATTAAATAAAGATGGCTCGCTTAATATTGAATGGATTAAAACATACGGAATCAAAGTTCCTGAAAAACACTACTTAGCTCTTGGCGACAATCATGCAATGAGTTCTGATAGCAGAGACTTTGGATTTGTTCCAGAAGACAATATACGCGGCGTCCCTGCTTTTACATTTTGGGCTCCAGGAAATAGATGGGGATTTCCAAACCTAGGGATCTACCCCCTATTTACACTACCGCGCGAAATTTCTTGGTCTCTTTTGCTTATCGGATTTGCAATCTATAAATACCGCCTCCGCAAATCTCTAAAAGACTTAGTCATTACCTAAGCTTACTCGAAGTATATTGTTCCTGTTGCTGTCACGCTTGGATTATAGGAAAATGTCATACTACTTGCGGAAGCAACACTCCCAGTAATAGTCATTGTACCAGCAGAAGAAATTTGAACGCTTCCAGATGTAATTGTTTGTCCGTAGTACGTTCCTGCAAGAGAAATTTTTGAAATACTTCCCGCCATATTAAACACAATCGATTGATTTCCATCGATTATGGTAATTTTACTGCCAGTTCCAATTTTTGACATGCCAACTAAACTATTACTTGGTATTGCAAATGCAAATGAAAAAGTATTAGCTCCACTCTGACCTATACTCCCACTTGAATTTGCTTTATCTGTAAATGCGTATAGTGGAAAAATAGAGAGGCTACATGCTGGAATACCTTGCCCCCCTGAACTTTGGCAAGGAAATGTATATGATAAACCTCCTACACCCGTTATTATCAAATTAGCAGCTGCATTTGAATCTAATTTAAATGACTGATTTTTAAATGATTGAATTTTTATATTATTGGTTGTTAATTGTATTGTTGGATAAGGTGATGTTGGAGGACCTCCATTTTGAATATTTAAATTGAGACTACTGTTTGAGGATTGGGATCCAATAGCCTGACTCCAAAATGTTGACGTAGGATCAATCGTTAGCAAGGTCGTGCCTGTCCTATTTACAGGAGTTGAAGAAAAGAGTGTTTTAATATCAGCAAATTGCCCATTAGACGAAGAAGAAAATATAATCTCAGATTTCATTCGCCCCCAAATTGATCTAATAAAATTATTTTGATTGGTTTGAGAAATCGGAAGAAAGAATGTAAAATTTATCGTGTTGTCATTTGAAATAAACGAATTATAAGTGTTTGGACCTACTTTTTGCTGGATCATTGGAGAAACAGAACCTGTTAAAGAGAGATTAACTGTCGTTGTTTTTGACATTACAATTTGATAAACGCCATTTACTAATTGAGGATAGACTCCATAACCAGATCCAGGCAAAAGATTTGCAACAGCTGGCGGATTTTGCGAAAAATCTATTGTAAAGACTTGTTTCCCAGATACCGTAAACGGTATTGCTGAAGGTGATATATTTGAAAAGTCGTTAAAAGTTGCTTTACATGGATTTGCAGCCGTGCAGCTATTTGTGATAGGATAAGCTGTCCCATTATATTGCCCTCCTGTAAATCCACTAATTGCAAGTTTTGAAACAGTCATATCAATTTCATTACTGGTTGTACTGACAAAAGAGAGTGTTTGAGGCTGAACACTCACTGTATAAAAAGGAGCTGTCCCACCAAATGTCACTGTCATATATGGTAAGTTCAGCGTATGTGAAGAGCCGTCAAAT
>VGMD01000016.1 GCA_016866545.1 Chlamydiota bacterium | reverse complement strand
TCTTTAATATTAAACAAAATGAATAAATTAAGATATTCAAAATAAATCATCTAATTATGAAGAGGAGGCGTGATTTTATTCCAAAATCACGCTACTTGCAGACCTTTTTGAATTAGGAAACAGAGCCGAAACAAAGCCTCTTTGTGACTCTTATTATCAATTTCTCTTAATTAGTTTGATTTTATTAATTATTTTATTCATAATTTTAAGAAAAAAATTTAAGGAGATATTATGGAGGGAATTTCCTCAAGAGCTGGAGTTAATTCATATTCATCAAGTGAAGAGGGTGAACGCGATCGAGCTTTGAGTTCGGTTACAATTTCAAGAACTCCTACACCACTGCCATTTGATTTTGATGATGAGGTGCAGCAGCTTGTAGAATTTCATAACACTCCCCAAATTTCTAAGAAATTGACAAATTGTGAGGTTGTTGTTTTTTCAGCTCTTGCTTCTGGAGTATCGGTTTTGTTCTGGTATTACTTAAATTATTATTTTAATCCCAATTCAAAGATATTTATGCACTTTACTCTTAAAATGTGAGTTCAACTGGTTTGAACTTAAGAAAATCGCATGATGTGCAAATGTATGAAATTCCGTTGTAGTTAAAATTGACTGGGGCATTTTCTTTTAAGTTGTGAAGGTGCCCATAGACACAGGTCTGAATTTTGTATGTTTCAAGTAGTGTCGTCACAGCGGTTTTTTTTTGTATCGACCCAGTTGGCGGGTAATGAATCATAGCAATTCGTGTATGCGCCGTCGGATCTAGACAATTTAAGCTTAACTTGAGTCTTTCTATCTCACTTTTATAAATTTTTTCGTCATGGAGGTTATCTTCTTTTGTATGTGTTTTTTCGTGGACATGGACACCATCTGGGATTTTTTGGAATTCAATGTAGCTTGAAAAATCGTTATCGAGATGGTCCCAAAGTCTTGTCCCTCCAATACTTACGCCTTGGTAGGTAAATGCATTGTTGTAAATAAGATGGATTCTTGGGGGTAAAATAGGTTTGACTTTACTCATCGATTTCCACCAAAGATCGTGATTACCTTTGCTCATCACTTTTGTTCCCGGAAGATTTGCAATCCACTTAAGATCAACGAGCGCATCTTCTAGATGAAGAGCCCAGGAAATGTCTCCAGCAATTAATACAAGATCTTCTTCAGAAATGAGATCTCTCCAATGTTCTTCAATTTTTTTGGCGTGGTTTTCCCATCTAGGGCCAAAGACATCCATTTTTTTATTCGGTACACCAAAAGAGAGGTGTAAATCTGCAATTGCCCAAATTTTCATAACTCTAATGTACCAAATTCCCAAGAAATGTTAAAGAGAGGAAAGTTATGAAAATTTTGATTGTTACCTACGGGATTAGAAATAATTGGACGGGGGGAGTTCATAAATACTTTCACTCCATTGCTCCTATTTTGAAAAAAAATGGGCATGAAGTCTATTTCTTTGATGGCGATAATATTACGAAAAGTCAACCAGATGTACTTGAAGGTATCAAATTTGTGACTAATGGGATAGGATCGAAAAAAGAATTTGGAAAGTTTTTTTTGAAGACGAAACCTCAAGCTATTCATATTCAAGCAGAATTTAGCGTTGGTGTCGCTGCTAGAAAATTTTGCATGGAAGAAGGAATTCCGTTTACGACCGCCTATCACACAAATTTTGATAAAGTTATAAAAGAATATCATGCGCCGATTGGGTGGGTGTGGCCCTATTTGAGATGGTTTCATAAATCTGCATCGATGATTCATACGTTAACCCCTAGGCTTAAAAAACTTTTAGAAGATAAGGGAATTAAAAAAACAATAGCCGTCTTTCCGCCAGGCGTAAGTAGAAAAGAATTTTTCTATGAAAAGGGGACTACCTTTTTAAAAGGCCACCCAAGGCCTTATTTTGTTACGATGTCTAGAATTTCTAAAGAGAAAAATATTGAAGCCTTTTTAAAATTAGATCTTCCGGGGACAAAATTTGTGATAGGAGATGGGCCCTACAAATCGTATCTTATGAGAAAGTATGGGAAAAGCGCTATTTTTCTTCCCTATGTAAAAGTTAGAGAGTGTTTAAGTGAATCCGATGTCTTTGTGTGGCCTTCAAAATTTGACACATTTGGACTTGGAATTTTGGAAGCAATGGCCTCAGGCCTTCCTGTAGCAGCCTATCCCGTTATGGGTCCGCAAGATATTTTAGAAGAGGGTGTTACAGGATCTATGTCAGAGGATTTGCAAAAAGCGGCTCTTGCTTGCCTATCTTTAAAAAAAGATGCTTGCATCGAAGCTGCCTCACACTATACCTGGGAAAAAACAGCAGACAATTTTTTAAACCATCAGGTTGTTATCCAGTAGATTAGAAACTTATTACACTTTTATTAAAAGAGTATGTTCCCCGTTCAAGAGGTTTTTTGTAATCCATAGTAATCCAATCTCCTTTAATCTCAAAATTAAGTAACTTACAATCTGAAAAAGTGCCTGGTGTAAATCGGGTTGATAAGTGTCTAACGACTCCTATTAATAAAGAGTTTTGAAGACCTTTTGCTAAGTCCATTTTAGAAATTTTCGATTCAAGATCTTTTGTAAACTCTAAAGGAATAACTGCTGTTTCTAGAGGAGAATCAGAGGAGGCTGAACTTGGACTTGTTGAACTCCAGCCAGAAGCAGGAGAGGGAGAGGGAGTTCTTGGAGTAGAGGGTCTTTCTAGCTCTAAAGTAGCCTCTTGTCTTTCGCCTCCTTCCAAGTACTCAACACGAACTGAAGTTAGCATAGTTGTGTTAACATGTGTAATAATAGCTGCAGAGTGAGATGCAAAAAAAGCTGAAACAGCCTTCGTAACTTCTGGCATATGCCCTTTTGATACAGGGGTTTGATCATCTTGGCTGTTAATAAATCTTGCTATTTCTGTAGGGCTTGAGCCTGGATTAATTGAGGGCGTCATGAAATGGGATCTCCTTTTTAAGACTTATTCAATTGATTTGATTTTTTTTTACAAGTTAAAAAAAAAGTCTATTTATAAAGTGAAACCTTTTGGAATTCTTGCGCCTGCTTTTACAATAATAATTCCATCAGAGATTGCAATCTCTTTTGAGTCAAAGAATTGCATGTTTTTCTTATTTGTTAGAGTAATATTGTCTTCTAGGTAAGCACCTTCGTCAACAATTACCTTATTTAGGTTGCAATTTTTACCAATATGAATATTTGGTTTGGTCGATCTTGGTGGGGAGCCCATGAGAATAGAATTTTGAACAATTGTGTCTTCATCTATAAATGTTTTCAATCCAATCATGCTTTGGGAGATAGAGGCAGCTGAAATGACCGACCCCTCGCAAATAATTGAATCTAGAACAGTCGTATTTGTTAGTCTCGCTGCAGGAAGAGAAATAGATTGGGTATAAATAGGTTTGATTTCATTGTAAAGGTCAAGGCAAGCGTGGGAATTTTCTGTAAGGCAGATGTTTGCCTGGTAGTAGGAAGCTATAGTTCCTATGTCTTCCCAGTAGCCATCAAAGACATAGGCAAACGATTTTCCTTTTTTCACTTGGAGGGGGATTAGATGCTTTCCGAAATCAGCTCGACAATCTTCTTGGAGGAGTCTTATAAGAGCTTCTCTTTTAAATACATATATTCCCATGGAGCCTAAAAAAGTAAGGTTGTTTAGACCACCTTCTCGAAGTGAAATTTCGGGGGAAAGAGCAAATTTCAAAAGAGTTTCGACCTCTTTTGGTTTTTCAAAAAAATCGGTGATTTCAAGATTGTTGCCAACTTTCATAACCCCCATTCGTTTCGCCTCAGATTCATGAACAGGAATTGTTGCAATCATTAAGTCGGCATCATTTTTTTTAGCCATTTCGACCATGTGGGATAAGTCCATGGAGTAGAGCTGGTCACCAGATAGAATAATAAAATAGTTTGCCGGGTGGTCTAAAAGCTTGCTAAGGTTTTTTCGAACTGCATCTGCTGTCCCCTCGTACCACATTTTTTTGTGATCACTAGACTGTTCAGGCGTTAAAACTTCTAAATGAGCGCCAAATAGTGCATCAGTTGTGTAGGTGTCTAAAAGATAACCAGTGAGAGAAGCTGCTAAAAATTGTGAAAGAACGTAAATATCATTAAATCCTGCATTAATTGCATTAGAAATAGCCACATCGATAATTCGATATCTACCCCCAAAAGTGACAGCTGGTTTGCATCGAATTTCTGTAAGTGGTTTTAGTCTAGTTCCTTCTCCTCCAGCTAGGATAATCGTTGCAACTTCGGACGATTTTATTCTCTTTTGGTTCATATATTTTGATATAAATAGATAATTAATACACTTCAAGAGATTTTATGCTAAGAGTAATTCAAACATTGGAATTTTAGAAAACGAGGTCTTAGAAGTTAAAACCCGATTGGATAGATATTTCATCGATTAGTTGGCTCTCTGCTGGGTGAAATAAATAGCGAGCCCGATTTAAATTAGGGAAATCTTCTCAAAGCAAAGTCCTTATGCCCTTAGCATCGGCTGAAACAACTAATCTAGTTTACTGCTCTCTTCGTTAAGGTGAAAAACCTTAAATTTGGCCTTTAGCTCGCATCTTAATTGTTTCGCTCGATGCTTAGGACGAATAAGAAGCAAATCAGGTTTTAAGTTAAAAGAGTATGAAACCATTTAAAAAATCGGTTTTTTTTTTCGAAAAGAGAGGTATACTGATTGTATGCAAAATGTGAACTTCATAAAATTGATGGGTAAGGGAAAAAGGTGTTGGAAGTATATCAACACAAACGAAGATTTTAAAAATTTAAAAGAGTTTGCAGATCTATTTGACGACCGGAAAAAAAAATTACCTGGAAATACTCTTTTGATTCCTGAAATTATTCACTTTATTTGGCTTGGGCCGAAAGAGTACCCTGAGAGGTCAAAGAGATATCTTAAAAGTTTTTACGAAAAACACCCTGGCTGGAAGATAATTGTATGGAGTGATCGAGAGAGAGAGTTTTCTTTGAAGCAAATTGAAATTAAAAGAGTTGATGAGATTCTTCTTCGGGAATTTAAAGCTCTTTATGAGGATAGCGATAACTATGGAGAAAAATCTGATATCGTCCGGCTCTTGGTCCTCTACGAGTTTGGTGGCGTCTATGTTGATCACGATATGGAGTGCAGAGTCTCTTTTAGAGATTTTCATAGAACCTACCCATTTTATGGAGGGCTTTTAACTCCTGGTAATCCTGTGATTCATAGGTCGGCAATTGTTCGCAATAGCGTGATAGGGGCTTGTCAGGGGAATCAGATTTTATGGGATGCGTTAAAAAAAGCAGAGGCTAACTGGGACAATATAAAATTGCTATATCCAGGAGCTGATGTCGATTCTGTAAAGAAAAGAGTCACGCTTCGTGTCTTTAAAGCGTTTCATGATGCAGTATTAGAGGCGATAAAAAAGCCTGATTTTGAGGGAATTATTTTTCCTGCTGGCTATTTTAATGAGATAGAAAGATCTTATGGTATTTATGCAAAAGAAGACATGGATGGCTCTTGGTATGCAGAGGAGATGAATCATCATGAAAAATACCTCACGCAAAGAGTTCATCTTTTGATGAAAAGGCTTCACCTTTCAATCGCAGTTTTCGCAGCTTTAGTTCTTCTTTTATTTGCGATGGTAGCTTGGTTATGGTTAAAATTAGCATGAAAAAAGTTTTGATAGGAATTTGTATCATTGCTAGTTTGGTTCTTCCAATTGGAAAAATGTGTAGACGAACACTTGCAAAACAGGGTAAAAGACACTCTTCTTACACCCCGATCGATAAAAGCCTTATCAAAGAAGAAAAACCGTTTGTTGTTGTGATACCCTCCTATAATAATGAACTCTATGTGCAAAGAAATTTAGAATCTGTTTTTTTTCAAGAGTACAAAAATTATCGAGTGATCTATATAGACGATTGCTCAACTGATAAAACGTATGAAAAAGCCTCCCAAATCGCAGAGGGGAGAAGCGTAAAAATTCAAATCATTCGAAATAAAACAAATAAAAAGGCGCTTCATAATCTTTTTGATGTGATTCACTCTCTTAGGGATGATGAAATTGTTTTGCTTTTAGATGGAGATGACTGGCTTTCACATACAAATGTGTTAAGAGAGCTAAACTGTTATTATAATGATCCTAACGTATGGCTTACCTATGGTCAGTATGTAACTTATCCCGATTATGAAATAGGAATTTGTAGAGAACCTATTTTTAAAAGATACTTAAAAAATGGCAATTTGCGAAAAGTTGGTCTATTTTCTAAAGATACCGATTGGTTTTTCTCCCATCTTCGTACTTTTTATGCAGGGTTATTCAAAAAGATAAAAAAAGAGGATCTTCTTTACGAGGGTAAATTTTTTTCATCAGCATGGGATTTGGCTATTTTATTTCCCATGTGCGAAATGGCAAGAGAGCATGCTGTATTTATTCCTAAAGTTCTCTATATTTATAATAGAGAGACACCATTTAATGACGATAAGTTAAGACAAAAAGAGCAATATGAGCTAAATAAATATATCAGGTCTTTGCCCTCGTATCCTCGGCTGACTCATTTGTGAAAATTGAATTTTTCGAGCGCAGTTTTAGTTGCTTTTTTCAATGTAGGACTATAAGTTTTAGAGAAGTCGATCATTTCAACTAGTTTATCTAAAATAATTTTGCTCTCATCAGTAGCGCTTTCTGTTGGGAAAGATCTAATTAGCTGGTGAAATCTGGCTAGATTTTCTTTTGCCCCATTTTTTGTAACTGATTCAACACTTTCAAGCCAAATTTTAATTAGATCTATTGGCTCTGGTCGAGCGATGGGGGTTGTAGGGCGAAGAGAAGCAGACATAAATAACCTTTTGTCAGATTACAATTTTCTCCTAATTTTATAAAATCTTAAAGAAAAAAGCAAATTTTTGTAAAGAAACAGCAAAAAACTTGCTATTAATTATAATTATTTTTATTATATTAATCCTTTTATAATAAAGGATCTGAAATGTCTGCGACATGTTTATCAAAAAGGGTGGGAGGGTGCGGAGCTTTTTTTAATGCGGAAGAGGTTTTACACCAGGCTGAGACAGTTTTAAGGCGCCAAAAGATCTATTCTATTCTTTCTGAAAAAAAGGCTCCAAGTGAGATGGTCTCTCTCTTAGATAGATTTTTAAGAACTCTTTTAGAACATCTTGTTGGCATAGATGAAAAAGAGATCACATGCTTTGTCCAGAGTCAAATGGAGTCTATACCAAAACCACTTGAACAGCTACCCCCCATTTATTTAGAAAAAATTGTTATTGTCTCTTCAAGAAGAGAGATGGCAATGCTTTTGAAAGAGTTTGTTGAGGATTGTTCCTATTTATCTCTCGGGATGGTTTGTCATTCCGATGCAGGAGATAGGGGAGTGTTAATTGTTACAGATCCTTTTTCTCAAGAGGTGTTTAGGAGTTTTGTTGTCAAATGGGTTGATTTATATGAAGTAGAATCAACAAGAATTTATCAGCTGTTTGCAAGGCGTCTAGGAGATTTTTTTAAAGTGCCCGCTTTTCGAGAGATTGATCTAAAGGGGAAAAAAATTGGCTTACTATCTGAGGATGCTGCCCCTTTTGTAGATAGAGTTTCTAGAATTTATGAAGAGTGTTTAGTCCTAAGTAGGTCGTCTCGGTTTGATGTGGAAGATATCGGAAAAACTCTTGACTGCCGCTTTTTGATGATTTCTGAAAAGGTTTCTGGGGAAGACTTTTTTGCTTTTATTTCTACAAGGTACCAAGAGATGGATCCTAGACAAAAAGAGGTTTTTTTTAAAAAACTCGGCGTTGTAGGTCTTCTTGATTTGGTTTTGCACCATGAGGATAGGATACAAATAGCAATTTTTCTTAGATCTAAAGGTTCATACTCGCTACTTTTTAAAGAGGATCATAAGAGGTTAATGTCTGAATCAGGCAATGAAAAGCCGGCAGAAGAGTATTATGGTCCGAATCTTGGAAATCTTATGGTGGGAGAAGAGGGAGAGGTGTTTCTTATAGATAATGGCCTAGAGTGGGATCGTGAGGCTTTGGGAAGGAGTGGTTACACAGAATTTCTAAATGAGCTGTTTAATTCACCTGGATGGGAAGAAAAGATTGCTCAGGCAATTTTAGGAGCTATCGACGCAGTTTGCGAGGTAGATGAGACAGAAAGAGACGTCTCTTTATCGAGAATCTCGTTTTTAGCAGATTTACATTTAGATGTATACGTCTCTTCTCTAAGGCGTGGGGTAGTTGAGGCTCTTGCCTTTTTGATGAGCGAGTACCCTGACTTGGGTGCTCTGGGTTTTGAGGGTGAAGTAGTTTATGAGAGGCTTAGGAGGCTATTTTTAACCTAGATAGGATTTTGCCAGCCCCAGGAAGTAGATTCTCCATCTAATGCTTTTTCTATGCAGCCTCTAGCTCTCGGGATACTTACGCTGTGTGCGCAAAGTTTTTCATAGGAGGTCTCATATAGGGTATGACCCCCATCTAATGGATCTAGGTAAAATACATGATTTTCAGATTTACTCACTAGTTCAGCGCCTACAATAACGATTTTATGAAGAGTGGAAGAGCGCGTGAGTCTCGAATTTGTAAGAGTTGTGCTGCAAATGATTGGGCCATTAGAGCGTAGGCTCTCTATCAATGAATAGATAGGCTCTTGAGGGCGCCACTTACAAAAATCCATGTCATAAAGCTTTTTGTAGAGAAGGTGTTCAATAATTTCTATGGGGGCAAGCTCTGAAATATTTAGCTCGTCTAAAAGAGAAGAGAGAGGTCGATTTAAAAAAAGGCAAATTTTTTTTATAGCTAATCTAAAATCAGGGGAAGTAACCTCTTTTGATGAGAGAATTTTTCTTGCAGAGGATGCTACAACTTCAATTTTTCTTTGGTAAAAGAATCTCTTATCTGGAAATTTTCCGATTCGTAGACGAATGATGTGAAGTGCATAAAAGAGGTCTGTGAGGGATCCTTTTTGACAAGGTCTTGGAACAAAATCTCTTGAAAAGAGCGTTTTTGTTGTGCAAATAGATGTCTTGCTTGGCTTTGTGGGCGCAATAGAGATTAGTATGTGGTTTGGTCTATTTATCTCTAAGCTGATTGCCACGAATGAATAATTGTATCGCCATCGAGTTTAAGCTCTTTTGGAAAAGAGGTTTTTTTTGTGATCTCTTTAAATAAGTCTCTATCTGCTTCGCTTTGCAGACCCTCTGTAAGACAGATTAGGTAAGGAGCAAAACTTTCATTTAAAAGGTGGGATTCATCTTTTAATAGTTCGAGTGCAGTTTTTGCAATTTCCTCATCAAGGGGGAAAAATGCAAGAGCCATTGCAGCATTCAGATTGTCTTTACTGAAAGGTTTACTAAGAAGTCTTTTGAGGAGAAAAGTTTTTGCAGGTTTTCCAAATGAGACAAGCGAAGAGATAAAAATTTCTTCAAGATCTAAGTTCTCTCCTCCAAGCGCCCCAAAAAGGTGAGGAATTGCTTTTGGATTTCCAATTTTGTCTAGGCATACGGCTGCAAATGCAGGAGTTCTCCCATATCCTGGAAAAAGGGGGTTAAAAAAGTCTGTTGAATCGATGATGTGAAGAAGGGGATCAACCATTTTTTCTCCTTCATCAATAATCGCTTTGATCTCTGTTACCGGCTCTTCATCCTCTGTTAGAATGAGATCACTTAGCAAAATAGGGATAATAGCTTTTGGGTTGTCATAGACCTCTTCTAGCTTTTGATAAAGCTCTCTAGATCTTGCAACTTCTTCAAATGCAGGCATAGGCAAAAGCTTTGCTGCTAAATCTTCCCCAAGTTCCTCTTGGATTTCTTGTAATTCTGCAATTCTGTCGATATCGAAGTCTGGCATTGAACCAACACCTTCATTTTCATAATATTCGATCATGATCGTGAAATTGCCACCAAAGTGTGCATTTCTATGCATGAGAATTTCTAGATCAATTTCATCAAGAAGGGGAATTTCCATATTCAAGGATTGTATCATTTGATGGAGTTTTTTCGGTAAGGATTTTTAATATGCTTTCAGCGTTATGGCTCGATCTGACAAATGGACCAGCATAGATGTGTTTGATACCAATAGAGTAAGCAAATTTTTCATAAAGTGTAAAAGTTTCCGGGGTGACAAATTCTTTTACTGCGAGTTTATTTCTTGATGGTTGGAGGTATTGGCCTATTGTGATGATGTCAACACCGACTTTTTGCAAATTTTGGATCGTTTCAAAAATTTCTTCGTTTGTCTCGCCAAGTCCTACCATTAATCCCGATTTTGTGAAGCGGGCCTTTTTTGTTTCTTTAGCGTGTGATAAAATGGTAAGAGTTCTTTCATAAGTTGCTTTATGACGAACAGATGGAGTGAGGCGTCTCACTGTTTCAATATTGTAGTTAAAAATTTCTGGTTTTTTCTCTAAAACAATATCTAGAGAGTTTAAGTTGCCAGTAAAGTCGGAGGTAAGAACTTCAATTGTCACAGAAGGGTTTTCAATTCTTGTTGTTTCAATCACTTTTGCTAGGTGCAAAGCGCCCCCATCGCTTAAATCATCTCTTGCAACCATTGTAAAAACAACATGCTTGAGGCCAAGTTGCTTCACAGAAAGAGCAACTCTTATCGGTTCATCCTCTTCAGGCGGTTTAGGCGTTTTTGCAAAAGCAATTTCACAAAATCCGCAAGCTCTTGTGCACTCTTTGCCAAGAAGTAAAAATGTAGCTGTTTTTTTTGAGAAGCATTCGAGTCGATTCGGACACTTAGCCTCCTCGCATACGGTATTTAGTTGATATTTTTTAAGAATGTCATCTGTTGAAAAAAGTGTTTCCCCTTTTAACATCGGCAGGTGTAACCACTTAGGAAACCGTCCTTTGGCCTCGGAATCAGGGTTTTTAGGAAGGCGGTTTACTCTTTTGGTTTCAGGTTTTACATCAAATAGATCATTTGTCATGTTTTTTGCCAGGAGGTAGGTGGATAGGAAATCCGCTAGCTAGTAAAGCTGCTTCTGAAAGAGCTTCTGAGAGTGTGGGATGTGGGTGGATTGTGTTTGCTAAAGAGTCGATTGTGATTTCGTGATCGATCGCAAGGGCTATTTCTGAGATCAGGTTTCCTGATTGACTGCCGACTAGAAAAGCGCCTAAAATTCGGCCCGTCTTTTTCTCTGTAACAAGCTCTGCATACCCTTCGGGCTCTCCAGCAGCTAAAGCTTTACCTAAAGCTGAAAAGGGGAACTTGTGACTGACAGCATCGTAGCCTTTTTCTTTAGCTAAGTCGACTGTATAGCCTATCGTAGCAATTTCGGGATCAGTAAAAATGACAGCGGGAATCGATTCATACGCCATTTTTTCAGATTTTCCGCTCGCATTGAGCGCTGCTATGATGCCTTGGTGAGAGGCTGCATGGGCAAGCATCGATTTTCCTGTGACATCGCCGATCGCATAAATTCCTTTAACTTCAGTCTCCATTTTCTCATTTACCGAAATAAATCCATTCGGAGTTGTCCCTATGCCTGCAGCGCCTAGATTTAATTCATCTGTGTAAGGCTTTCTTCCAACAGAGACTAAAAGCATTTCAGCTTCGAGTTTGCTTTGATCGCTTAAATGAAGGGTGACTCCGTTTTCTGTAAGGTCACATCTTTCCATTTTTCGGTTGCAATAGATCTGAATTCCTTTTTTTGTAAAAGCAGTTGTAAGTGACTCAGAAATTGATTTTCCCTGTGTCCAGACAATGCCTGGTAGAAATTCGACTAACGAGACTTTTACCCCAAGTTCTCCAAAAAGCGATGCAAATTCACACCCAATGTAGCCTGCTCCCAAAATAAGAAGCGATTTTGGTAATTTGGTGATTTCTAAAATGGAGGTCGAATCATGAATTTTATGAAAATCGACAGGTGCGGATGGAATGGTTGATGAGGTAGAGCCTGTTGCGATGATGATTTTTTTGCCAGTTAGTATCTGAGATTTTTCGCCGCGTACTTTAATCTCTTTTGGGGAAATAAAAGAGCCAACGCCTGCAAATACATCGATCCCATTACTTTTAACTAATCCTAAAACGCCATTGCATAATGTGCTTACAACAAGGTCTTTTCTCTCTTTCATTTTTTGGTAATTGATTGTGAAATTCTCGACAGAAACGCCAAACTCTTTTGCTTTTTGCAAAACTCCTACAATGTGCGCGCTTGCTAATAAAGTTTTTGTCGGAATACAACCACGTAAAAGGCAGGTGCCTCCAACTTTATCTTTTTCAATGAGGGCAACTTTTAAACCAGCTTGCGCGGCTTTAATTGCTGCAACATAACCACCTGGGCCGCCTCCAATCACAATTAAATCATAATCCATGTCTTTCATATACACAAAGAGCTTCTAAAAATCAACCTGAATCAGTAATATGAAATTATAAATGAGAGGTATTTAAAATAGAGGTTTTTTAGATAAGAGATTGAATCGTAAACAAGAATAAAAGGCCGAGTTCTCGCTGCAATAAATCGCATCTCACTCGGTGGTCCGTACAGAGTACTGTCCCACCGCCCTTTAGGTCTTGCTCGATGCGATTTCTTATTGCGATAATCGGCTATAGGTTGCCCTGGCCTTTGGCAGGTGGCAAAAATACAAAGAGAGCAAACTTCGTTGCATAGAAACTGTTGCGAATTTTTAATTATTTTGCGAAATATGAAATTATGAGTATAAAAGAGAAAGTAAAGATGTGTCCCTACTGTGAGGGGAATGTGCCGTTTGATGCAGAAGAGTGCAGCTATTGTGGCTCCTCCTTTGCAAAAGGTGCATCGAAGGCAAGATCGCCTTATCAAACAGAAGATAGCTTGGCAGGTCTTTACGATCCTCCCTATTCTCCCGATCGGACATCGAGCAGGTTTGGTATTTCTTCTCCTGAAGAAGTGGAAGAAAAGGAGGAGGAAATTCCCAAAGAGGAGAAAAAACGGGTAGAAAAAAGACCATCTGATAAATCTGATATGGAAGAGGGGAATAAACTTGGCTCGATTCTTCTTCTTTCAATCGGAGGGCAATTATTTACACTTGCGTGGCTCTTGTTTTTCTTCTCCGATGGAGGAAAAGTGGAGCTTGCATGGAAGAGCAAATATTGGCCACTCTACCTTCTTTTTTCAGGGCTCTTTCTCTATCAAGGCTGGAAAAAACTCTCCGCAATTCAAGCAAAGTCAACTTGAAGGCCTTCAAAGTCAATTTTAGCATTGAATGATTCTGGGGAGGTTTTAGAATATGGCTTATCCATGAAAAGAAATGCAGAAAAAGAGGATGCGCATACAAAAGCACTTGTCATGTAAGTTGCTATAAAAGGGATTTGGGGTATGAGGGCGACTGGAGTGATAAACAGATATGTAAGAGAAGCTAATAGACAAATTGAGCTAATGATCAAGAGAGCGGTAATAATTGTCTCGTGATTATTCAGCCAGGAGATTACTTTTCTGTTTAAAGGTTTAACGAGCTCTTTTTTTTCTAATAAAGGCTTTAGCTCATGAGGTCTTGCTCTAATTGGAGATGAAAATTCCATAAAGTATATCCTTTTTTGGTTTAAGCTAAAACGACATAAGAGTCATCAGTTACAGGCGTTTCTTCGCCTTGGCTATTTAAAAGGCCGGCTCGTTCCCCATTTGCAAGGCGTTCAATACGGTGTAGTACTTTGTCAAAAGCCGCTTTTCTTGGATCAATTGTTTGATACGCTCTTGTCTGTTTTGTAAAATGGGATAGGAGGTATTCGCCAAAATCGTGGAGCTCGTGCCTTGTTCCAATTTGGCTATCTTCTGAGGCGGAGCTTTTAAATCGAGAGTCGCTGCAAGATTGTTTAAAGAGTCTTTCGAAAACTATTCTCTCTCCATCTTGTGTATGTAGTTTATAGCGAAATCCAAAACCAGTTGAGCAGCATTTATGGTAGGGGAGAATAGATTTTGGAATGGCACGTTTAGGAGCGTTGTTATCGTCTAGAAGTACATCAGCTAATAAGGAGGGGATTGTGATTTGGAGTCTCGTTGGTAGGCCGAAGATGTTTTTAAAGAGTTTGACTACGCTTGTAATTAGGACGGGAGAAATCCAGATGGGGACCATGAACATAAATGGTACAGGAAGAAGAGGTATGAATGAAAGGCCTATGCCGCAAGCTACAATAAGAGTGATGCAAATTGGAATAGAATATTTATTTGACAAAAGATTTTCACAAATTCTTGCTTTAAAAGAGCAAGAACTTATTTTAAAATCGCCTTCTTTTGTTATTGTCCACGTACAGTCTTTGTGAGTGGGTCTATGGGACTCTAGATATTGCATACGACAACCTCTTTAGATGTCGATAATTATATATTAATTATAAATAATTAACAAATAATTAAGGTATCAACTTGAGGTTGTCAATCGAAATTTTTAATTCAGGGGGAAGGCCCATGATGCGCATTTGCGAGATCGCTTTTTTCATTTCAGGAGAGTCGGGGATAGCGATACCGAAGGCAAAAAGGAGGTGGCTAATGTTTGACTTGACTCTCTTGGAGAATTTTTCAAAAAGGGCAAACGCTTCGTGTTTAAATTCGAGGAGGGGATCTTTTTGTGCAACTGTTCGCATAGATACTTCAGTGCGGAGATGATCGATTGCAAGAAGATGGGCTTGCCACTCTTTGTCAACAGATTGGATAAGAAGCGATCTCACGACGTTTTGAATTAAAGCAACTGGATTTGGCTCTTTGCCGCTAAGCATTTGCATGATCGCAACCATTTCAGCTTCCCGCTTCATTTTTTCTCTAAACGCTTCGATGATTTTTTTTGCAGCAATTGTCTCAATTTCCTCAACGGTTAATTTGTCACTATTAAAAAGGTCTTCTTCTAAAGAGACGGGGAAATGCTCCATTAGCGCCTTTCGGTACCCTTCAGGATTCCAACCATGCTCTTCGGCTTTATTTTGAAAATAGGGCTCTGCAAGGCTTGTGCAAAATGTTTCTAAGATGTCGTTTGTGATTGGAAGAAGGTCTTCCGTGTGGAGAATTTCGTTACGGAAATTGTAGACTTCAGATCTATGTCTATTCATGACATCGTCAAATTCAAGGGTGTGTTTTCGTATTGTATAGTTTCTTTGTTCAATTCTTTTTTGTGCTGTTTCGATTGACTTATTGAGGATAGGTGCTGAAATAGCCTCCCCTTCTGGAGGGCGAAATTTTTGTAAAAGAGTCGTTAATTTATTTGAGGCAAAAAGTCTCATGAGAGAGTCTTCAAAAGAGACATAAAATTTAGAAGAGCCCGGATCTCCTTGCCGTCCCGATCTTCCCCTAAGCTGTCTATCGATTCGTCTTGATTGGTGTCTTGACGTCCCAATTACATGAAGTCCTCCGAGGTCTGCAACATCTTTGGTAAGTTTAATATCAGTACCACGTCCTGCCATATTTGTAGAGACTGTGATAGCAGATGGTTGACCTGCTGCTGCAATGATTTCAGCTTCCTTATCATTTTGTTTAGCATTAAGGACAGTGTGGGGAATTTTTTGCGCTTTTAAAATACGGGAGAGTTTTTCAGAAATTTCTACAGACTCTGTTCCGATAAGAATAGGTCTTCCTTTTTTATGAATCTCTATAATTTCTTTAACGAGTGCGTTGTATTTTTCCCTCTCCGTCATGTAAATTTCATCATTGAGATCAGTTCTTTGACATTTTTTATGAGTCGGGATTTCAAGAACATCTATTTTATAGATCTCTTTGAACTCTTGTGCCTCTGTCATCGCAGTTCCAGTCATTCCTGCAAGGTGACTATAGAGACGGAAATAGTTTTGTAGCGTGATCGTTGCATACGTTTGTGTCTCTTTTTGAATAGCTACATTTTCTTTAGCTTCAATTGCTTGATGAAGTCCATCAGAAAATCTTCTCCCCGGTTGAGGTCTACCCGTATTTTCATCGATGATGACAATTTTCCCTTCATGAACGATGTAGTCAACATCTTTTTCCATGAGAAGGTGTGCTCTAAAGAGCTGGCGTACGTTGTGAGAGGTCTCTTTTCTTAGAGAGTCAGCTTCGCGAAGGGCTACTTTTTTCTCCATTTTTTCTTGCGAAGAAAGGGCTGTATTTTGATCAATTAGAAGGTATTCGTGACCTAGATCAAGCATTGTAAAGGCGCTTTCATCGCCTTTCCAGTTTTTGATGCCAAGATCAGTGAGCTCATACTCGTTATTTCTTTCGTCTACGATGATGAATAACTTCGATAAAGCCTCAAGCCTCTCTTCCTTATTTTGATCGCCCCAATAGTAGGTTTCTAGAAGGTCGAGTTTTGCTCTAAGGTCTGGATTTTCTCGGATTTTTTTGAGGATCTTATTAATGGGAGTTCCTTTCGAGACAAGCCACAGTTTTTTTAAAGCCTCATCGAGCTCTGCCTCTTCCTCTTTTGTCAATTTAGCTCGCATTTCATTCTGATCTTCAAGAAGTTGTAGGTTTTCAAGGATTCTTCTAGCTTCAGAGGCAAGCTTATTGCACTCGTCACGTTGTAGTTTTACCATGTCAAAGACAGGCTCTTTTAAAGAGTCATACATTTGTCTTGATACGGCAACAGGGCCTGAGATAATAAGAGGAGTTCTTGCCTCATCGATCAGAATTGAGTCGACTTCATCAATGATAGCAAAGTAGTAGCCCCGTTGGCACTGGTGCTCTTTTGTTGTCGCCATCGAGTTGTCTCGGAGGTAGTCAAATCCAAACTCTGAGGCTGTTCCATACACAATGTCTGCAAGGTAGAGCTCTTTTCTTTTCTCTATCGGTGTTTGGTTTGTGAGCACTGCAACAGAAAGTCCGAGCCACTTGAAAATCGATCCGATCCATTCGGCATCACGTTTTGCAAGGTAATCGTTTACTGTGACAAGGTGGACAGGGTTTCCGGTAAGGGCGTTAAGGTAGAGAGGCATAGCCGAGGTGAGGGTTTTCCCTTCACCTGTTTGCATTTCTGCAATAGCGCCATAGTGCATCGCAATTGCGCCAACAAGTTGGACGTCATAGGGAACCATGTCCCATTTTTGGTTGTAGCCAGAGACGTGAATTTCTGTGCCGCTAAGCCTTTTGCACACATTTTTTACAACTGCATACGCTTCTACAAGAATAGAGTCGGTTGTTTCACCGTTTTGCAATCTTTTTTTGAATTCGTCTGTTTTAGCGCGAAGTTCCTCATCAGAGAGATTTTTTAGCTCTTCTGCTTTTTCGTTAATTTTTTTAACAATGCGGAAATACCGCTTCACAAGCCGTGTTTGCTGCGTTCCAAAAATTTTTTTTAGTAAATGTAGCATTTTCCCTGTCAATTAAATTTCTAACCTCTTATTTTATCGTATAAACTCTTTTATGACCATTTATATTGTAGAACGAAAATCAGAAAAAGTACGCGAAGAAATTGTCTACGGTGGAGCTTTGCTGCAGCTTGTTTATAAAAAGACAATTTTTTCAAAATGTTTGTGTGCTTTCATTACTAAGTTGCCTTTAGCCTCATATCTATTTGGACTTTGGCAAAAAACGCCTTTTTCAAAAAGGCAAATAGAGCCGTTTGTCAAAAAATTTAATGTAAATCTAAATGAATCAGAGAAGAGCGATTTTGCAAATTTTAATGATTTTTTCATACGGAGATTAAAGCCAGATGCTAGAGCTATTTCAAAAGATTTAGTAGTAGCTCCTGCAGATGGAAGATACTTTGTGTTTGAAAGCATTTCACTTGACCAAGAAATTTTTGTAAAAGGGGAAAAACTCTCTTTGCCAAAACTTTTAGGTGAGGATGAAAAAACGGCTTCAAGATATGTTGGAGGCTCTCTTTTATTAGCAAGACTTGCACCTCCGGACTATCATAGGTTTCATTCCCCAGTCGACTGCATCCCAGGCCCTGCAAAAAAAATTGGAGGGTACCTCTTTTCTGTAAATCCGATTGCATTACGCAAAAACATCTCTTATTTGACAGAAAATAAAAGAGTTGTTGTAAATCTTAAGACAAAAGAGCTTGGAGACGTCGCTTTTATTGCTGTTGGCGCTACAAGTGTTGGAACGATTAATTTTACCTATCAGGCAGGAAAAGAGTATAAAAAAGGGGATGAACTCGGCTATTTTTCATTTGGAGCTTCAATGTGCATTGCTCTATTTGAGCCCGGAAAACTAACGTTTGCCAAAGATTTGAAAAAACATACAGAAAGTGGCATGGAGACTCTTTGTCAAATGGGCGATTCCCTTCTATAGTCATTTAAGGGCCTGCCCAAAAAAAGTAGCAACATGAATAAAAAGTTGTACTATTGAGTCACGATTTCTGGCCCTTGTGTGAGACTGGATGGAAGATTTAAGTGATAGATAATTAGAGCGTTTTTTGCAGAAAAAAGATGCCGAAAATTTTTTTGACGGCTCTTTTTTTCTAGAGGCATCGCAGATTATTTCAAACGTAAGCTTCTGGGGCGAAAGAGACAAGGCAATAGCCGTCGGTTTAGAAAAATGTAATCATGCAACAGCTTCAAAAGTGGCTACTGACAGTCAAACTCGATTTGGTTGTAGGTGAGAAGAGAAATATTGGTATAGTTACAAACGAAATCTAGCAGTTTTGTATGAAATTTGGGTTTATCTCTAAAGCGGCTATAATTCCGGCTAATCAAAAAGATAGCTAAGCATGTTTTAGTGATAAGGATAGCTTATTGTAAATTGATGAAGATCAATGTCTTGTTTCTTTCGAAGGTAACGTCCTCTATAAATCCCGGGGTATTGTTCTTTGAGCAATTTGCAAAATTCAGTTGATGGCTTGGTTAAACAACATTTGATTAGTCCTATGTTTGGATCAATTAGATAGGAGCCAAATGTATATTTCAAATAGGCAATTGCATGATTTTTGGTCCTATTAGCTTTTAGAATAATTGCATAATAACCAGAGGGAATCTGATCGAATCGATCTTGCACATTTTTTTATTGCAAATATTTTTAAATAAAAAAGCCTCAACTTGGTCAATCGGAGTTGGTGTTTGAACTAAGTGAATAAATTTTCCCATTATTTGATGCATGCACTCGTAGAAGTAGTGTTGCATCGATAATTCGAATAGATTCAATGCTTTTTTTTCTCCCACAATCCTCTTTTTCTCGATAAACACTGTTTTTAGTCGATCTAAAGGAATTGTGACATTAAAATTATCTATGTGCATCGATATATTCTGTAAGGCAGTAGCCTCATCAGGAAACCCGTTTTGAAATTGGGTAACACACTTAATTAATTCGGCTTCGTTTTGGATATTTTCTTTAATGATAATTTGCAGAGCAACTAAGGAACTTCCCAAACAGATGCCACTAGTGATAGCTCCTTGGACTTCGTATTTTGCATTGAAATGAAGTTTAGCATCCCTTAGAAATTCTATCGATTTAGACTTGTCTGAACCGCTCCAAATTGATCTAATTCTGGCTATATTTCGGGTGCGAACCAAATAATTTGAACGAGTAGTCAGTTTTGCTTGTAAGCAATAATAAATAGTGGCCTGCGTCTTTCTCGGTATTTCAGTTAGGAAATTAGAAAAAAAGTTGATATACGATCTCAGTAAGAAAAAAATGAGTGTGGTAATTTTAAAAATCAAAACAAAAGAAAAAGAGGCTGGTGCAGAAATTATTTTGGTTGAACAAGGATTAACAATAAAAGGTCGTTGAAATGAAATTGATTTAGTCATTCAACAAAAATAAGTAATTATTAATTAATTTTAAATAGCTTTATTTGATGTATCAAAGATGGTTTTTTTGATCTTTTCAGCAGTTAAGCGCATGCAACCGCTTGAAAAAACTCCTGGCTCAGATGAAAAGGTGGAGTAGATTGAAGGAACCACTTCAAAATCGTGTTTTAAGTAAAATTCCCGTGCATGGGGAAGAGGTGTTACTTTTAGAGGCAAGCTTTGCTCGAGAGTTTTATTCGCAAGGTAGCTAATAAGTGAGCTTCCAGCTCCTCTATGAGCTTTTTTGGTCCCACGAAAGATGAGATTTTTTGGATTAGTTAAAAGGTAGAGGAGTTCATTTGTTTTTTTATCATGCAAAGCAATCGCTTGCACCCTTCTTTTTTTGTCTCTTGCGACAAGCAAGACGGGTTCATCTACTGAAAAGAGTGCTTTTAGAGCAAAAGTAAAGTCGTCTTTAGGTGAGGCTGTCTCCTCTATGAAAAGCTCTTGAGTCTGATTTATAGGGAGATAGATAAGTGTGCATAAGTTTGCAAGAGATGCAAGATGTACTCTTATTGCGGGATCACACGAAGTTTTTGAAGTTATTGCTAGGCGCTCCCACTTTGTAAGCATTTTGGCAACTCGCAAAACGCCTTTAACACTTTTTTTCTCTACGATGTCAAAAGGTTCATAAGGGGGCTTAGAGGCTAATGCGATGGGGGATAGATGCATGGGAGGTGTTATTTTTAACATACTGTTTCTTGCAAAGCTAATTGTCCGCAGGCTGCTGCGATGTCGTCACCTTTAGTGTATCTACAGGTGTGTGCAATTTCATACTCATCTAAAACATCTCTAAAGGCTGAAATGTTGCCTCTGTCAGGCTTTTCTAATTTTAGCCCAGCAACAGGATTATAGGGGATTAGATTAACAGTGCAGTGTTTAAATTGTAAAAGCTTTCCAAGCTCTTCTGCATGTTCTACCCCATCGTTGATTCCTGAGATGAGTGTGTATTCGTACGTGATGTCTCTTTTTGTTATTTCTCTGTATTCATCGACAGCGTCCATTAATTCATTGAAGTCATATTTACGTGCGTAAGGAATAATTTTTTTACGAATGTTTTGATTAGGCGCATGAAGAGAGAGTGCTAGGTTGATTTTAAACGATTCTAAGCTCAGCTTTCGGATCCCTTCAATCACCCCTACAGTTGAAAGGGTGATGTGTCTTTGAGAAAGACCAAACAGTTTTGGGTCAGTCAAAATGCGAAGCGATTTTACAACAGCATCAAAATTTTCAAGAGGCTCACCCATTCCCATATAAACAATATGATTTACACTCTCGCCCTTCTCATGAAGAAAATTTTCAATTCGAAGTACTTGCTCTACAATTTCTCCAGTAGTAAGATTTCTTTTTAATCCAAGCTTTCCTGACGCACAAAAAGCGCATCTAGCAGGGCAACCTACTTGTGATGAGACACAGACTGTTCTTCTCTTCTCCGAACAGATAAGAACTGATTCAAGTAACGAGCCATCTTGGAGTTTCCAAAGAAATTTCCATGTTTCTAAGTCGTCAGACTCTTGTACTTTTACAGGTTCCAAGAGAGAAAATGTCCCCAAAGATTGTAATAAATCTTTTAATGAGGCGCTAAAATTGGTCATTTTTGTAGGGTCTAAAATAGCTTTTTGATAGAGCCACTCTGTAAGCTGCTTTGCTCTAAAAGAGGGCTGTCCGGCTTCTTGCAGCAGGATAGAAATTTCTTCAAAAAGTAATGATGTCCATTCCATGATAGAAAGAGTATAAAGTTCTTATAAATTCGGGTCAATTTTTACTTTCTAATCAATGTGTATAAATTTTTTTATAACTTTTTACAGTAGCCGTTTATGCAAACGTGGGTCTTCCTGTTGCAACATTTTTCTTCGCAGCAAAACTCCTCTTGGTGGTTGCAGCACTTTTTCCCACAGAGAGTTTCCCCCTCTTTACATCCAGATTGAGATGAATTTTCTGCTTGGTGATGTTTTTTTCCGCAATTACACATTTTTTATTCCTCACTTTTTCTATAGAGAGTATAAGCAGGGGTGGAATTTATTTTAATTAGCTCATATTTAATAAATTACGATGTAATAGGTAGAGGTTTTCTAAGTCCCTTTGATTTAGAAGTGCCACAGTCAAGAGAGGTGATGCTTGAAGCTTTTTTGAAAAGATAAAGAGGGTTTTTTTCATTCGGAATAGAAAAAGGGCGTGCCAAAAGTAGATAGAGAATTTGCATGCATTACTCTCTTAGAAAGACATCTTTTAAAATAGATAAGGCAAGGATTGTTGCTTTTGATTTGGGAGAGGTGTTTGCAAGTTCAGTTTTCGTATACTCTTGAATTTCAGAGATAGAAAGTGTAAAAGGGGCTCTTTTCCATTTACAAATGATTAGAGTAATTCTATTTGTAAAAATGACTCGAATTTTTCTCAATAAGAGGTTTTGTTCAAAAAAGGTGTGCGATAAAAGATCTTTTTTAATGGATAGAACAGCGTTATTTATTGAGACAAGATAAGGATATGCAACATCTTCGAGTTTTTTTCGTGAAAAGGGTGGTGGGGGTGGGATGACGTCATAAATAGACGGAGTATCAAAACATACGCCTCTTTTTTTTTCGTCTAAGTACAATTTTATTGCTTCATCGACTGTGGAAGGTCGTCGGCCTGTTTCATAGGCATGGTATCTAGGATCTTTAATAGATGCTGCGACTTTTTTTTCAAAAGGGTGGGGAAGAGCTACAAAAATTGATTCAAGAAGTGAGTCGATGAGTTGTTCGGCAGCGCAGGGGAGATCTTTTATCGAGTATAATCTAGACCAAGTTCTTTCAGAGAGTCTTAAAAAAGTGTCTGAAAGGGGTAAATCGGCTTTTGAAAAAATATTGCCGTAATTATTTAATAGGTCTATAACAAAATAGAGCCGTCTTGGTTCCAAACGATTTTTTTCGGGGATTTCTTCAAGAATTCTTTCTGCCGCGGCAAGTGGTTTTTCAAAATCGCCTATTGAAAATAACCCGCCGTGCTTTTCTTCAAATTGGAACAAAGTGAGTAGCCCATACGATATTGCCTCGTTTGTTGAAAGCTTTGTAACTAGTCGCATTTGTCTAAAAATCGTAGAAAAAGAGGCGTCAATTTCACAATCGAATGCAAAACTTTCACTTGGCGGATCAATGATACAATCGGGAACCGCTCTTTTTTTTACATGTTGATAAATAGCTGCTAACTCATCACACATAAAATGTTGAAAACTTTCAATCAGGTGGCAGTGTTCGTACTCTTCAAACTCATGGATTGAAAGGTAGTAGATATCTACCGCTTCTCGAATTTCTTCCAAAATTGCGGCAATATGAGAAATTTCTGAGGGGTCTAAGAGACAAAGTTCTAGAGCTTTTTTTTGAATCACTTGTTCAGGAAGCCATTCGAAAGTTTTACAACTCTGTTTTGACGATGTAAGAAATCTGCAAAATGTTTCAAAGTTTTCTGGAAGAGGAATTTTAGCATCTAAACAGAACTTTTTAATCCGAATGGTGTGATGAATTAAAAGATGAAGAGTTCTCTCATGAAGTCTATTAGCTCTTAGATTTTTTTCGTATCTAGCTTTTAAAAGAGTGAGTAATTGATTGATTCTTAATTCAACAGGAAATCCTAGTGTCGTATGATTTTCTTTTAGATCAAAAAAGAGCTCATTGAATTTTTCAATAGAGATATCTTGATCTTCTGTTGTTTCTAGATAGGTATCACGAACTTTTGTTACTGAAAGAGCTTCCATAAGAGGAAGGATATACTATAGAGGAGCTGCATTTTCTGCAACTAGTTTATGGGCCTGCCCGATTAAAGCGACTTTCTCGAGCAGGCCTTTTACAGATAGGACAAGTTGTTTGTTTCATGTGTTAGACTGGTTGACAATTTCATCCCGCTACTGTTTATTTGATAAACAAAGTTTATTCCAATTTTTCAAGAGTGCCATAGTGATTTAAATCGCTATAAATATAAAAAAAGGAGGAAGTAATGAAAAAGATGATTTTAGGCATGATGATTATGCTCACTTGGGTAAATGCGAGAGTTTTATTAGTGGAGGAAATTCAGCCAAAAAGATTATCTACTTCAGTCATTATACCCTGCGCTCCCTCCCATTTCATTCATATCCTTAACTTGCTTGAACATTATAATTCTCAAACAGTTTGTCCAGATGAGATCATTATTAGTTTGTCAGAGTGTGGAAAATTTTGTGCGCCAGATATGGAAGAAATTGAAAACCGTTCTTGGAACTTTGCCTTAAAAATTATCAAAACAGAGGAAAAATGTGCAGCTGGTAAGAATCGAAATATAGCTTTTTCCCATACAACAAAAGAGATCATTCTTTTGCAAGATGCAGATGATTTGCCTCATCCTAGAAGAGTAGAAATTGTAAAAGCTCTTTTCGAGACTTATAAAATTGAGCATTTGTTTCATTTATGGCAACCCCCAGGATCTGTTTTTAAAGAGTATAATGAGGAAAATTTAGATTGTTGCTACTTGGAAAAGTACCCGTACAATCCTCGCGTAACAAACGGACATGTTTGCTTTTTGAAATCAGCCTGTGGCCATATAAAATGGCCTGAAAATTTTTTTAAAACAGAAGATTCCGATTTCAACAGAATGGTTTATCAAGATAAATCAATAAAGTATAAGGCAATTGTCTATGCAGATTTAATAGAATATCGACAATATCTTTCAGCCAATTAGCAGATATATACCTCAATAATGGGTTTTAAGCCATAATTCGAAAGCTTTCAGAAGCTGCCCGCATGGTTTTGAAATTAGGGAAGCGGGAGGCATGTGGAGATATTTTTTTTTCAAAAAAATATCTCCACATGCCTCCCCAATGACGGTTCTTTCTTGCAGCCAAAGGCTTCACGAAAGAACCGGTTTTATCTTGCACGTAAGTAGCACCCGATAGAATATTCTGCCATCGACAAAAAGGTTCGGGGCAGACTATAGCCGATTATCACAAAGAAAAATCGCATCAAACGAGACCGCAAGGGGCGCGGGGCATTACTCTGTACGAACCCCCGAGTGCGATGCGATTTATCGAAGAGAGAGCTCGGCTATTTTTTATTAAGAAATAAAATTTATCCTTATCAAATTGATTCAGAAAAAGATAAACCCATTATTCAGGTTATATAGTTATTTAATTTTGTTTGGTTTTTTGACAAGACCTAATCGGCAAGTAGTTTGCAGATAGGGCAGTTATTTATTTCATGTTTGCTTGCTTGGCAATACGTTCTGCCGTAGAGGATAAGTTGCAAATGGAGCTTATTCCAACTTTTTTTAGGGAAGAGAGCTTTTAGATCTTTTTCTGTTTGGATGACCGATTTTCCAGAAGAGAGGCCAAATCTTTTTGCAAGTCTATGAATATGCGTGTCTACAGGGAATGAGGGGATGCCAAAACAGTGAGCCATGATACATGAGGCTGTTTTATGTCCGATACCAGCGAGTGACTCGAGCGCTTCAAAAGAGGCGGGCACTTTGCTTCCATAGTTTTCTAGAAGATCTTTAGAAAGATGCCAGATGGCATCTGCTTTTTTTTTGCCAAGGCCGCAAGGTTTTATGATTTCATAAATCTCATTTGGTGAGAGCTCAATCATTTTTTCAGGTGTTTTTGCAAGTTTAAAGAGAAGGGGGGTGATTTCATTCACTCTTTTATCTGTGCATTGTGCAGATAACAGAGTTGCAATCAGGAGGGTATAGGGGTCTTCATGATCTAAAGGAACTTGAGGATTCGGGAAAAGATTGTTTAAGACCTCTTCAATTATTTTCCGACGCAAAACTTTGCAAATATAGCACCTAAAATGTCTTCTGTTACGTTTGTTCCGATGATCTCAGCTAAAGCTTTTAAGGCAAGTCGTAAGTCGAATGCGAGAAATTCGGGAGAGATGTTTTGATGAAATCCTAAAATCACTGCATCTATGCAGTTAATTGCTTCATTGACGGCTAGAAAATGCCTTTCTTTTGTTAAAATGATGAGCTCTTTATCGGGAAGTCTATTTTTCCAAATTCGATTGACAATCTCTTTTTTTAGTTCAGAAAGACCCTTTCGAGATTTTGCAGAAATTTTAATCCCAGGAAAAAGGGGAGTTTCATAAGAAAGATCGACTTTATTCCAAATAATTAAAGCATTTGGATAGGTCTCTAGAAGGAGTTTTTCCTCCTCGGTAAGAGGTCTTGAAATATCTAAAAGAATTAAGACAAGATCTGCGCCTCTTGCAGCTTTTTTAGACCTTTCAATTCCCTCTTTTTCAATAATTTCATGAGTCTTTCTAATCCCTGCAGTGTCTAAGAGTCGAAAAGGCATCCCTTCTATGAAAAGGTCTTCGTGCAAAAGGTCTCTTGTTGTCCCTGGAATATCTGTGACAATTGCTCTTTCTTGATCTAAGAGAGCATTCATTAAAGAGGATTTTCCTACATTTGGCGCTCCGATTAGACAAAGTGTCGAACCTCTATTTAAAGTAGCGCCGTCATGAAATGTTTTAGACAGATTTTCTAATTTTTTTTTGGTTTCATGAAGCATGTCTAGAATTTCTTCATTCGTTGCAAATTCAAGTCCCTCTTCAGGGTAGTCAACCCATGCTTCAATAATAGCTGTAATATCAGTAATCGAGAGTTGCATCTCTTTTACTAAAATAGAGAGTCTTCCTTGCAGCTGATCAGAGGCAGCTTTTAAGGCAAGTTCGTTTTTTGCATGTATTAGCTCTTGTACAGCTTCGGCTTGCGCTAGATCAATACGATTATTTTTAAACGCTCTAAGACTAAATTCACCAGGTCTTGCAGCTCTAGCGCCCGCCTCTAAGACTCTTGCTAAAACTTTTTGAGTGATAAATGAGCCACCATGACAGTTGATTTCAACAGATGCTTCGCCTGTATACGATTTACCTTCATGCATAACAAGGAGCAAAACCTCATCTATCACAGCTCCATCTTTTGAAAAAATCTTTCCAAAGTGCGCTGTGTGGGAGGCATAAGTTTCGACATGACCAGAAAAAATAGCGCTAGCTATGTCAAAAGATTTTTTTCCAGAAATTCTTACTATGCTTATTGCGCCCTCACCGGGAGGAGTTGCAATAGCTGCTATTGTCTCATCATACATGGAAAAGAGGATACACGAATTTCATAATTTTAGGCTCTAAGGAAACTCTTCGGACCAAGCATTGCCGACTCTTTTGTGTAAACAAAATATTCTAACGTACTGGAAAGAAAGTCAGCTTTTCTATGCGGCTCTGTTAGGTAATCTTTAATTGCTAAAAGGGGGAGCCGCTCAAGCCAGGGAAATAAAAGATCTTGTTCAAAAGGTTCATACTCGGTATCTCCTCTAAGGAATCTAATTTGGAGGAGCATTAGCTGAAAATCTCTTTGATTAAGGGCCCCTTTGTCAAAGCCATCTGGGCTCTCCTTCACAATTAATTGAGTATTGAGATCAAAAAGGGCCATCCCCCTTTCAGAAGAGGTGAGTTTTTGTCGCCATTCAACAGCATCTTCTTTTGACAAAAGAATAAATTTTTGAATTTTGCCCCCCTCTTCAATAAGCAAAGCTTCTAAAGGAGGAATTTGTGTTACATCAAAAGCGTTCGGAGGGTCTAAAAATAAATTGTTTGTTGCAGAAACTCTAGGGTCAATATATGGGGCTATAGCTCTTAAAGAGCCTAGCTCATGCGACATTAAAATTTGTCTCATAGAAAAAATTGTAAGTGGGGTCAAGAAAGAGGAGGGGAACGCGGGACAAGAGTCGGCCTCTTTCAAAAGATCTCTTAAATGATAAAAAGAGTACCAAGTTTTATGAGAAATTGGGCCTTTTTGTTCTTTTTTAACATCTGTTTGCTGGGCACAAGATTCTGTCAATTCGACCTCTTGCTCTTCTAGCTCTTCTTCAAAATCCTCTTGCTGTAGAGATACTGTTTGTGTAGCGCTTGCTGAAATCATCGCCCTTTTATGAACTTTTTCAGGGTAGTATTGATCTTTGATTACTGACAGATCCGAAAAAATTTCTCTTTGTTCTTGGGGTGAGAAAATAGAAGTTTTTGCAACAAGATGCATAAGTTTTTGTCTGAGATCTTCAAATATTTCATAAGGAGATACAAGAAGGTCTTGTCCTCCAAAAAAATCAGATGGGTCGCCTGAATTAGTTTCAACGAAAAGGTCTTTAAACGATCTGATGATGTGAATCATTTTTTCTACGGAATTACTCCCTAATGCTTTATCAAGAACTCTTCGTCGCAAGACATTAGAAATTGCTGCAAGATCTGAAAAATAGTTATCTTCTTCGCTCATGAGGGCTTGATTTCGAATGGCAAATTTTAAAATGGCAGAAGCTTTTACCTCTCCATCTTTTGCAATTAGATTTTTTGTGTGCGCTGTCATGAGAAATTCAAAATCTTGCTCTTTTGTTTTTAACCCGCGCATGCGCCAAATAGCTTGTGAAAGATCTTCTGCAATCAGATCTTCCCCAATTGTAACAATTGCTTTTGCTTTGGTGCCTTGAGGAATATCTGCTGCATACGTGTGGCTTTGATCAAAATAAGTGATTCTATTTTCTGGAGGGAGTCTACTCTCCGAAAGAGGAATAGGAGTTAAGTTCCCTTTTTCCCAAATCACAAGCTTTTTTTCTTCGTTATAAAAAACAACGCCTTCGACCTGTTTTTGATAATCTATAATATGGTCTAAAATCGCTTTTGCAACTCTTTGATTTGAAACTCCATTGAATATCGCTCCTCTATCAATAATAGCTCTAAATTTAGAGGGAGAAACAAAGAATTTAGATAAAATTTCTCTAAGAGCATCTTCTGGCATCGATCTATCTAAGACATGACATGGGGGATCTTTTTCTTGTAACAAAGAGACAGTTTCACCAACTGTTCCAGGATCTTCTAAAATTCCTGTATCTTTAGGGAAAACTCCGCTTTTATGAAGAGATGCTGTGTAGGCCGAAAATTCTCTAAACATTGAGGCAAAATTATGCGAATTACTCGAAATATTGAATTCATAATACCGTATCTGTTTTCTAATAATAAGACGGGCGTAATCGAGGATAACTAAATCGCTTTTGTTTAAATTTTCAAAGATGAGGGGGCGATCTTTTTCTGAAAAACCAAATAGGGGTAGCCCTCCAGATTGCTCACTGAAATATCTTCCAGCGGATGTTTGATTAAGCCGGGCCTCTGTTTTGGATTTATCTTTTAATTCTAAATGGGCCTGCTTTTTTAAAAGAGCGATAAATTTTTCAAGTTGTAACTCATTTAAACGGTCGTGCGTCAAAAGAAGGGCCGTTTTCATCCAAGCTGCAAAATGGTTTTTAAATGTCGACTTTTCTTGGGGATTTTCATTTCCTTCGCTCGGGATAGCAAATTCTAGATCGCCTTCTTTAGCTCTTGCATATGTTACATGCATAAGCTCTGCTAAAATAGTTGGTAGAAGGTGGTAAAGAGCGCCTTTCATTAAATCAAATTTGGGATTTCTCTCTTCTAATCCTTTTTTATTTAGAAAATAGGCTGCAAGAGTTGCATCGCCATTTGCTAATTTGTGTGCAAGAATCGGCAAAATTTCAGTTTCATAGACAGATCTATGAATTTTTTCTGGAGCGCTTTTGTAAGCAGACATAAAACGAGAAAGCTCTGGAGTTGTAAAAAAGGCAAGCAGAACTTCTTCCATAATTTCTGTGTGCTCTTCTTTAAGAGGGTGTGATGGGCCAATTGGATATGAAAGCTCTGTCTTTCTTTCAAAGCTAATATGTGCTTCATCAATGTGGGCTTTCCCTCTTGTTCGTAAAAGGGCTAAAATTTTTTGAAAAAGTTCAAGTCGTTTAAGCCAATCCTCTTTTGCACTTGCTTCAAATGTGCCAAAATAGTCGATTGTCTCTTCAATAAAGCGTAGTTCAAGAGCTTGAAACTCCTCTTTAATGCCGTCCCATTCCTCTCTACCTCTAATGATTTGGATAATTTTTAGATAAAGAGCTTCTAATCTTTCAAAAGTCCATCCATTTCTACTTAGAGGAATTGCGCTTGTTAATCTCGAAAAGAGAAGGTGATTTCGTTCTGCACTTTTTTCAATTGCACTTGGTGCAATTGGTGCAGGCCGAATATTTATGACAATTTTTTCCCCTGTCGCATCAAGAGTATCCATAATAGGCATCAAAGTATCTGTTTTGCCAAGTCCCATGAGCATTTGCGAAACGATTTTTGTGTGGGGAGACTCGATTAGTTTTTTTAGTGGGCCATACTGTTTTGCCCAGATTAAAGTCTCCCCTTTTTCTTCAAATGTTAAAAATACACGAAGCGCTTTTTGAGAAAGTTCATCAAATTTGTATGCCCGTTTGACAGAACCCCTTTTGAAAAAAGCGTTCCATCTTGAACGGGAGACTTTATATAAATAGATTTTTAGAAGAATCTCTTTTGGAAAAAGTTCATCATCGCCATCAAGGAATCTCTTCTCAATGTCTTCAAAACTAAGACCTACTCGTGCTTCAATCTCCTCTTTTTCTCTCAAAAGATCTCGCTCAATTTTTTGTCTAAACCCTTTAAAAACATGCTTTATAGGTCTTTTTTTTTCTCTTTGTGCAAAGTGCAAAAGACTCTCATTAATTTTTTCAAACTCTCTTATAACACTTGCTTCAGAGAGATCAGAAAGAGGAAGAAAATTAGGCTCTTCAACTTCTTCCTGGGTAGGCTCTTCTTCTGAAAGAGATAAAAGGGCGTCGATTTCTAACTCTCTTTCTAAAATGGCTTCAAGAATCACAGGGTCGATAGGTTCATTTAATGTAGCTTTTTCTAACCTCTTATCTTGTAACTCTTCATCCTCTTGCAATTCGTGAACAAATCGTGCAATTCCCCTTCCTGCAAAAAGAGCTGCCTTTGCTGGAAATAGAGCGGTTGAAACTGCATTTTTTGCTATTGCCAAGGCTGTTTTTGCTGCCAAAGAGAGTGCGCCATCTAGCGTAGCCCTTTTTTTGAGTTCGCTAAAAAATGAGGCCTCAGCGTTTATTTGTGCACATGTTTGAATCAATTGTTCGATTTTTCTGTTGTTTCGAATGGCAAACGGCTCAGGAAAAAACGTTTTTGGATCTTTTTCCTTGGCAACTGTTTGTAAAATATATAGCAAAAGTCTTGCATTTGGATCGGTAAATGTCGCATGTATCTTTAAAAGATTTTTTGAAAGTGCTTCAGATATACCGGGCTCTTTTTGATAGAGCATTGTGTAGTAGTAAAAAAAGAATGTGAAGATATTCTCAGGAGTAAGTTTGCAAAGAGAGGGGGTAAAAGAATCGAGAGGGAAAACTGTGCAAAAAGTAGCGGTAGTTTTTAAAGACATTGTTTCATAGTCAAATAGAGGGTGGTTTGCAATAGACAAAAATTGTTGGATGCGACTTGGGTGAATAAATGCCTCTTTGCTCTCATCTGTAGATGGCTCATCATCTGCACCTAAAATCAACTTTAAAAGGGCGTTTTCTGCTTTAGTTTTGAAAGATGCTTCTTCGTCTAAATATTTTCTTTTAAGAAGATCGTATCTTTTTTTCAAAAGGGGCATCAGTGCTAAATTTGCAAGAGAGGAGGAAAACTTTTTTAAAGCCTCTGGGATTGGGCAATTTTTTGTGATGTATTTTAAAATGAATAACTCATCGATTTCACTTAACCCTTTTTTGCCCTCTTCTAAGTAAAGGTGATACTTAGATTGGGCCATCACAAAGAGAGCAATTTGGCTGTCAGAAAGTAGATTTGAATCTTTAGAACTTTCTTGTTGAATAAGTCTATTTTCTTCTTTGATTGCAATTAATTTTAGAAAAAGAGTTGGATCTTTTTGAGTAGGTGATAAAAAAATCAAGATAAGTAGAGATTCGATATGGGTAAAACACTCTTTACAAAAAGAGGTTCTTTTTCCAAGACGTGCTAATTTCAAAAGATATTTTTTCATCGAGGGGTAGTCATCTTTTGCGGCATGAAATAGAGCTAAATAAGCAATAGCTTTTGGATCATTACTATCTAAGGATCCATCCTCTTTTAAAGTATAAGTGTAGCAAGATTCACTTGGCTCAATCATTTGAAGCAGTTTTTCTACAAAAGGGGAGTTTGCTTTTTTTACACTGTGGAGAAATCGCTCTCCGAATAAAACAGAATTTTTAAAGAGAGGCAGGCAGACTTTTTTGTCCCCATCTCTACTTTCTAAAAGTAGATAACTTCCATAGCTCTCAAGTCTTTTCAGCTTTTGTTTTTTCGCAATAAAGAATTTTTTAAGGGAGGGGTCTTGCGAGCATGCTTTGTAAGAGCCGTCTATTTTTTTGACTAAAAATTTGAGTTTTAATTTTTTAAACTCCAACGAGGTTACACGATGCCTATTTGCAAAAACCTCAATTTCAGAAAGAGGTTGAAACCAGCTTAAGAGGTGAAGATCGTGATCGTCTTCTGTCAGATCAACTCTCCACTCAGAACTCTCAGCTAGAGGTTCTTCAGAAGGTCTATCCTCCTTTTTTGGTCTATCACTTACTTTTTTACCGTCGCTCCGATAACCAAACGTCCATGCAAGCTCTTCAGTTTTAAATACAATGTCTTCAAGGCTTGGAGGTAGGCTAAGCTGGGAAGGGTATCTTTCAGGAAATGCATGAAGTGCATCTTCGATTGCTTCAATTACTTCTAATCTCTCTATTTCCGTGCATGTTTCAGGGTTTGTATTTAGATACATGGTGCATAAAACAAGTTTAGATAGAGGGGAGGAAAATTCTTCTCGAACAAGCGATCTAAAATCTCTTGTTTTTAAGCGAATATCGGGATCAAAATCTTGGCACAATGAGATAAACTCATTTGCAATTTTAGCAACAAAAAGCGCTGAATTAGGCTCTTGAAGAGCAAGTAATTTTTGGATCAGGACAAAAAAACGCTCCCCCATTTCGGATAAAAGCTCATCTCTTTCTTTAAAGGCTTCAAAAATTGCGCTCGGATGTAAAAGAAAAATTTCAAAAATGTGGGCAAAAGTTCGATGTTTCAAAAGAGAGGGATTTTGTAGAAAAAGACTCATCGTTCGAATGATCTGATCAGATCTTACCTGATCTAGAATTTCTAAAAGTGAAAAAATCTCTTTTTTGCACACATTTTGTAAACGAGGAAGAATATGAGATGATTTCAACGCAATTTCGCTTTGCGTCCGTTGGCTGTTAAATAAACTTTCAAGATCAGAGAAAGAGGAGTTATCGCGAATTTGATGCAGCCCTGCAAGAAGGGAGACATCGATATATTTGTCGTGCCCTGACCGTAAAATTTGCCTGTTTGAAGTTAAAAGAGTTGTTCTAAAATAATCAAAAGTTGCTCTATGAAATAGAGCTAAAAGACCTTTTGGGGGTTCTTGATAGTGAGGTGTGAAAGTTACTTCAGTTAAAGCAGAGTTTGTATAGCTATATGTTAAGAGGGTATTTCTAGCGAGTATGTGGATTGACCTTAAAAGGTAGTACGGTTTTAATGCTGAAGTCTCTGCAAATAGCTGAATGAAGTCTTCAAATCTTAGGTCATCTTCAGGAAAAAGAGTTTTTAAGTACGCTCTATCCCCATCTGGAATAATTCCGCTTTCGATTCGGTCATAATCTTCAAAAAGCATCGAGGATGTTTTTAGTTTTTCTACTTCGTCAAGGGTATAAACATGGTATGGGTCGCCTCCAAAAAACCGAGTGATTTTTTGCATTTGCTGCCGGGTTGTTTTTTTTATAGCCCGTGCACCAGGAGCATTTGCATAAAGAAGAAATGTAGAGCCATTTGAAGGAAAGTTTAAAGGGATTCGGTAAGTTGTTTTAGGATGTCTTGCTAGGGCGTCTATGATTGTATAAAGAGCATAAAGGCTAGTAACAAGTTCGATTTTTTCGTGCCTTGTCGAAAGCTCAAAATTAAAAAAAGAGCACATGAGCTCTTTAAGTCGGTCTAACATTTTATCTGGGTCTTCTACCTCTTGCCAAAACGCCGCCTCTTCATCTGTCGGAATAGGCAGATGCCGTACCATGGTGTTTAGGTAGTGAAGTTTTTCATAAGAGTCATAGATAGTTGAGGACGTATTTATCCAATCATGAATAGTTTCGGCAAGTGTCTCTTGAGTGATAATTGGACGGTCGAGAGAGTAAGTTACAGGAGATTCTAAAACACTCTCCTCTTCTTCTAAAAGAGGGGGGCAAGGAGTTGTTTTATCTGATAGAGAAGGTAAAAGAGGTAGAGGCTTTTGCTTTTTAGTGACAAGATAGCTCACCTCGCCTCTTCCTGTAAGCTCTTTTGTAAAAATCTCTAATTGCTTAGTAATTTCGTCGATAAGTGAGGGGTTAATCAGATATTTTGCCGCTACTTTAAGCAGAATTAGCTTTAATTGATATTCGATACTCTTTTTGAAAGAGGAGTAGAATTCGAAAATATGAGTTATTTTTTCAAGATATCTTTCGGGAATTAGCTCTTTTAAGACTTTAGTCCCATACATCAATAAAAGAGCTGCTACGTACTCAATTGGTAGTGAAATAACAAATCCAATACCTGGAAAGAAAATTGTAAGAAAGGCTGACAAAAGATGAATCATAAAGATCCAAGACATTACAGAGGTAATGAAGTCTGAGATTTTGCTTAAAACTCTAATTGCGTGTAAAATAGAGATCCGCATTTGTTTTATGTCAGAAATGAAATTAAAGCCAAAAATCTCAGAAAAAGTTTTTGGAAGAGCTTTTGGGATCGGTTTTTCTTTACTAAATTCTGGAAGCTCGTCCAAAAGTGTATCTAGGGAGGAGCACGCCCTGTTTCCTAAAATGGCTGAAAGAACCTCTTTTACCGTTTTTTTATCTAATTGATTGGGGCCCATTTGAGAAATAAAATCTGCAAGGAAAGGGGGAAGAAGAGTTTTTTTTGCATCTTCATCAAAGCAGGGAGTATCTTTTATTGAATGAGCTTTTTTTAACTCTTCTACAAATGAGTCGTCTATACCTTCAACAAATGCTTTACACACCTCAAAAGAGGAGGAGCAGTTTCTCCCACTTTCTGAAAAAGTTCCCTCAATTTGGAGGGCATCAGAAATAGTCTTATAAACATCTTTGATAGAAAAAGTAGCTTCAATCTCTTGATTTTTTGACCAAAGAGAGAATAACACAATAGCTTCCCAAAATTCTTCAGTAAGAAGCTCTTTATTAATATTTGAAAACGTGATGGGGAATTTTAATGACCCTGTTTGGTCATCTCCGTATAATTTAACAGTATAAAGACCCAACTCACCTTTTTTAAGCTCTATGTAAAATTCATTATGCTCTGTTACTTTTAAGCCAGCTCCAGCTAAAAGAGGCCTTATAGGGGCTGGAACCCAAGAGGAGGTCTCTTTAATAAGCTTATTTAGCTCCCCCGTTAAATTGCTTTGAATAAAATGAAAAACATCTTGAAAAACTGTTTGTAAATGCTCTTCTAGATCTTTTTGGAATAGTTTTTCAAACATTGTCCCACTGAAATGTTCAGCAATTAGTTGGTCTCGGTCTTTTTTTAAGCTTTTTGCAAAAGCTTTGTAACAAGAGGGGGGGAGAATCGATTTCATTTTTTTTCGGATTTCTAAAAATCCACTCGATACAATCTCTTTGAGATCTTTAGAATCTTGTAGAAAATCTTTGTTGCTGCACCCTTTAAAAAACTCCTGTTTTAGCAAATCGTAAAAAGAATTAGGAGATGCAAACCATTTCAGAGCTTCAGGAGGGAGTAATTTTTGCCAAAGTGAAGAGCTTGGTTTTTGTAAACATCCTACATAAATAAAAGGTTCATCGCTCTCTAGGTGAGATATTTCTTCACTTAAATAACTTGAAAGCATCAGATGAGAATTAGGAGTGGAAAGGGTTTTATCAATAAATTTTTTTCTTTGTACAGCGGAGTGAATCGCTGTTTCAAAACTCTCTGGAATTTCTTGGCCTATCGATTTTAGATATGGTAGAATTTCTAAAATAACTTCTACATCTCCCGCCCCGTTCACAATTGCTTCATAAACAACTGGAGAAACCACCTCTTTTGAAGGAGGAGGGGCGGGATGGGTAACCTCTTTTTTAGAAAAAAGTGTTGTTGTTTCAGAGCTGGGTGCTCGACAAGAGATAGGTTCCATAATACGAACATTCTACCATAACCCATTAAAATATAGGTTCTAATAAAATTAAGATTATATAGTTTCGGTGTCAGGCACGACATTGTGGCATTTGAATCTTTCTATTTGGATGCGAATTACTTACACAAATATGGTGAAAAGAAATTTTTATTCCGAATTGAGAGGCTATGAGGGGCTAGGGCCCAAAATTGTCAAATGTGAGGCCTGACCCCACAATTCACAACAAAATTGTCAAATGTGAGGCCTGACCCCACAATTCAATTCAAATGTGAGGCCTGACCCCACAATTGACCCCACAATCATTTATTCTGAATGAATGGGGAGGTTAGATGTTTTTAAGGGCGCATGTGATGAGGTGGGGAAGGCCTATATTTGGCTCTTTGACACTCTCCATCGCTTTTTTGATGGCAGTTTCTGCAACTTTTTGGTTGTAGCCAAGCCGTATAAGCGCGAGGGTTGCGTCACTCATGAGCTCGTGGTGAATTGGCTTTGTTATTTTGATCGATGTATCAGGTTTTAATCTGCCGGTTAGCTCGACAATGAGCCTTTCCGCGCTTTTTTTTCCAATGCCTGGGATTTTGCAAAGTAGGGGAATGTTTTTTGTCTCAATTGCTTGGTGAAGTTCTTCTAAAGACATATGCCCAATAATCGTAGTCGCAGTTTTAGCCCCAATTCCAGAAATAGAAGTTAAAAGTTCAAAAAGCTCTCTATCTTTTCTTGAGATAAACCCAAAAAGACGCATGTCATCTTCTCGAACAACCAAAGACGTAAATAGCTGGCAATCAATTCCTTCTTTTATTATTGTCGTGAATAAATTCACAGGAATATAGACTTTATACCCGACTCCCATAACATCTAACACGGCGTATTCAGGGGTTAAGTAAGAGACTTTGCCTTTTATCGATTCGTACATGTTCCTACAATAGATTAGATCGATTTTTTAATCAATTGATTGGCTTTTGAAAAATGGGCGTGCGCAATTGCAAGAGCAAGCGCATCAGTAGCATCTTCAAAAATGGGTAATTCTTTCAGCCCAAGGAGGATTTTTACCATTTGCTGCACAGCTCCTTTAGAGGCATTTCCCTTCCCAGTAACTGCTTGCTTTGCTTTTGTGGGGGCGTATTCAAAGACCGGGATCTTTTTTTTAGCAGCTGCTAGATAGGCCATTCCTCTTGCCATCCCAAGTTTGATTGCGCTTTGAACGTTTTTATCCACAAACTGCGTTTCAACAGAAAGAACATCTGGGGAGTGTAGTTCAATTACTCTAGTCAATTCATCAAAGATATGGAGATATTTTTCTTCCAAATTTGCCGTTTGTTTCGGATGAATTGTGCCAAAATCAACTAGCGTATACTTGTTGTTTTGAAACAAAATAATACCCCAGCCAGTCACTTTAGTTCCCGGGTCAATTCCTATGATTTTTTTAGTCATTCTATTAAAGTAAATTTTGGGGTATTTTAGTTGCTATGAAAATAATTGTTCGGATGCCAAATTGGATTGGCGATTTTGTCATGGCAACCCCTGTTTTAGAGGATTTAAGACGGCTCTACCCGCTTGCAAAAATTGTAGCTCTTTGCAGCGGAGTTCTAGGTGAGCTTTTAGAAAATAATCCGTTTATTAATGAAGTGATCCCCTTTTCACGGAAAAATAGATTCTTTCCAAAAGGTCTTATTCCAAGACTTCGAAAAGAAAAATACGATCTTGGTATTTTGCTTACAAACTCATTTTCATCCGCCTTTCATTTTTGGATAGGAGGGGTTAAAAAGAGGATCGGGTTTTACAAAAGGTCTAGAGCCTTTCTTTTAAGCGAAAATAGAGAGTATAAAAAAGATTTACATCTCGTAGAGACATACAAAAGTCTAATCGGAACTAGTTCAGATACCCTCCCCAAACTGTTTATTTCTCCTAGCGAAAAAAAGATAGGAAAGACTGTTTTTGGCATAAACCCAGGGGCTGCTTACGGGAGTGCAAAATGCTGGCCCCCTGAAAGATTTCAAGAGGTCATTGAAAAGCTTTTAAAACAGGTCCCAAATAGCGAAGTCATAGTGTTTGGCGATAAGGCGACAAAAGAGATTGCTGACCTAATAACAGAGCGGTTTGATGAAAGAGTTATTAATTTAGCAGGAAAGACGACACTAAAAGAGCTAATTTCTGAGATAGGAAGAGTCGATGCTTTTTTAACAAATGACTCAGGGCCTATGCACATTGCAAACAGCTTGCAAGTGCCTCTAGTCGCTGTTTTTGGGTCTACAAACCCCCTTGCAACAGGTCCTTATAAGTTCGGAAAAGTGATTTATAAAAAAGTCTCCTGCTCGCCTTGTTACAAAAGAGTGTGTCCAATTGATTTTCGGTGCATGAGGGGAGTTGAGGTCGATGAAGTTGTGCAAGAGATGAAAAAAGCTCTTATAACAAAAGCGGTTTTACAAAAACCTTTTAAGGTCTCGTGGGAGGGGGCAAAAGAGCCGAGCTTTACAACTTCTGATGAGCAACACGGTGATAGGGAGTGTGGCGTTATTATCTTGGCAGCTGGAATGGGAAGACGTCTTGGATTTGAGGGGGCAAAAGGGCTTTTGAAAGTACAAGATAAAACCCTTTATGAAACGCTGTTAGAAAAAGCTGGGAAAAGAGTTGCTATTATGACATCACCTGCAACATATGAGGGGACAAAAAGATTTTTAGAAGAAAAAGGGTTTGATTATGTAGACCTTTTTCAGGAAAGATCGCTGCCAAGGCTTTCTGATGTATATGAGGAGTCTCCCGAAGGAAATGGTGCATTATTTTCTACATTTTACGGCTCGCCTATCTGGGAAAAATGGAGCGATGTAGATGAAATTCGTGTCATTCCAATTGATAATCCGCTCGCAGAGCCCCTTTTTTTAGGTGACTCTGAGTTAGCTGTAATGGCTATTGAAAAAAGAGAGGGAGAGCAAAATTTAGGCTCTTTAGTTGATAAAGAGGGACATCTTTTTGTGTTGGAATATTTTGAGATGCCAGATGAAGAGAAAGAGAGTTGGAAATTAGGCTACTCCGGAATTTTTTCATGTACCAAGGATTTTTTTGAAAAAGCTGCGAAATTGGAAATGCCATGGCACACAGTTACAAGAAATGGTATAAAACATTTTGAAAAATTTGTGTTTGATGCATTTTTCTTAGCTAAAACATATAAAATTATTTTGAAAAAGCGGGAATATGCCTTTCATCCTATAAAAACAAAGCAAGATTTGGTATACTTTACACGTGAGGTGATGAAATGAGAGTAGGTTTTTTAGGAAGTGGGGCTTGGGGAATAACTCTTGCCGATTTAATTGCAAGAAATGGGCATGAGCTTGTCTTATGGTCGATTGAAGAGGATGTTCTTTCTCATTTAGAAAATTTTTCAAGACATCCAAAATTTCCAGATTTTTCAGTCAGTGAGTCAATTACCTATACAAGGGATTTGCAAGAGATCTTAGATTGTGATGTGATTGTAGAGTGTGTCACGGCAAAAGGATTTAGACCTGTTTGTGAGGCGCTAAAGAGTATTACAGTCCCTTTTATTGTGACTTCTAAAGGGATTGAACAAGAGAGTGGAAAGCTTTTGGTAGAAGTAGCGTATGAGATCTTTGATAGAAAAGAGCTGATTGGCTGTATGAGTGGGCCGACTCTTGCAAAAGAGGTGATGTTTAAAGAGCCTACTGCAGCAGTTGGTGCAAGTGAGAATAGCGAAGTTGCAGAAATCATTAGAGAAGTATTTGCATCGCCAAACTTTCATATTTCTTTAAGTTCGGATGTGATAGGCGTCTCACTTGGAGGGTCGATTAAAAATGTGATTGCAATAGCTTCAGGACTTGCTGAGGGTCTTGGGTATGGATACAACACAAAAGCGATCATCATCACACAAGGGCTACAAGAGATGTGCCAAATCTCAAAGGTGATGGGGGGAAAACAAGAGAGTTGTTATGGTCTTTCAGGGATTGGCGATCTTATTGTTACAGGTGTTTCTAATTTAAGCCGAAACTTCACGTTTGGGACACTCCTTGGTCAAGGGGGAACTCAGATTTCTGCGAAAGAGAAAATTGGCATGGTCGTAGAGGGAGAGTACACTGTTTTGTCGGCTTATACTATTGCAATGGAGCATCAGCTTGATTTGCCAATCATTACAGCTATGTACAAAGTGATCTACGAGAATCAAAATCCAAGAGAGGCTTTTTCTGAAATGCTTAAGGCAATTAGTAATTACGCACTTGTTTGAATAGGGAAATTTAAGTAATCTCCAGAAATAAGAGGTATGATGGGGATGAAAAATTTTCCGGTTCCGGTTGAGGGTCAGAAGGTTGTGTCTGCAACGCGGATGGCAGAGATGGAAGCTAGAGCCATTTTAGAAGGCGATGCTACAAGTAATGAGTACATGGAAAAAGCGGCTCAGGGCATTTTTGAAGTTGCAATTCGTTATATTCAGGAAAAAAATCTTAAGTATGAAGTCATTTTAGTCTGTGGGAAGGGGAATAATGGAGCAGATGCCTACTCTGTAGGTGAGCTTTTGTTAGAAAATGACATAAAAGTGTCAGCGTATCAGTTATTCCCACTAGAAACTGCATCTCAGCTCTGTCGAGAGCACGCGGAGTCGTTTAAAGATAAGGGGGGTGAGATTTATGAAATGAACAAGATTTCAGAATTTTTACTACCACCTGGCGTTTTTGTTTTAGACGGGATGTTAGGCACCGGCTTTAGAGGGAGAGTCGAGGGCCTAATGAAAGAGGTGATTCAAAAGCTAAATAGATCTCCAAATCCTATTTTAGCAATTGATATTCCATCAGGAGTAATTGGTGATAGCGGGATTGTTGAGGGAGAGGCAGTCAATGCAGATCTTACTGTCTACGTCGGGTTATTGAAAATTGGACATCTTTATAACCAAGGATTTGAGTATGCGGGGGAGTTGCATGCGGTTGATTTTGGGATGTCTGAAAAGTATATATCTGAAATAGAATCTTTTGGATCAATTGTAAATTTAGAAATTGTAGTTAAAAATCTCCCGTTTAGAAAGCGGACAGTGAACAAATACTCAGTTGGACAAGTCTTATTAATAGCAGGATCGCCAGGAATGCCTGGAGCTGCAATTTTAGCAGCAAAAGCAGCTTTGAGAAGTGGAGCTGGAATGGTAAGGCTTTGCCACCCACCTGATATGGAGTATGAGCTTTTTGGCTGTCCCCCGGAGGTGGTTAGACATTCATATACCGTCGATCATATGGAAAAAATTTTCCAAGAGCTTAGTCGGACAAATGCAATACTTATAGGTTCTGGGTTAGGAAGATCAAATGATGTTCCAAAAATTTTGAAAAGAGTTTATCAAGAGGCTACATGTCCCCTCGTAATTGACGGGGACGCTCTGTTCTTTTTTGAAGGGGGGACCCGGCCTGCAATATTGACCCCCCATAAGGGTGAGCTGAAAAAGTTATTAAAAGTGAGTGAGGAGATATCAGATCTTGAACTTATTAGACTTGCTGAGGAATTTGCTAAAATCCATAAAGTTGTGATTGTTTTTAAAGGAGCTCCTACAACTGTGATTGCCCCAAATCAACCGAAGGTAATTATTCCATACGGTAATAAAGGGATGGCATCTGGCGGTATGGGAGATGCCCTGGCAGGAATTATTACATCACTACTTGCGCAAGGAAAAGAGCTTCGGGAAGCAGCTATTTTAGGTGCAACAATTCACGCCCTAGCAGGGGATAAAGCAAAAGAGACTCACTCTCAATACGCCATGATCGCAAGCGATCTTATTGAAAGCCTTCCTCTTATCTTTCTCCAATCTTCAGATTAATCTCTCATTGGGAGGCATGGATCCCAAATGCGAGGTTTTTTAATAATTAAAGTGTGTACACTTAATTTTTTTTTTGTATCTTGCTTTTAGGACAGTTAAATTTTTCTTGGGGGAGATATTTTGAAAAACTCTATTTGTCTACTAGGATGTAGTTTATTAACTTTATCTCAAGTAGCACTTTTCGGAGGATCTGGTTCATGGAATGTTGATTCTAGTGGAAAGTGGTCAAACGAAAAAAATTGGCAGCAGATTTCAGGTCTGAATAAAATTTATCCTGATGGGATAAAAGATGTGGCAACGTTTCCCCCTTTTATTATTAAAGCGCCAAGAGTAATTACAGTAGATGGCTCTTATAGCGTAGCAACGCTTGTTTTTAATAGCGATACCCCATACACACTCTCCTCTGGGCAATTAAATATTTATAATGGCATACAAGTAACTGGAAAAGCTGAGATTAATTCTCTTTTGAATCTGCAAAATACAATCAATATCATGGCTAATGACAATTTTGCAATTTCGGGAAATATTTCAGGAAATTTTGGGATTATCAAACAGGGTGCAGGAAATTTAATTCTTTCAGGGTCAAATAATTTCACAGGTTCAACAACAATACAGAGCGGTGTTTTGCAGGCAGGTAAAGAGGATGCATTCGCCCCAAATTCTGCAGTTGTCTTTGCAAATACGTCAGGAGTCATTTTAGATTTGAATCATTTTCCAAATAAGATTTCTAGTCTAAGTGGCGGGGGTAGTGCAGGGGGTAATGTTTTGCTTGGGAGCGCAAATCTTACTGTTGGAGATGACGCAAATACTACTTATGCAGGCTCAATTTTCGGCAAGGGTGGGTTAATTAAAGTTGGAACTGGAGCACTTTCATTAACCGGAACAAATCACACGTATAGCGGTACAACTCTTATCAATGGGGGAGTTTTAAAAGCTTCTGGGGCTAATGTATTGTCGCCAAATTCACTGATTGTGCTTGGGGATAGTGAGGGCGCTATTCTTGACCTATGCGGCTATGAAAATCAGATCCCAAATTTTATGGGTGGGGGAATTTCTGGAGGTAATATTTGTCTAGGAAGTGGGTTACTTATTTTTGGTGATAACACCGATACAGCTTTTCATGGGAGTATTTCAGGAAGTGGGGGCATTACTAAAAATGGGAGTGGTACATTTTCTTTAACAAGAGCAAGCACGTACACAGGTCCTACAACTATCAATCAAGGTGTTTTTAATTTAACAGGCATTATTTCTTCCCCTTTAACGATTAATCAAGGAGCCACACTTATGGGGAGTGGGCTTATTATAGGGAATGTAATGAATTACGGATTGTGTAGAGTAGGTAATGGCTTGGGAAATTTAACTGTTGTTGGAAATTACACACAAGGAAAAGCAAGTACCATTGAAATTAGATTAGATAAGAGAGGAACTGATTGTTTGCGAGTGACAGATACATTTACAATCGAAGATAATGTGACTTTAAATGTAATCGCTCCTGAAAAATACTCTCCTGGCGATACATTTGAGATCATTACAGCTGGTCAAAATATAGTAGGAATGTTTTCTACAATTAATTTCCCTGATCAATATTCTGTAACAACTTCTCAAACAAGTGTGATTGTGATGATGAAATAATGAAAAAGTGAGCATTTTTTGAAATTTTCAACATATATTATTTCTTGTGGCCTTTTAGCACTCGAACTTTGTGCAGATACAAACACGTGGCAAAGTGCTACTTCACCAGGAGATTGGACAAATACAGTTAATTGGTTGTCACAGACTCTACCGACGAGTAGTACCACGGCGATATTTCCTGATATTTCTGGTGATTATACCGTAAACGTCGACACAGCCGCACAAACTGCAGGTACTTTGCAGTTTAGTGGGAGTTCCACTAAAACTATTTCCGGAAATGCCTTAAATCTCTACTCAGGAATTACTGTTTTGGGTCCTGCTGCGCCTCTCATTTCTTCAAATATAGCTATGATCAGTAGCTCTTCCTTTGCAGTTAACTTGAGCGGAGCTAATTTAACAATAAATGGGGTCATCACTGGCTCTAACGGCATGACGATATCGGGTGGAAGCCTATTTTTAGGTGGGGCAAATACCTATTCAGGAACAACTGAGGTGCAAAATGGGGCCAATCTATCTGCATCAGCAAATAACTGTTTTTCACCAAATTCCACGGTGCTTTTAGATGATGGCGCCAGTATGAATTGTAATACTTTTGCAAACCTCACTGTAGCAACTGTGACAACACCGGTGATATTATCTACTGATACTAATCCTCCGGTTCTTAATTTGAATACAACAACTCTTACTCTTTCTGCCCCCTCAGGGGTATTTTATGGACAAATAACAGATAATGGAACAAGCCCCCCTGGAGGATTGACACTTTCAGGGGATGGCACATTTACGATAGCAACACCTGATTCCACGTGGAATGATTACTATGGACCTACAACGATTTCAACAGTAAGCGGGACAGCTACTTTGAAAGTGGGGGCTCCAAATGCGTTATCACAAAACTCTGCTCTTGCAATTGGTACAAATGGGGTGCTAGATATGAGTGAGCCTCAAGCAACTCAGGTCACAATTGCAAATTTAGGTGGTACGGGCAATGCAAATGTCAATTTGGGGGTAAATGAGCTTATTTTTGGATCAGATAATAATTTATCTTCATTTGCAGGAACTATTACGACAGGTGGCAGCGGATGGACATTCCATAAAGTAGGAACGAATAATTTTACGCTAACGGGGACCATTAGTCCTACGAATGCCGGAACGATTGAAATTGATTCGGGGGAGTTTATTGTATCTGGCTTAAATAGATTGGGGTCTAAGTCATCAATTGCAATGAGTGGGACCTCTATTTTAGATGTGAGTGCGTCCTCTTCAAATAATGAGATTGCAAATTTAAGTGGCGCTACAGGAAATCAGGTTAAGATCGGCTCTAATACATTAACTATAAACGATACCGCAGCTAATACATTTGCTGGTACAATTTATGGAGGCACTAATTCAATCTTCGCAAAAACTGGGTCAACTACACTTACTTTAAGTAATGCAGGGGCCTTTACGAATTTTCAAGGAGGCCTCTTACTTACAGGGGGGAATTTACTTCTTCAGCAAACAACTGCTCTTACAATTCAGTCATTAAATGGATCAGGATCAGGAACATTAACATTAGATAATTCTAATTTAATTGTCACTTTAGCAGGTCTTGGTAGTGCTGGAACTTTTTCAGGGGGCATTACAGGTAGTGGAGGGCTTACTCTTCCGGCAGGCACAACTTTTACTATGACAGGAAGTAATACCTATTTAGGATCAACAACTCTTCAAGGAAATGCCGTTTTAAATGCCTCTGGAAGTAATAATAATTCTACGATTGTCATGGATTTGACAACTGTAATAAATTTACAGGGCAATTATTCTGTTGGAGCAATTAATGATCCGCAAGGTTTTGGACAAATTGCAGGAACTGTTGATTTAAACGGATATAATTTATCGATTAAAGCTCCGGCGGGAACTTTTAGCGGAGCTATTCCTTTTGATGGTGGCAGTGTGACTGTAACAAATGCAGGGACATGGACAATAGCATCGGCTGAACATGTTAATGCTTATACGGGTACAACATCGATTACAAATAATG
>VGMD01000015.1 GCA_016866545.1 Chlamydiota bacterium | reverse complement strand
CTGCAAGAAAGGAACGGTTTTATATTGCACGTAAGTAGCACCCGATAGAATATTCTGCCATCGACCGAAGGTTCGGGGCAAACTATAGCCGATTATCGCAAAAAGAAATCGCATCAAACGAGACCGAAAGGGCGGTGGGACAGTACTGTGTACGGACCACCGAGAGCGATGCAATTTATTGAAGCGAGAACATTATCCATGTCGATAAGGCGAGGAAGCGAACATGCAAGAGACGAAAAAAGATCAATTTAAAGAAGTAGATGTATAGTGATTTCAAAAGAAGTCTATTAAAAATCTTAAGACCTAATAGATAGGCCATCTACTCACTAGGATTGAAAATATTTATCAACACCTGCAGTGATCAACTTGGCAACTGTATCAAGGTAAAAATCGTTACTCAGCTTCTTTCTTTCATCTTCATTAGTAAGAAAACCTGTTTCAATCAAAATAGACGGCATTTTTGTCTCTCTAATGACACAGAAATTTCCCTCTTTAATACCTCTTGATTCAGCACCTGTTCCAGAAAGCAGGCTTGAAAGAACACTTTGTGCAAGCTCTTTTGATTTTTTAGCTCTCCACGGCTCTGTTTTTTGCGTATAAAAAATTTCAATTCCTTTTGCGCTAGAATTTTTTGCAGCGTTGCAGTGGATGCTTATTAGAACTTGACACTTCGCTTGGTTTGCAATTTCTGCTCTTTTTTTCAACGGGAGGTATTCATCACGGCTACGTGTCATAATCACATGATAGCCCGCTTTTTCTAAATGCTTACGCAAATAGGAAGCTGTTTTTAAGCAAATCTCTTTCTCCTCATATGTTTTGCTGTGTGTTCCTAAATCAAAGCCGCCATGACCTGGATCTATCACAACAAGAGGAACCATCTCTTTTTTATGGACAATTGCCTTTTTATCGGGGGCATGTCTATAGGCTGAAACTTCTGTTTTTGAGCTTGTTTTATTTTGCGAACACGACGCAAGAAAAAGAAAGGCTAAACATATAGCAAAAAATTTTATCATTCCATCACCCTACAATATTTGCCAATTCCTTTGCAACCTTGACATCATCAAAAAAGATAGATTTATCTGCAAAGATCTGATTATTTTCATGCCCCTTACCAGCAATTAAAAGAATATCGCCCTTTTCTAGGAGCTGAAGCCCTTTTTGAATCGCAAGTTTTCGATCAATTTCTATTAAGTAATTTTTTGTATTAAACCCACTTTGAATCTCTCGAATGATATCTTCAGGATCCTCATTTCTTGGGTTGTCTGATGTAACAATTACAAAATCGCTATACTCTTCTGCAACTTTTGCCATCTTTGGTCTTTTTTCGCGATCTCGATTTCCTCCACACCCAAAAATAGTAATGATTCTCCCTTTTCCTATTTCTCTCAACGTCATAAGCACATTTTTTAAAGCGTCTGTTTTATGAGAAAAATCGACGAATACAAACGCCTCCTTTTTACAGCTTACTCGTTCAAGCCTTCCAGGAACTGATTTAAATGTCGAAACAAGTCTCTTAATCTCCTCCCACGAAATCCCTTTTTCAATACTACAAGCAACAGCTGCTAAAACATTATATACATTAAATCTTCCAATTAGGGGGACTTTAATCTGCTCACTTCTTCCATGAAACTCTATCTTAAATTCAGTTCCTGAAGGATCCATTTTAATATCTACTGCTCGATAATCAGAAAAGTTTTCTATTCCATAGGTAACAACTCTATTACTACATTTCATAAATGAACTCATCGGATCATCTTGATTTAAAATAGCAATCCCGTTTGGTTTAAGTCTTTTAAAAAGCTTTGCTTTTTCTTGGATATAAGCCTCCATAGTGCCGTGATAATCGAGATGCTCGGGGGTTATATTTGTAAAAATAGCAACATCATACCTAATTCCATCAACTCTATTTTGAGAAAGAGCGTGAGAAGTAACCTCCATTACAGCAGAACCCAAATTCTCAAAACACATCTCTTTAAGAAGCTTGTAGCAAGTAATACAATCAGGTGTTGTTAAATCGCTTTTGATATGGTGCTGTCCTACAATAGACTCTATTGTACCAATAAGACCTGCATCTTTAAAAATATGGTGAATTAAATAAGAAGTAGTTGTTTTTCCACTCGTTCCTGTGATACCAACAAGAAAAAGCTTTTGAAAAGGGTAATCGTAAAATTTTGCTGCAAGCAATGGCTCAAAAATTTTCGTGTCTGATACAATAATTTGTGTAACCCCCTCTAAAAAGGGATTAAAAAGATCTGTTAAAACAGCCACAGCCCCTGCCAAGACAGCATCTTGGACAAATTGATTTCCGTCATAAGTTCCACCTTGTTTTGCAATGTAGAGAAATCCAGGGCCTACTTGTTTAGAATGACTAGATAGACCTGTTATTTCAATATCTTTCGGCCCTTTAATCAGTTTAATCTCTAAGCCTTCAAGGAGCTTTTTTAGCTTAATTGTATTTCTTATAGAGTTCATTTAATTGATTCACCTCTTTCATCCAATCAGATTTTTCTAGACATGATCTTGGGTCACTTTTTGGATATCCGTAACAATCATCCGGATGAATGCCTAAATATTCAAGTGTTCTTTTTCCAATCTCTCGAAAAATAGGTGCTGCACATTTGCCTCCAAAATGAGTTGTCCCAAAACCAGGAACATACATTTTTTCTGGCTCATCAACTGCTACAAATAAAACAAACTGCGGATCATTAACAGGAGCAAATCCAACAAATGTCGAAAAATGTTTTGTTTTAGAATACTGCCCACCTATCAATTTTTCTGAAGTGCTTGTTTTCCCTGCCTCGGAAAACCCTGCTATATCCCCGAGAACAGCTCCACCACCGGGCTTTGTTGTATATTTCAAAGCTCTAACCATCTCTTTAACGATTTGGTCATCCAGAACTTTTTTCTTTGACCTAATACGCATATTATCAAAAAGAACTTCGTCCTTTGACATGATTTTTCTAACAAGAGTTGGATCTACTAAATACCCTCCGTTTGCAAAAACAGAAAACGCACGAACAACCTGAATCGAATTAACAAGCAAATTATACCCAATAGCCAGTGAATAGGGAGTTGGTAGAGACCACTCAAAATTTCCATTTCGATATTTTTTTCCAGGCGTTGGCACCATACCAGGATTTTCATAAGGAAGCTCTATTCCAGTTTTTTTCCCATACCCAAACACATCTACAAGCTGTTCTCTATACCAATTTGGACCTAATGTTTCAACTACCCTCTGAACCAATCTTGCAGGATAGACATTCGACGATTTTTGAATCGCCATATACATATTTAAAAACTTATGATCAGTTACATCTTTAAGAGGTTGTGTTCTTCCAGGAAACATATGATTATCAGAGCGCATCATCTCACTTGGAACAAAAATCGGTTTTTTGCCTTGCGCTATTAACTCTTGATTCGCCTTTAAAGCGATTGCGATCGTAATTGCTTTCGTAGTCGATCCTGGTTCAAAACAGTCTGTGATTGCCTTAATTCTTGTATGCTCTAATTTTTTAGGATCGTTGTAATAGTCTCTATAGTGGGAGGGATCAAAAAATGGGTAATGCGCCATTGCATAAATTTCTCCTGTAAATGGATTCATCATGACTGCAAAACCACTTTTTGCATGAACTTTTTTAATTCCCTTTGCAAGCTCTTCCTCTACAATTGCTTGCAAAATATGATTAATTGTTAAATAGACATCTGCCCCATCCTTTGGCGGAGTCTCTAAAAAATCACTATCAATTTCATAACGAGGAGATCTCAAAATAACCTTAGACCCTTCACTCCCCTTTAGATAGTTATGAAAAACAACTTCTAATCCACCTGTAGGAATAGCCTGATGAGTCTTCTCCTCTTTTTCATCTCTCACTGTTTGAAGAACTTGCCCGAGCATTTTTCCAAATGGATAACTTCTTTGGTAATCTTTAACAAAATACAAAGCATTTTTCGGTAATTTTTTCTTTTTTGCATACTCACTCCAAAACGCTTCTACAATCTCTTTCTCTTTTGTAGAAATCATACAAGCAATTCTTCTGTAACGACTTTTTTTATAAAAATGATCAATTGTGTTTTGAGGAAGTTTCAATAAGGCAACAATTTGGTCGGACATCTCTTTTTTTAATGTTTCGGGAATTAAAAAAGGGTCGATATGAACATGATAGGCTAAGACATCAATCACGAGCGGCTGATCTTCTTCAATATGTCCTTTTTTTAAACTTGTATTTGAATAAAAGACCCCCCGTTTAAAAGGCTCTTTTACAACTGTCTGATGTTGACTTTTCCCAGCATGCACCCACTTTTCATGATCAAAAATCTGAATTTTATAGAATTGGATAATTAATGCTGTAAAGAGAGCAAAGACAAAAATAGCAACGCTAACAAAACGAAATCTCTGATTCATACCTATTGCTCATAATAGAAAAAATTATTTTTCCAAAGGCGAGAACGGTCCGCTTCCAACATAAATAGAGCGCACTCTTGAAGGATTTATCACTTCTTGAGGAGTTTGACTTGCCTCTTCTTTTGTTTGTAGAACAAAAATTTCACCAATAAGAGGGTGTTTTAAATGACTAAATTCAGGTCTTTTTGCAAGTTCCATCAAATGTTTTGGATTTTCGAATCGCTCTATTTCATATCGAAGACGTAAATTCTGCTCTTCTAAAAGCCTAACTTCTCTTGTTAACTTAGGAAGCTCAATCCGAACTTTTGTGATTTCATTTTGACCAGATACGTATGCATAAAGAACTCCTCCAAAGGAAAATGCCGAAATAAGGACCTGAATAAAAAAAATCTTCTTCATATTTTTTCAGCAAAACGGAGCTTTGCGCTTCTCGATCTTCTATTAATTCGTCTCTCACTAAAAGTCGGGATTCTTGGTTTTTTAGTTATAATTTCTAAAATAGGAGCTTTATCAATTCCCTTAATAGATTTAGCAGCATCTCGAAAGACATTTTTTACAATTCGATCTTCTAAGCTGTGAAAACTAAGCACACCAATTTTTCCGCCAGGAGCTAGCACATCAATTGCTTTCTTTAAAGATCCCTCGATAGACTCAAGCTCTTTATTAATGTATATGCGAATAGCCTGAAAAATTCTTGTTGCAGGGTGAATAGCACCTTTTCTAGGAATTGCTTTTTCAATAACGCTTGACAATTCAGTAGTGGTTTCAATCTCTTTTTTCTTTCTAGCATCAACAATTGCTCGAGCGCCCCGTCTCCAAAATCTCTCTTCTCCAAGATCTCTAAACATAGTCCCTAATTCTTCTTCGGAAAAATCATTCACAACATCTTTAGCCGTAATGTCCGAAGTCGGGTCCATGCGCATATCAAGCACGCCTTCTTTCTGAAAACTAAACCCTCTAAAATCTTCATCAAATTGCATAGATGACACTCCTAGGTCAAAAAAAAACCGTCTACATTCTTGATTCCAATCGATGCGATCATCTTATCTAGATCAAGAAAATTGCCATGAAAAAATTTCATCTTTTTTTCAAAAGCTTTTAAATTTTGCTTTGCAATCATTAAAGCGGAAGGATCTCTATCACACCCAATATAGGTTTCAATTTCAGGATGCGCTTCTAACATTGCCTTTGCATGCCCGCCAGCACCAAGTGTCCCATCAAAAAAAACTTTGATGTGAAGACCTTCGAAGTACTCAAGCATCTCATTAACCATTACTGAAACATGAGGGGAATTCATAGTTTTACCACCTCATTTTGTACTCTTTCAATTGCAGTTTCTAATCTATTTTCTTCCTCATCTTCTGAGAGTAAAGAAAAGGCCTCTTCCATCATTTTTTGTAAATCTCCATCCGTTTCGCCGTCTATAAATTTGAGTAAGTCTTTCTCATACACTTCTTTTGGCCAAAGCTCTATTTTATTAAGAGCTCCTGCAATAATCACTTCATGCTTCATCCCAACGCCGTTTTTTAATACCGAAGGGATCATAATTCTTCCCACTTTGTCACAAGTTGTTTCAACAAGTGTTGAAAAAAAGAGGGTAAAAAACTTCTGAAATTTAGCAATGTGCTGCTTTTTTTTGAACCTTTCTACAATCTCTGTGATGTCACTTTTTCGATAAATTGCAAGACAACCACCCATACTTAGAGCAATAGTAAATTCAAGCTTACCGTCTTCTACGAGCTGATAGCGAAGTTCTTGAGGAAGAACAAACCTGTTCTTCTCGTCTAACTTTGCACTATAAGAGCCACTAAAAAACGATTTTGCCATTTTTCCCACATTTTCCCACATACTAACAATTGATTAGAAACTTCGCAAGCGATTTTGGATAAAATCCCCCCTTACACTTAATATTTAAAAAAAACTCTTACACACAAATAGTAGAAAACCAGTCCTCTATTTTAAAAAAAGATAAGTGGGAATAAGTGGGAATTTTAAAATATTTTTTTCAAAATTTTTGCAACGCACTTTATGTGGTATCTCTCCATCTTACAATTTATTAAAGATCCCCCACGTCCTGCATAAAAATAGCTTCTTGTAGCCTCTTTATCCGGACTTATTGAAGCTGTCTCAATTGACTGAGCCGACCGAAGAAATTCTTCAGGAAGATTACCTAATACCTTAAAGGGCACAAGTGTATAATAGGGCGATCTATAACCCACAAAAGGTTGAAGGACTTCAGAAATCGATCTTCCAGATTTAATATGATCGATCCATTTGGAAAAATCGCGAATACAAAAAATACCGCAACTATCCGAGTCGTTTTGCCGTCTTGCAGAGCTCACATAGACTTCTTCAATTAAAGACATATCTAAAACTGAAAAAAAATAGTCCATTATATAGAGACACCCGAGGGAATCTGTAATAGCAAGCGTATATTTTCCACTCGTTTCATTTTTCTGAATAAATATAGGTGTATAATGCAGCACTTCATTAACATAAACAAACCCAGAAAATAACTCTCCTGACGCAAAAAAACTCTTCAGAGTATCAAGATTGCAAGGATATATCGGAAAAGACAAACCTTTCTTACTACCTATTTGCTGAACAATCTCTTTAATTCCGATCACACTTAAATGGTAATGTTCATCAAAATATGAGGGAATAACACCAATATGTTTTTTAAATAGTCTGATACAAATTTGTAATACTTTCTGATAAGATCTTGGATAAAATGAATCCTTTAACCAAGAGATTCTATCGATTAACTCTTCTTTAGAAAAATGGGACGAAAAAACTCTATCTATATTCCGATGACACCCATTAAACCACTCACCTCTCGAGAGCTCTGAAACTTCTAAAAGCAGGGCTTTATCCACACTTTCTAAAGATGCACTCACGAGTGAACACCTCTATATTTAACCTGACTCTCTATCCATTTAAAAGTGATAATTCCCTCTTTAAGACCGCAAGTACAAAACTTTTCCCCATGAGCCTTAATTAAATCACTCCATTTTTTAAATAAATCGGGATATTCCTCAAAATCAACTACAGTGATTGAAAAATCTTTAGGATTTTGTATTTTAGGAAATTCAAGCTTTACACAGCTGTGAAAATAATTAATATACCCTAAGAATGGAACTCTTAACACAACACACTCTCCATCCCTCACCTTTTCATACACTCTTTCATAGTTGATTTGCAGGCTAGCGGCTAAAAGAGGTGCAGAAGTCACAATAAATCCTTTATTTTAAGGTAATAAGCCTAAAACTATACAGTAAAGACAAATTATTTACCCGCGAAAAAAACCTTTTCTGCTATGACAAAATTATGAGTGTTAAATCTACAAAAACTATTGATGACCTAGGCATACAAAGCTACCTCCATTACGAGGAAAACAGAAAATATTTTGATGAAGAGTTTGCAAGCAACTCTCGGGCCATCGCCTCACAGCTATCAACTGATGTATTTGAACCTATAATAGTTACTGACTATCAAATTCTATTTGAATTAGGAACTAAAGGAAGCACTTGGAGTCTTATGCCCCCACCTTTAAACTATAATGATCAAAAAGGGAGGCTCTTTACCTTTCAACTTGCACCTAAATTAGGTCCAGTAGAGCTATTAGAATTACAAATGAGTCGAATTGAATCGAAACGAAAAGAAGAAAAATCAAAAAGTGTCCTTGAGAAAAATGGGGATAAAAACCCTGATTCCGAAGGGAGTGAAGAGGGCAAACATATTGATAAAGAAGCAAATACACTCATTGAAATGATGCAAAATATTCTCTCATTGAATAAAATCATGGCTCAAATCATTTCGGAGCGTTACCGATATAGCAAAGGTTAGTATATGAGCGATGTAGAGTGGCTAGACCTGTTAGGATGGAATGATAACGAAATAAACGACTTAAGATTTGTAGCTTACTCCTATATCAAGCAAGGCCACTATAAAATTGCATTAAAATTTTTTGAAGCGCTTGTTGTTCTTTGCCCAGATTCAAGCTATGACCTTCAAACGTTAGGAGCCCTCCACCTAGAATTAGGAGACAACTTAACAGCATTAAACTTTTTTGACAGAGCTTTAAAACAAGATCCTGAAAATCCCCCAACCCTAATCAATCGAGCAAAAGCTCTATTATTACTAGGCTACCATAAGCAAGGGCTAGAGCAAGCAGCTTTATTAAAAAATCACCGTGATGCAAAAATTGCTAACCAAGCAGAGGCGCTAATACTTGCCTATCAATAGTGATCTTTTTGAAATCACTGCTCTCCTATAACACTTTAATAAATTTATTTCGGCCAAAAGATCGCCACATATTTTAATCAGGTTTTGCAAGCGCTGAAACCCAAACATTGTAACTTTGAGGCGGAATGAGCCTAGATCAAAAGATGAAGATGAACTTAATAAAAAAATATCAACCAAAATGTAATCTACTATGAAACTGTGAACAAAAAGATTTCGAGGAAAAATTTTAGGATTTTTTGAATGTATAAACTGAAGCTAAAGAAGTTATCCCGACATCCTAGAAATCTACTTGTTTTGTTATTTACAAGCTGGTAGATTTTGATCGTAAATTACACCTTCAGAATATGTTGTGGAAACATTGTTCATAACTCTGGATGCGATTTACTAAAAAGGGATTAACAAGCAAAAATTTTTACTTTTTAATCAGTACCAGTACATAGATATAGACGCGGAGGAATTAGTACATGCTCGTAAAAGATGCTGAAGAGATATGGGGAGAATTTGTTGACCTTCTTCAAAAAAAGTGCTCTTTAGCAGAATTTCAAAACTGGATTGCTCCTATTCATTTTGTTCCTTCTAATGATTCAGATATAGTTCTTGAAGTTCCAAATGTCTTTGTACAAGATTACCTTCTATCAAACTACCGTCATGAACTCATCTCATTTTTCCCACTAAATAGTAAAGGCGATCCCCTTATTCGCTTTATTATTAAAGAGCCTAAGCGAGAAGAGAAAGTGATTGAGCCTGTCATTCAAGAGGAAAAAAAAGAGAGTGATGACAGATATGAAATTAAACTCAATATCGGCTACACATTTCAACATTTTATCGAAGGCCCATCTAATCAATTTGTAAAATCTGCAGCAGTTGGCGTTGCACTCAGACCTGGAAAATCATACAACCCCCTTTTTATTCACGGTGGTGTAGGACTTGGGAAAACGCATCTTTTGCATAGCATTGGTCACTATGTAAAAGAAAAACATAAAAAGATAAAAGTTCAATGCATTACAACAGAGCAGTTTATAAATGATTTAGTCGACAGCTTACGAAACAAATCTGTTGATCAAATGAAACGGTTTTACCGCAATCTTGATATTCTTCTCGTCGACGATATCCAATTCTTACAAAGTAGACTCAATTTTGAAGAAGAATTTTGCAACACCTTTGAAGCTTTAATTAATCAAAATAAACAAGTTGTAATTACAAGCGACAAGCCACCAAGTGCTTTAAAGCTTTCAGAGAGATTGATTGCAAGAATGGAGTGGGGTCTTGTTGCAAATATTGGTATTCCTGATTTAGAAACAAGGGTTGCGATTTTACAATATAAAGCAGAGAGAAAAGGCCTCAAAATTCCCCAAAAAGTAGCCTTCTTCATTGCAGAGCATATTTTTAATAATGTTAGACAACTAGAGGGAGCAATTAATAGATTAAGTGCATACTGCGGTCTAATTCAGACAGAAGTGACACAAGAAATAGTTGAGACTACATTAAGCGAACTATTCCAGTACGTCCCACAAAAAAAAGTAACAGTAGAGAGCATTTTAAAGAGTGTCTCATCGATGTTTAATGTAAGAGTTCAAGACCTAAGGGGATCAACAAGAAAAAAAGAGGTAGCTTTTCCAAGACAAGTTGCAATGTACTTAGCAAAAGAGTTAATTAATGAATCTTTAATGAAGCTTGCCTCATCTTTTGGTGGAAAAACTCATTCTACACTTCTACACTCTTGGAATAAAATTAAAAAACAATTAGAGACGGATGAAACACTAAGACGTCAAATTCAAATGACAAAACAAAATCTTGAATCTTAAAATCACGGAAATCTGATGCAAGCTATAAGCAAGACTTTTTTCATAAAGGACACAGATAAACCAAATTTTGCAACAGAAAAAAATTGGAAAAATATTCGAATCTCCTCGTTTACCCTTCCTATCATCCATGGTTTAGCTATTGGCTATGAAAGAAGCAAAAAAACATTTTCTTCTAAATGCTCCTGCGCTATACAAATGAGTGGTTGTGCGGTACTAGCTCTTCCAGAAGCAGCGACTAGAATCGTTGTTGGAGCAATTACATCGCCTAGTATGGTGATTGCCCCAGATAGCGTCCTCTCATCAATTTCAGTTGTCAGCCTAGCAACAGGATTTGAAAATATAGCTATTTCTTTAGCTGCATTAGTTGCTGCAACTAGACGCCTTTCTACTGATGGGAAAATTGATATCGCAAAAATTGCAAATAGTGTCTCTTTTGGGTGGATCGATCTATCTGAAGAAGACTAATTCTCTATTTGGGCGCTATTTCTAAAAAAGATCTCCTCATGCAATTTAGTTTCTTAGAATAGAAAACTTAATAAGTAGATTCTAGAGCCCATAAGAAATCTAGGTATTTCAGCTTTTTCTATATCGGTTGCCAAAAACAAAATTTTTTGACCAGCATACTCATTTTTATGATGCACCTTTCTAAAAAGAAGTAATTTTGAAAAATAGTGCGCTGGAGCAGCTAAATGTTTTTCTGCGTAAAAAGCGTAAGGAAAAGGCCATTTAAGTCTTATGTATTGAATAGCAAAAAAAGCTGCGATCTCTTTTCCAAACCTCTCTGGATCAGATAAAAGCACTCTTGCTGCATCATGTTTAAGAAATAAAGAGCCCGCTTTATACCAGGGGGAGGGTATTTTTATACAAAAGAGACATTTTCTATAGACGCTCTCTCTAAAACAAGTTTCGCATCTTCTTTTAGGATAAATAAGGTCTAGCCCCACGAGACAAATTTGACAAAGAAGCTCACTGCCTGAGTGAATTTCTCCGCAGTAGAGACAAGTTTTTGGAAAAAGAAACCGAATTAGCGGAGAAAACATTTTGGTTTATCCAAAGATCCTTGGATAGAGAGAATAAAAAGTTCTGTAATTTTAAATAAAACATACTGTTTCATTCGAATATCAATGTGCATATTTCCATCAAAATCAAGATAAGACTCTGTTTTATTCCAAAGATAAAAGTACGATCTTTTGCTTTCACTAAAGCTATTTTTTAATTTCGTAAACACAATTTTTCCGTTTTTGATAACGTAATCAATTTCACCTTGTATGGGGACAAGCAGTCCAATATCTAGTCCTAATCTACTAATAATTTCGATGGGAATATCTAAAAGATTATGCCCCTCCTTAAATGTGTTATTGAATGTAAGAGAGCCCCTTCCTGTAAAAGTTTTTGTATCAGCTAAATACCCTGATACATCTTGAAACACCATCGTTTTAATACAAAACGGTTTTAGCCTTTGATGTGTGTGCTTTTTCTTCAAAAGAGATGGTCTGAGCTCATTTATCTCTATTTCTTTAATGTGCAAAGATAAATCACCCTTTTGAGAGGCTTCAATCACTAATTCTGGGATAGAGACAGTAACCCCTTCATCGGAAATTAATAGATCTTTTAATGTTGCACCTTTTTGATCGATTCGGATCTCTGAAAGTAGTGTTTTAAGCAGATATCCAGCAAAATCAAAATCTCTCCCTTTTAAGTACCCTTCAAAATAAGACTCTTTTAAATTATCTTTGTTTATTTGCAATTCACCTTTTAACTCATACCCTTTATGAAATTTTAACTCTTCTACAAGCTCCTTCACATCAGGCCCAAGAGCTTTTGCTAATAAATCGGCATCAATTTTTATATCACCTATAAATAAAAAATCCTCCATTTTGTTTATAGGAAGAAATTCAAAATCTAATCCAAATAAATTACCTTGCATTTTTTGAATATGGCAAGAGCGCTTTAATGAATTCGAAAAAGAATTTATTGAATCGTCAACTTCATCGATAAGTAAGCACTCTGCATATAAAACCCTTCCCTCAACCCCCTTTTCAAACCCTTCAATAATCATAGATCGGGCATCGCCTGGATAGACTCTTGCATGAAGGTTTAATTCAGATCCTAAAAGAGGCAAAGTTACTTCAAAATCTACCCTATTTTTATCATAGGAGCATTTTGCTTGGTGAATAAAAACTTCCTCTCCCTTCCAACTATACTTACCCTCTCCAAAAACACCACTTATTGAAAATTGACCCTTAGAAAATTCAACATCAAAAAAAGCCTCTGTTACTCCTTTTGTATTTTTAGGAACTTCACCCTCTATATTTGCAGTTTTTAATATCCATTCTAACTCTTGATTAGTAGCACATGTCTTTATACCCAAGCCTTGCCAAATTTCATCTGTAAATGAGTAAGATCCAAAAGGTATATCTATTACTGTTTTTAGGTCATTGGATGAAAGAGAAAAACTACCCTCTTTTATCGCAATACTTTCAGAAGCTGAGTAGATCAAGTAAAAATCTGAAAGAGATTTTAGCTCGTACCCATTTTTTTCTACCTGAGAAGAGATTTTTGCTTCGACTAAAGAGTTTAAAAAACCTTTTGTATAGTCAACTTCTATAACCCCTTTTAGAAAAGCTTTCCCCTCAAATGAATTTGAAATGCACTCTTTAAAATCTAAATTCGCAAATTGAATCGGAAGTCTCATCCGTTTTTTTTCTAAATCTAAAAATCCCTCTTCAAAAATGAATTCTGATGCAAAAGATTTGCCTTGTAAATTTGATATTTTATATCCAGATAAAAAATTTGTTAACTCTCCACTAATAGAAAATGGGCCAATATGCAATTTTTCTATCTGCCACTTTTCATTTTGTTTTTTGGCACTGCAACCAAACTCATTTGTGGCTAAATCAAAATCCCAAACACCCTCTTGTAAAGAAATTTTTGTTTGCAATCCTCCTTCAACGTGGTAAATCTCATTGCATACCTCCATCAACGACTCGTCAAAAAACTTTAAATCTGCAAAAATTTTTCCATAATTGGCAAGTTCTGAAAAAGGTATATCAATTGAAAATGCAAACTCCTTGGGAACAAAGTTTTTATCGAGTGAAAGACCTACATAATTTGGATGAACTGTAAATAGATGCGACTGTTTGGTATCTATTTTAAATTGATTGTTATTAAACTCGTATCTACCTACAGAACGAATTAAATCCATTACTTGATTCTCTAGGCGAACATCAAATTCTACATACGGATGGTCTCCCATCTCAATCACAATCTCTTTTCCATTTAAAAAATATCCTCCCTCTTGATAAATGGAGGGTATTTTACCTAATACATTTGTTAAAAAAGCTCTCTCTTCAATCGAACAAAAATCAAAATCAAATGATAATTCGTGTACTTGTAAAAAAGGAAAAATTTCCCATAGCCCATGGACAAGTTCTACATGAACATCCATCTCTATTTCTTTCTCAGGGTGATATACTAAATTAATGCCTCCCTCTTTGGTCCGAATCACCCCCTCAAAAGGCGCATGAAAATCGCTTATACCCTTAAAATGATGCAACACATTTTCAACTTGTTTCACAGTACCAACAAGAGAATCGATTTTTACTTTTACAAAAGAATTACAAAACTCTAAATCGCCCCCTAAAATTAAGCCTTCCGTCTCTGTTACAAAGCTTGCTAGCTTCAAACAGTTTTCAGAAATAAAAAGCTCCCCTTTTGTATCATTAAAAAATAAATCCCCCTCTTTTTCATGTATAACTGCTTCATAAAAAGGCAATCTTACTCTCCAATCGTTTGCAGTAAAATCACAAAAAAGGTGACATTCGGATTTTTTTATCTCGGCAAAGTTATCTGGTCGATGTAGACAAACATCTATTTTAGGAGAGAAAAAATTTGCATGAGAAAAATTGACTTTTCCTTCAAAAAATTCCCCATTAAAATTAGCTTTTAACTCTCCCATCCCTTCTAAAAGCCAATCTACATTTGCATATACGGTTATGAGCTTCATAAATTCTAATGATATAGCGTCTGTCTCAATCCACCCTTTTGCAATAGAATCTCTGATTCTATTTCTCCAAAGCCCCTCTTTAAAAATTTGATCTGATAGGAAAAATCCAAATCGTACACTATCTTCCCAATCATCAATCACATTTAAAAAACTTTTCCCAGAGACTTCCCAGTAGCCAAGCTGTCTATGAAATTCAATATCTGTATGAATTTTATGCTGACTAAACTTAGAAAAATCTTCTCTATTTGTACAAAGAAGCTCTAAAATTTTATCTCCTGTGAGCGAAAGATGCATATTTAAATCGGCTTCAGAGTAATAGCCAACTACATCTAAAAGTATGTCTATTCCTCCATAAGTTGCTCTGATCCATGAAGGCTCAAAAACCTTCCTGCAAAGATAGAGCTGCATACTAATCCCTTGAATATGAATTGGATAATCTCCGTTCAATAAAAATTCTCCATTTTGAACATTCAATTCCCAATTAGGCAAATCAAAAGAAAAAAGGTTTTGCAAATCAAGAGTTGCACTCCCTGAAAGATGAGCACACTTGATAAAAAGGTTTCTCTCTTTAAAATAGACTTCGATATCGTCTGCTAAAATTCCATCAAGTAATACTTTCTCTATCTTTCCTTTTAGAACGCGAAGACTAATCTCAGAAGTTAATTTCCCTTTGATTAACTGCAATTCTTTGATCTCAGGCGAAAAAAATCCAAACGCATGTTGGAGCATAATAAGTTCTGAAGCATCCATCTCACTTAATCGGCCCCTCACAACACAAAGATCTTCGCCCTCTCTTGCAATAGAAAGATTTAACCGGGTTGAAAAATTAGAGTCTGATAGCTTTAGATTTACATCTAACGTCTCTTTATCAATAGGACTTGGATTAGCATTTAAGACGATAGGGGTAATTTCATTTTTATGATCTAAATACCCATTCAATAAAATTTCTGAATCTTTCAATGAATGAAAATTAATATGTCCACTTAGATCTCTAACTGCAAAATCGACATTTGTTTTTTCATCTCGACACTCAATTTCACCCCCCTTCACATCAAGCTTTAAAGTGAAGTTTTGCCAAAAAACCTCTCCTTTTTTTCCGCTTGGATAAGAAGCATCTAGAAAAAGGGAATCTAAATTTGTATAAATACCATTTTCTTCATGAATCCCTTCAACATCATGAATTTTTAAATTCAGATGAGCTTGACTTACTGATCCATCTTTTAAAACAGCAAGCCATAAATGCCCATCTAGTAACCCTCGAGTAATATTCCAATCATACGATTTATCTATTTGGAAAATCTTAATTAGGCAATTCATCCACGAAAAAGAGACTTTTGAAAACTCAAACTCAAATATCGACTCTTGAGGCCAATCGTATAGCTTTACTAAAACGCCCTCGTTTTCTTTTCCTAAAGGTTTATCAGAAAAACAAAATGTTCCTAAAGATCTTCTTAATTCGTCACTTACTAATGAACAATAAACCCTTATCGGCTCTTCATTTCCTAAAAAGACAACTTCTGCATCATCAATATCGATTCTAACTCTTGGAAAACTCGAAAAAAGATGGTCTAATGAGAAAAACTTCTCTTTTCCTCCTGCCTTTACACTAAGATACGGCGCTTGAACTCTAAGCCCTATATCAAAGTGAAATCCTTTTCTGTGTTTTATATGAAGATCTACTTTTTCAATATCACAAGATACAAATGGCTTTTTAGTTGTGAGTGAAATATTGCAAAAAGAGACCTGCCCTTTTTTTACTACTACTCTTTCATAACGAAATTGCCACCCTTTTCCAGGAATTTTGGCATTCAAAAAACTCTCTATACCAAATTGAAAGATCTCATTTCTAAAAAAAAATCCTCCTGCCAAAAAAAAGAGGAAAACTGTAAGCCCCACAAGATATTTTTTCTTTAGAAATCTCATCTTACGAATCTTAACAAAAATTTGACTTACATTAAATAGTTATGTAATCTTATTTTATTTTGAGCTTGTACATTCACCCCTCTTTTAAGGAATCTTATAGGATTAAAAAAATGCCACATTTAAGATTGGAGTACTCAGGAAATATTGATATAAAAGAAAGCGATCTTAAGCCTCTATTTTCAAAACTTCACGAAACTTTAGTTACTAAAGCAGGAGCTCAGCTCTTTCGCTGCCAAGCAAGAGCAATTTGCTGTAACAATTTCTTCATTGGTGATGGGGATAAAAACAGGGCGTTTATTAATTTACAACTCTTTTTGTTAGAAGGCCGTACGCCTGTTCAATTACAAGAGACTGGAGGCGAACTCTTAAAAACTTTACAGGATGAATTTAAAGATCTACTCATTCATTTTAGCGCTCAAATTTCAGTGCATATAAATGAAATTCCTGCAGACCGATCTTACAAATCTAATCATTACTACAAAATTGAAACTTAAAAGCTTGCGAATTGCCGTGCCTGACACCGCAATTAACTATTCTATTTCAAGTTTATACATCCAACCCTCATGTAAGGGATCATGATTGATAAGATCTGGATTAGTTTTTAGTTTTTCATTTACCTCAACCACTCTACCGTCAAGCGGGGCATAGCTATCAATAGCAGCTTTTGTCGACTCTAAAATAACTACCTCTTCCCCTTTCTTAACACTTACTCCAACTAAAGGAAGTTCGACAAAGACAATCTCTCCGATCTCGTCAGCTGCTTTTTTAGTAATGCCGACAGTTACAACTCCCTCTTCCTTTTTAATCCACTCATGCGAATTTGTGATCTCTTCCAAAATCGACTCCTCACTTTTTTATGAGCTATCGTGATCTTTTACTAAAACTTCGTCAATAAAAATTAGACAATTTTTGAGAGTATCAAGTAACAATCACATCAGCCCAAAGCGATGGGTGCTCTTTTAGTTGATAGTCAATGCTACTTTTTGGAAAATGATTAGGATGACTTTTGGAACCGAGATGGACCATATAAGCTAATTTAAAGCGTGTTGATTCTGATAAATCGTAACCATAGAGTGCATTGTCTGGAATGAAGATCTCAAGACAATACCCATTTTTTGAAAAAGATGTACTCACTTTTAATAACTCTTTAGAAGAGAGCTCTCTTTTATCATTTGTTTTAAAATGAGTAACTTCTGCACCTAAAATTCCGTCAACCTCTTTTGGTAAAAAAACAAAGTGGTGACAATATTTATGTAGGATCTGAGCGTCTAAAATCCCTCTTGTATCAATAAAAAGCTCGAATCCATCACCTTTTGCAACATCTGGGAAACAAGCTTTTTCAAACGGTTTGTAAATTTTTAGATAAAGCTCAATTCCACCCTCTAAGAAAGATATGCTCACTTCGGAAAATGCATCCTCTGCTAAAAAAGTGGAGAGATCTTCTATCAACTTAGGTTTTCCACCTTTTGAAAATGCAAGTTCTACTTGAAAAAAGTGAAGCGGTAAAATTGGAGGAAATTCTCTAAGATCCATTGTCCTGATTCAATGCTTGCATTTTTTCAAGTATCTCCTTAGATAGAGCTAGTTTAGCTTCGCTACCTAATAGAGCTCTAGCTTCTTGTATTTTTTTCCCAACATCAGAAGTATCAACAAATTTTTCAATTACTCTATAAAATATTGGGCCTTCTGATGAAGAAATCACTTCAGACCACTCTTTTTCTTCTCGGGAAAATAACTTCTCGTCAAGAAACGAAGGTATCGATTTTTTCATCACACGGATCTTTTCTCTCTTCAAATCCCACTGTCTTTCTAAAAAAGCTCCACTCTCTAAAGAATCTCTAGCAACTCTTCGCTCCTCTTCAAAAACTGATGTCTCATCTCCTGAAACTACTAGCTCTAACATTTTTTTCATGTAGGCAACAAGCTTTAAATCATAATCTGCAGAGGACAACTTATTCCCCTCTTTTATGCCTCTTTTCAATACAATCTTATCTAGCATCCCTCTTTGGCTCGCCTCCTGGAATGTAACTACTTCCCAAGCCCCATTTTTATCAATAACTTCAATATGATGAAAATCTTCCCCATTCTCACTGTAACAAGAAAGTCTTTCACTAGAGTTCTCTAAAAGATCTAATAACTTTTTTTGGTCCTTAATACCTGGTAAAATTTCCTCTTCCCCGGCATATGCAACTGATATAACCTGTTTTTGTGGAGAAATTAAAGATAGTTTTTCTTTTATAAAATTAGGATCACTATCTAAAATTTTTCTTCTAGCAAATTGATCTATTTTTTCCTGAACTCGTTGATCTAATCCTTGCAAATATGAAAACCTAGCTTCATAATCACTCTCTATACACGCATCAAGCTCTTTAAATTCTTGCTTTAATAGCGCCCAGTTCTCCTCTTTTATCTCCCAGTCCCAAGTCTTTCTAACCCCAATATCTGTAACTAAATTCCCTTTTTTTAAACTTGCAACATTTACTAGAAAACGCTTCTCTAAAAGCTCTGGAGCTTTTTTCTTTACTTCTTCTACAGAAGCAAACTCTGTATTTAATAATAGAGGCGATGAATTTTTAGTAACGCCCTGAAGATAGGCCTCTAATTTGAAAAAATCTTGCTCGCTTTTACATCTCAAATAAGAGGGTAATTTATACACTTCTAACACTGCACCTGCTGATGCCAATTCATTAAACTGTGTATACAAAGTAGAATCTAGAAAAACGCTCTTTCCAACCTCATCAAGCAATTTTTTGAACACTAAAATTTTTTGAGCAGTTTTTAAAGCATCGTTTTCGTCCATTTGTAATAAAGCTAATTGCTGCTTATAAAATTTATTTAACTCTTCATTCGTAATTGTCTTTGAAGAATCAAATTCTTTTAATCTCTTGATAGCATTTTGAAGAAGGAGACTTTTTGCCTCCTCTAAACTCACCTTATACCCCTGCTTTCTTGCAAACGCTGCGCCATTTATTACAAATAACGAACTCTTTTCTAAAAATTTTGAACCGAACCAATCTGTAAGATTTTTTGCGTAAAATAATGAAAGATCAATATTTTTTAAATTAGGATCAGGGTTTGCCGCATGAGCGTATTGATATTCCATATAGAGCATCATTCGTCTCACCATTTCTGGAGGAAAGATTGTTTGATCTACATAGAGCTTTGCAAGGTTGTCAAAAATTTCTTCCTCATTTTGCGCAATACGAAAACTTTCCAAGTCTTGTGCGTAATGAGGTGCAAATTGTGTTAATAAACCTTCAAATGTAACAAATTTTCTAGGGTGAATATATGTTTTAAATTGCTTGAATTTTGCAACTTTTTTAGAAAGCTCTTCCCAAATCTCACTCTTGTAACTTTGAAAAATAAAATGGCCAAGCCCTGTCTTTAAAAGATCATTTCTAACAAAACCGTCATTAAGTAAATTTACATCACCTCTTCCAGGCGATGTCATCATATCATAAAAATCTGTTTGTAAAAAGCGAGCCATTTGAGCAAGCTCTTTACTAGATAGGTCTTTAGAGTCAATTGTCTTACCTAGAGCAACATCTTCTACTACACTCTTTTCAGTCTGAATAGCGCCATAGGTTCCAAAAAATGAAAAGCTTGCGATTACCATAAACGCAACAACTCCAAAAATTACCTTCTGATATTTTCTCAAGTAAGCCAACATAAAAACCCTCACATAAAACAGAGGATTCTACCAAAGAAAAGGGTTTATAGTATAGGGAATTTAAAACTGTATAATAGTGCAAAACTCGAACACCACTTTGCATCTCTTTAACACTAAATATAAACTGCTTAAATATGTCTCATGTAGTTAATAATGAATTACTTAAGATGTTTATAAAATGCGATCAGAAGCCTTTGGATTGATTTTAAAATTAAAATTTGATATAATTGATTCATAATTAACATAAGGAAAACATTATGGATTCAGTATCAAGCAGAAGTTCATCTACAATTAGTGGTACCTCTTCACCAGAACCTGACTCATTAAATTTTCCCTTAACTCTTGAGGAAGAAAAAAGCATATTAGAGGCGATATTTAAAAAAGCAATGACTCTTCAAAGATATAGAGTTATTGCTGAAAAAATCCCAGAGAACCATTCACATGTTATTGTAACTGTTTTAAATACCATCAAAGGAACCTCTCAGAAATTTGCAGACATTCCTTTAGATATTTACATGTTTACAGCTGCAAGAAAAGGCGCTTAGTAAGATTTAGCAAAAATTACTTGGCTTGCATTTGATTGTTTGGTAAATAAACAAGAATGACAAGAAGGAGGTAGATTATGCGGGATACACCGAATCGTTACACCGAAATCCTTTTGGATTTTGGCCTCGAGGGACTTATCGCCCTTAAATGGTGCCACAACAAATCGCCCAACACCTACTTCCTTCCGAAAGATCGCTTCAAATTCTTCCCTCTCAGAAACCAAAACCGTGTTCTCTTCTCTATAAGAGAGAGCCTTGGCATAGAGGTCACTATGGATTTGATCCAAAACGGAAGAAATTTTTGATACTAGCTCTTCTTTTGGAATAGATAAAGCCTCTTTTTTCTCTTTTGTTCTAAGAAAAAGGGGCACTCTACCCTCTTTGATTTCTCTAGATCCAATTTCTATGCGGATCGGATACCCTTTTTTAATTGCATCCCAACTCTTTTCCCCCGCACGTAAATCTCTGTCATCGACAACAACAGATAAGTTTCTACCAAAGTACTCTACTGATTCAAGCTCTTCTTTGATCTTATAACAACGATTTATAATCTCGCTTGAATCGCCCTCTTTTAGTAAAAATGGGATAATTACAATTTGGTGAGGAGCCACTCTAGGAGGTAAAATGACTCCATTATCATCACCATGAACCATTACCAAAGCACCAATCATCCGTGTCGTTACTCCCCATGAAGTTGTGTGAGCATACTCTCTCACACCATCTTTTGAAAGAAACTGAATATCAGATGCTTTTGAAAAATTTGTACCCATAAAATGAGCTGTCCCCATTTGAAGAGCCTTACCATCTTGCATCATCGCTTCAAACGTGTATGTATTCATTGCTCCAGGAAAACGCTCTCCTTCAGACTTTTCACCTCGAACAACAGGAATAGCAAGATAATTTTCAGCAAAGTCAGCATACAAATTAAGCATATCAAGAGACATTTTTTGTGCCTCTTCCATAGATGCGTGAGCCGTGTGACCCTCTTGCCATAAAAATTCAGAAGTTCTCAAAAAAAGCCTTGGACGCATCTCCCACCGCATCACATTACACCACTGATTAATCTTCATTGGAAGATCTCTGTAAGACTCAATCCACTTTGCAAAACTCGCACCTATGATTGTTTCTGAGGTCGGCCTAATAATAAGCGGTTCTTCAAGAGGCGATGTTGGGATCAGTTTTCCGTCACTACCCTTCTCAAGCCTTGTATGCGTAACAACAGCACTCTCTTTTGCAAAACCTTCAATATGTTCAGCCTCTTTCTCTAAAAAACTGAGCGGAATGAGTAAGGGAAAGTAAGCATTTTTTACACCAAGGAGCTTAAACTTTTTATCAAGAATCGATTGGATCACTTCCCAAATAGCATACCCGTTTGGTTTGATAACCATGCAACCTCTCACAGGTGCATGCTCTGCCAAATCTGCAACATGAAGAACTGATTGATACCAACCAGGAAAGTCATCTTTTCGAATAGGCGTAACAGCTGTAGTCTCTTTGCTCATAGCAGAAAACTATACTTGACAAATCACTTTTTGTAAAGAATCTCTAAGAGCTTGTTTACTCTTTTCTAAATCCTGATCTGTTAAAATATAGGTAAAATCTTTCATAGCCTCTACAACAAGATTTTTTTCTTTAAATAGAGTTTTTAAAAAATCAAAATCGGGAGCGATAATTGAAATACTTCCTTGATGAAGAAATCCATTTTTCTTTCTTCTTTGAGCAGAGCCAGCAATTTTTTTTCCCCCAATCATCACATCATATTTTGTAGGCTTTGCAAAACAAAAATGTCTACACGCCTCATCTTTTGGAGGAGCTTCTATAACTAGCAAATCAGGCACGCTAAGAGTCACAAATGGTTCTACTGCCTGTAAAACAAGTTCATTTATAAATTTATAATTTTTCATCACATCATCTGAATACCCATAATGATTTTTTGGAATGAGCACAGAAAATGTTAGGTCCCAAAGATGAAAGAGCATTCCCCCACCAGTCGGTCTTTTTGCTAAATCAAGCCCGTGAGTTTTAGTTAAAAAAAGCTCTGGCTTCATAAAAACACCAAACGTAGCAGAAGGTTTTTCAAAGTCATAAAAATGTAATATGGGAAAATCATCAGGTTTTAACTCTTGAAGAAATTTTTCATCTCTATCCATATTTTCTTTAGCAGATTTTTTTCCGCTATTTACAACACTCCACATCACTTCTCCAAAAAAAATTTATGCAATTTATACAATTCTTCTTGTGCAAACTTGTCCGATAATTTACAAGAAAGAAAGTGCAAGATACAATACAAATAGTTAAGCAAGGTGTTTTATGTTTGATAAGTTTACAAATAGAGCAAAACAAGTAATTAAGCTAGCTAAGAGAGAGGCTCAGAAACTGAACCACAACTACTTAGGTACTGAACATATTTTACTTGGCCTCATGAAACTTGGCCAGGGAATCGCTGTAAATGTCTTAAAAAACATGAACATAGAGTATGACACTGTTGTTGCTGAAGTTGAACTAACTGTTGGATATGGACCAGAGATACAAGTTTATGGAGACCCAGCCCTCACAAGTAAAGTAAAAAAAGTTTTTGAATACGCAAACGAAGAGGCTCTTGCATTAAACCACAACTATGTTGGAACAGAACACTTACTTTTAGCCCTTATTCGCTTGCAAGATGGCGTTGCAGCTCAAATTTTAGAAAACTTAAATGTTAATTTGAAAGAAGTTCGCAAAGAAATTTTAAAAGAGCTTGAAACATTTAATTTACAAGTTCCACCTGTTACTCTTGGCTCAAACCAGAGTCAAAAACAGAATCAAGAAAGATCGTCATCTACCTCAGGCCAATCTTCTGGCTCTGATAAAATGCACGCTTTAAAAGCGTATGGTCATGACCTAACAGAAATCTGCAGAGAAGGTGGCCTCGATCCTGTCATCGGACGAAAAAAAGAGGTTGAAAGACTCATTTTAATTCTTTGCAGAAGAAGAAAAAACAACCCCGTTCTCATAGGAGAAGCAGGTGTTGGGAAAACTGCTATTGTCGAAGGACTTGCACACGCGATTGTAAAAGGAGAGGTGCCTGAAAATCTTGCAAAGAAAAGACTTATTTCCCTAGACCTCACTTTAATGATTGCTGGTACAAAGTATCGCGGTCAATTTGAAGAGCGAATTAAAGCTGTTATGGATGAAGTCAAAAAACTTGGTAACATCCTACTCTTTATTGATGAAATCCACACAATTGTTGGAGCAGGTGCTGCAGAAGGGGCAATTGATGCTTCGAACATCTTAAAACCAGCTCTTTCTAGAGGAGAGATTCAGTGCATAGGAGCGACTACTTTAGACGAATATAGAAAACATATCGAAAAAGACGCCGCTTTAGAAAGACGGTTTCAAAAAATCATCGTGGCTCCCCCTTCAAACCAAGAGACAATTGAAATTCTCGGAGGTTTGAAAACCAAATACGAAAGCCACCACAAGTGCATCTACACAGATGAAGCTGTAAAAGAGGCTGTTCTTTTATCTGATAGATATATTGCTGGCAGATTTCTTCCTGATAAAGCAATTGATGTGCTAGACGAAGCTGGAGCGCAAGCTAGAATTATGGTCATGCACCAGCCACAAGATTTAGCACTTTTGGAGACAGAAATCGAAGAACTCCGAGTAGAAAAAGAGTCTTCTATCGGAAATCAAGAGTATGAAAAAGCTGCTAAACTACGAGATCAAGAGAAGCAACTTCGAGAAAAACTCGAAAAGCTCTCTGAAGAGTGGGAAAAAAATAAAGAAGAGCAAAAAGTCATTGTTGACTGGGAAGATATTGCTGCAATTATTGCTAAGCAAACAGGAATTCCTGTAACTAGATTAACAGAGGCCGAGACTTCTAAAATCTTAAAAATGGAAGAGACCTTAAAAGCAGACATTATCGGTCAAGATGACGCAATTAATACCGTTTCAAAAGCGTTAAAGAGATCAAGAGCTGATATTAAAGACCCGAATAGACCGATTGGCGCATTTTTATTCTTAGGACCAACAGGAGTTGGTAAGACATTACTAGCCAGAAACTTAGCAATCCAACTCTTTGGTGGTGAAGACGCTTTGATTCAAGTTGATATGTCTGAGTACATGGAAAAATTTGCAGTTAGTCGGATGACAGGATCTCCTCCAGGCTATGTCGGCCACGAAGAGGGAGGACAACTAACTGAACAAGTAAGACAAAGACCTTATTCAGTAATCCTATTTGATGAAATTGAAAAGGCTCACCCCGATGTGATGAATATCCTTTTGCAAATTTTAGAAGAGGGCCGCTTAACAGATTCACTCGGACGAAAAGTCGACTTTAGAAATACAATTATCGTCATGACTTCAAATTTAGGCTCAGATCTCATTAGAAAATCAACTGAGGTCGGTTTTGGTGTCGATAATGATAAAATCGATTATGATACGATGAAAGATAAAATTGATAAAGCTGTGAAAAAACACTTCAAACCTGAATTTATTAATAGGCTTGATGGAACAGTGATCTTTAGAGCTTTTGACAAGGATCATTTAGTTAAAGTAATTGATCTTGAAGTGAGCAAGTTACAAAAAAGACTTGATCGCAAGCATATTAAGCTGATTCTCTCTAAAGAGGCAAAAGATTACATTGTTGAAAAAGGGTACCAACCCGAAATGGGGGCTCGCCCTCTCAGAAGAGCTGTTGAGCAAGAACTTGAAGATCCTTTAGCTGAAATGCTTTTAAGAAACCCAAATCTTTCTGCAACATTTCATGTTGTTTTGAAAAATGGGGCTCTTCTATTTGAAATGCAAGAAGAGGAAAAAAAAGAGAGTGAAGAAACAGCTCTTGCTGTTGCAACACCTAAAAAACGGAAAAAGGAACCTTCTAATTAATGCTTCGTGTTAATCAAGAAAGAGAACCTACGCACCCAATTACAAGACGGCAAATAGTTTTAGGCTCTATTGTAATTGGGCTGATCTATTTAATTGGAACAAAAAACATCCAAAAATTTGCATTAGCCGTTTTATCAAAAACAAAAACTTTTCTTATCTCTTCTATAGAAATTTCAGGACCTTTTACACTGCAAGCAATCTGTTTTGCATTTTTTCGAAATCTTTTCAGAATTCAGCAACAACATGCTCTTCTAGATAGAAGAAGAATTAGACCAAATCAATAACTAAAGAATAATTTCAGAAATAGATTTTGCTTTGATAGACGCCTCCCAAGTTTTGATAAACTCTAAAAGACTCATCTGATCTGGCTTTGTCTCAAGAAATCTTAGATGATCTTCACTACTTATAAAATGTGCAATTTTTGCAAGCAAGTTTAAATGTCTTCTGTCATCACAGGCAAATAGAAAAAAAAGTGTATGAACAGGCTTATTATCCAATGCCCCCCACTCAATTGGAACTTTAGGATAGACAACAACAACTGCATCGAAAAGACCACCTAGCAAAAACTCTCTTGTATGCGGAATTGCAATTCCTTGATTTAAAGCAGTTGGCATTAAATTTTCTCTTTCTAAAAAAAGGTCAGCAACAGCTTGCGGATTAAGCCTTAGCTTTTCTGAAACTCCATCAAGAGTTAAATAGATAAGCTCTTCTTTTGAAGAAGAATCTAAATTTGCAATCACATCACCTTTATTAATTGCTCTATAAAGACCAAATTGTTGCAAAGGCGCTTTTTGCCCCATCTCTTCACCAAAAGGAAGCGATCCTTTTTCAGAAGCTAATACTTTTACCATCCAATCTTCAATCTCACTTCGATTGAATCGGTATTCGTTATGAATCTTATAACAAGGAAGTCCACTTTTTTCAACAAGCGAATCTATTGTAGTTTCACTAACAGTTAAAAGTTCAGCGACATCTTTTTTTCGTAAATCCATCTTCCTTGCTCACAATTGAAAAAATCAGACATTAACACTCTTGAAAAATTTTTACAACTTCTTCTTCTGTTTTTGCAACAAAAAGAGCTCTTCTTGTCTCTTCCTCTTTGATTTTTTTTGTAAGTTTTGACAAAAGCTGCAAATACTCTCCATGTCTTTCTTGTGGACCACAAATTAAAAGAACTAACTTTACAGGAAGATGATCGATTGCATCCCAATCAACCCCTTCATTTTTTATTATCCCAATGGCTACGTAAAAATCATCGATCTCTTCAATTTTTGCATGAGGAATAGCAATCCCAATTCCAATACCAGTCGATACGACTCTCTCTCTTTGCATCACTGCATCAAACACTTTAGAATGATCTATATCCAACTTTGAAACAAGCGTTTTGATTGCCTCTTCTCTACTTTTTACATCTAAAAATGAGACAACTGGCCTATTTTCTATAGCTAACATATTAATACCTTCCTGTATGTCCAAATCCATTAGATCCCCTCTCACTTGAAGAGACCGTTTCTGCTAATACAAATTCTGCCCTTACGACTTTTGCCAAAACTATTTGTGCAATCCGCATCTTTGGCTCTATAACAAACTCTTGTTTGCCATGATTGATTAAAATAACCTTTAATTCACCTCTATAGTCTGAATCTATTGTTCCTGGTGTATTTAAGACTGTGATTTGGTTTTTTAAAGCCAAGCCACTTCTTGGTCTTACTTGAATTTCATACCCCTCTGGAATTTCAAAAAAAAGACCTGTAGGCACAAGCATAGACTCTTGCGATTTTAAAATAAGAGGCTCTGAAATATTTGCATACACATCTGCGCCACTTGCACCTTTTGATGCATAGAAGGGAACTATACTCTCGTCTTCTGAAACAAGCAAAACTTCTCTTTTTTCCAAACTCATACGCTACTCAATTCCTCTATTTTTGATTTCTTCCGATTAGACTTTGCTGTTTTTTGCATAAAAAACTCAAGAAAAAACGAAAGCTTTTCCTTTAATTCTTTTCTTGGGACAACCATATCGACCATCCCCTTCTTTTCTAAAAATTCAGATTTTTGAGCACCTTCTGGTAATTTTTGCATCATTGTCTGCTCAATCACTCTAGGTCCTGCAAACCCAATTAATGCACCTGGCTCTGCGATAATCACATCGCCTAAAGAGGCAAAAGAGGCAGTCACTCCGCCAGTTGTCGGATTTGTCAAAATAGAAATAAATGGCAACCTCCTGCTACCAAGTCTTGCAAGAGCAGCTGACGTTTTTGCCATCTGCATAAGTGAAAAAATTGACTCTTGCATCCTAGCACCCCCAGAGGCTGCTACGATGACTAAAGGCAACCTTTCTACAATCGCATGCTCAATAAGTCTTGTAATCTTTTCTCCTACAACAGATCCCATCGATCCACCCATAAAAGAAAAATCCATCACACCTAAGGCGACTTCTTGTTTATTAATTTTACAAACACCAACAGCTATAGCATCTTTACGCCCAGTTTTTTTCTGTGCTTTTTCTAAGCGCTCTTTATAACTTTCTGTATCTGAAAATTCAAGCGGATCTGTAGGTTGAAGATCGGTAAAAAGCTCTTCAAAGCTATCTTCGTCAGTAAGAAGTTTTAACCTCTCTTCTAGAGTTAGCCGATAATGAAAATTACACTTAGGGCAACAATTTAAAGTCTCAACTAGTTCATCTGCATGCACAAGCTCTTGACAACCTGAACACTTAATCCAACCGCTAAATCGATCCTTTTTTGACAACTCAATTTTAATTTTAGGACCAGACCTACGGAATAATCTAATAAAGTCTATCATTCTATCCCTCCGGATCTCTGATCCTATTATACCAAAAACAGGCTATTGCCGACTATACTGAGCTTCGCAAAACTCCCAATTAACCACATTCCAAAATTCTTTTATATACTCCGCTCTTCTATTTTGGTATTTTAAATAATAGGCATGTTCCCAAACATCCAAACCTAAAATAGGGATATTTATATCAATTCGGGGAGCATTTTGATTAGGCATTTGTAAAATAGAAATTTTTTTATCTACTTTATTTTTTACAAGCCATGCCCATCCTGACCCAAACTGTGCCAAGGCCGCCTTACTAAACTTTTCTTTAAATTCTTCAAAAGTGCCAAATTCATTCTCGATTGCTTTAAGCAACGCTCCCTTTGGCATACCCCCACCTTTAGGCTTCATCATCTGCCAAAAAAGGGTATGATTATAAAATCCCCCCCCCTGATTTTGCACTGCTGTGCGAGTATCTTTAATTAATAACTCTTCAATCGGAAGAGTTAAATCGACACCCTCTATTTTTTTTAAATTATCTAAATACCCCTGGTAGTGCTTTGTGTAATGAATCTCCATCGTTTTTGCATCAATATAAGGTTCTAAAGCATCATATGCATAAGGAAGTTTTAGAGGTTCGTAACTCATACTTTCTCCTATCAAAAAGGTTAAATCACCGGTTTCTATTTTTTTTGAATTATCAAAATAAGCTAAATTGCTAGTTGTATCATGAATTTCAATCGCTTTTGTATCAATATAAGCATCTACATAGTTATCTAGATGCGGCAGTTTGGAAAGGTCATAACTCATGTAATCTCCTATGAAACAAGTTGGACTTCTCTTAATTTTGCTCGAAGCGCCTCTCTTGTTACATTTCCTAGCGGATGAAGTTTAATGGAGAGTGGAATTTCAGGGTAGATTGAAAAAAATGTGTCGACAGTAAGTGGATTTGTAAAAACTACCTCGTCAATTACATCTAAGTCGATAGGCTCTTTTGGAATCTCTTCCACTGTGTCATAAAGTGTACAAATTTGATGCCTGATTTCGTGTTCTACTAAAAAATGGATGAGATTAGTTCTTGGCAGAGAAGATTTTGGCAGCAATAGATACCCATCTTTTAAATCAAGTGACTGAAGCACTCTAACAAGCCCCTCTTGAGACTCGTCTGCTGAAATATAAGAAGGCTCAATTCCTTCACTTTTTAGGTAATAAGCTGTCACATGACCAATGGCAATCACATATTTCAAAGAGAGCTCTTGTATCAAATGACCATGCATTTTCAAGTATGCAAGAAAGATTCGAACAGAGCTTTTGCTTGTAAAAACAATATGAGTGTAATCGGGAAGATGTTCAAATATTCGAAGCAGCTCTTTGGAATCGATAGGACGTTTCACAATTTTGATAAGAGGCATATGTACTACTATTTTTTCACTTTTAAAATACGACGGATCTATTCCCAAATATAGGGCGTGCTTTTTTACTTCTTCCATACTACCCTCCAACTATTTTTATGTTTAACAAACTATACTTATTTTAAAATAATTTCAATAGCCTCCTCGAGTCTCTCTACACCAACAAGCTCAAGCGCCCCCATCTCCTTAGGTAGCGATTTTTTTGGCAATATACACCGCTTAAATCCCATGTGCTTGGCCTCCTTAATACGGCTCTCAACTCTTGGCACACTTCTAAGCTCTCCCCCAAGACCTATTTCTCCAAGCACAATTGTATGTGGATCAATAGGACGATTTGAAAATGAGGAGGCAATCGCTAAGGCAATCGCAAGATCAATTGCAGGCTCTCTAATACGAAGCCCTCCTGCAACAGAAACAAAGACATCAAGATGATGAAAATGATGCCCTACCCTTTTTTCCAAAACAGCAAGTAAGAGAGCTAGTCTATTTGGATCAATTCCACTCGCTCGTCTTGCACAGGTAGAAAATGCCGATGCTGCAACTAAAGCTTGAATTTCTATCAAAATAGCGCGCGTCCCCTCCATCGTAGGAACAATACAAGAACCTGTTGCCTCTTTAACCCTCTCCTTCAAAAAAATTTGAGATGGATTTGCAACCTCTTCAAGCCCCTTTTCACCCATCTGAAACATAGCAACTTCGTCAGTTGGCCCAAACCTATTTTTTCGAGCGCGCAAAATACGAAGCCCTAAATCTGGATCCCCCTCAAAATCAAGAACAACATCAACAATATGCTCAAGGACTCTCGGCCCTGCTAAATCCCCAGATTTTGTTACATGTCCAATAACAAAAGAGGTGATTCCCATCTGTTTTGCAATATGCATACACTCCATAGCAATCTCTTTGACTTGGATGACAGAACCGGGCAGCGAGGCAATTTCTGGCTTATACACAATTTGTATAGAATCTATAATTAAAGCGTCTGGCTGCAACTCCTCCACCTGAGCCTTTATATTCGAAAAAAGCGTCTCGCAGTATAAATAGAGCTGATCTTCTGCTACAGAGAGTCTGTCAGCTCTATTTTTTGTCTGCTCTAAAGACTCTTCTCCACAAACATAGAGAACTTTTTTCCCACTTTTACAAAGCTCTTTTGCAATCATGAGCATCAATGTCGATTTTCCAACTCCAGGGTCGCCCCCGATCAAATTCAAAGAGCCTTGAACAATTCCCCCGCCTAAAACTCGATCAAACTCTTTAAGCTCTGTCTGAATTTTATCAAACTTGTCTAAGACAATCTCTTTTAAAGGCATAGGCCTTGTTTTAGCTTTCATGAACCTAGGCCTAAGCTCTGCAACCTCAATAAATTTTTCAATCGTATTCCATCTTTTGCAAGCAGAGCAACTCCCAGACCATTTTGCCTGATCATGCCCACATTCTGAGCAAACCCAACTCTCTTTTTGCTTCATAATACCCTCTTAAGCGCGTCATCAGCAGCGTTGCGCTCTGCCTCTTTTTTAGAAAAACCCTCTCCAACCCCAATCACACTCTCTCCAAGGCGCACCTCGGTACGAAAAAAACGCTTATGATCAGGTCCACTCTCTTCTACTACAACATATTCAGGAAGAATTTGCTGTGTCTTTTGAGCCCACTCTTGTAAAAGAGTTTTTAAACTCTGCGACGGAAAACTCATCGCATTTTCTATCTCATCTCTAATTTGACTAAGCAAAAACTGAGTAACTTTTTCAATTCCCCCATCAAGGTAAATTGCACCTAAAACAGCTTCAAATAAATTCGCAAGTAACGAATTTTTTCTCTCCTGCTTTCTCTCTCCCTTTCCTAAAACTAAAAATTCTGCAATCCCAATTTTTTCACTATATTTACAAAGAGCTGCAGCATCGACTAACCGAGATCTATACTGAGAAAGCTCCCCCTCGTTTTTTTCAGGATATTTTTTATACAAATGGTCTGTAATCACAAGTTGCAAAACCGCATCACCGAGAAACTCAATTCGTTCGTTATGCCCAGAAACAGCTATCCCATTTTCGTAAAAATACGACTTATGAATAAATGCAAGTTGAAAAAGAGTCTCATCATGAAACAAATACCCAAGCCTTCTCTCAATTTCCGTTCGATTTTCTTTTAAAAAAATAAGTGGATCCATGTAAAAAGCATGAATCTTTTTCTGAATTAATTTCAACTAGACTTCTTTTAAAATTTTATTTGATATGATCATTAAACTAAAAAAAATTCAAAATGATCGGGAAAAAAGACAGAATTTAGCTTTCAAATGAATTTATCAACAGGACAGTAGATGACTTAGATCTTTTTTACGAGCGTGAAGACAATTTAATCCAAACGCTGTTTCAAAAAACTTCTAATTGATTTTAATAAATTCTTTATATATTCTTTATGAAATTTAACAAAAATTCGTTTTGTTAATACACTTTTTAGCTTAAAATAGTAAGCAACATAGCAGTAATGAGGTGTAAAAATGGATGGTGTAGCCAGTAGAAGATTTGTTTGTCCCTTCATTCCCGAAGATCTCGAAGAGGAGGCTTTTGTTAGAATTCCCAACGAAAACCGATTTTTTTTCTCTGGAGCTGAGGAAAGAGTAGAAGTTATTCAGACTGGAGCACTCTCTCAGCTTATGTATGAAAAAGATTTTAGACCGCTAGAGGAGGTTCTAGCTGAAGTAAATAGGGATGTTTTCGAGCCTAATGGCCACCACTTAGAAGCTTTTCAAACCTCTGCAGACCTCGGGATAACAATGCCTCAAGGTTGCTCTATTCAAGCGTTTAGAGAAGTTGTTACAGGAAGAATCTTTGTTGCCATTAGAGGAACTCAACTAGACTTAGACCCTGATACAAAAATACACAATTTGATTGTCGATTTAGGAATCGGCGATCTTAAAGAACCTTCTGATTTAAATGATTCTATTCAAGATGTTTGCAATCACATATCAACTTATCACAACGTAGACCTCACTTCTCCTGCAAGGGTTTTAGCATCAACTGTTGGAGAGGCAATTGTACAAAGAAAAGTGACTGGGACCACATCTTCTGAAAGACACTCATCTATCCTAAAAGGGTATATTGACGATGCAATGAGCTCATGCAAATGGGCCTATGGACATGCAGCTAGCGCCGCCTTATCAGCAAAAGAGTACACCGCTGAAAATCCATGGAAGGCAGCGGCAGTTACTGCTGCAGGCGCAACTGCGGCAGCCTTTGTTGGACCCGCTGCTGTATTATCCGCAAGCGCGGGCCTAGTTTCAAAAGTTACCGGATTCTCTTTGTTAGTTCACTCTGCAAAAACACTTGGCAGAGCAACAGTAGCAGCTGCATCGACAGTTGCCCCCTACGTACTTGCTAAAAAATCTAGCTATCAGATTCTAACAGAGTACGTAAAAGCGTGTGACGAATATATCACTACCCTAAAAAGACGAGGCGAAATTTTAGAAGATACCCAAGTTACAGTCACGGGACACTCTCTTGGGGGCTACCTATCAGGGGTTGTTGGAGCAATACACGCAAACAGAGTAGTTGCACATAATGGCCCAGGTGTTATCTTTGAAAATGACGTAACGAAAATCTGCACTACTCTTGGTCTCGAAAGGGCAGTAAGAGCTGATGTAACTTATAATTCATACTCTCAGCGTGGGGATTTCATAGGAAACCTTTTTAGAAGAAGCGGCCCCTCTAAAGGCCTTAATTTTTCCTGCGCTACCTACCCAAGCCCCCTCTCACACCACGGCATCAAGATCATGAACTTAATCTATAAAATACTACCAGTTGCACCGCTTCCTGACCCGAGAGCAAACCTTCTAAACGGCGCAAGAGATCAAGATGATCAATCCCTAACATCATTTAGCACAGCAACTTATTACTCTCCTTCTGATGTACTCATGTTGGAAGATCAAAAACCTTCGGAGGCATAAAAATGAGCTCAAACAAAATTTCTACTATTCTAGTTAAAATAGATTACATCTCTGATTTAATCCCTGTCGTAAGCTCTGCCACAAACCTTATTGACCTCTTTTTAAAGTGCGCAATTATCCCCTGCCTAAAAAAATCTCAAATTGAAACCTCTCACTACTGGACACACCTAAACAAGAAAAGCTTTGCTATCTGCCTGTCAGCTATTTTTTTACCAGTGATAGCAAATACTTACCTTGCAATCAAATATTACAAAGATGGACAAAAAAAATCTCTCAGCCATAAAAAAATAGACAAGGTTGCTATCCGAGAAAGAACGGACCACTCAGAGAGAAGGAGGGTCCCAAATCTGAGCCTTAAAGGCGATTTAGGTCTCAAGAGGGGAAAAAGTTCTGATAAAAAAACTCCTAAAAAAAAGGCTTCCGTGCGGCATAGTTCTCTAACAAATCCATCTTCACCCTTGCCTCCCTTAGCACCACCGCCATCTAGAGCATCGAGTAATGATTCCACCCATCGAGCAGCTAGCGATCTTTTACCTGAGGGGCAAATAGTACCGCCATTTGCAACTGATCAGCAGATGACTTTAGACACTCGACTACAATCTCCTGCTGCCTCTACAACAAGAAGCCCGGCGGCATCCCCCACACCAAGAGGAGCCCCATCTCCACTACCTGCCATTTCTCCTGTAGGACCTGTAGCTGGCCATGGTGAAAGAGAAGCATCTTCATCAGGACGATCTCAAGAGCCACAAGATTTTGCTTTAACCCCTACTAGATTAGACCAGGCAGCTACTGATGCTCTCCCACAACAATCTCCTGCTGCCCCTCCAACAAGAAGCCCGGCGGCATCCCCCACACCAAGAGGAGCCCCATCTCCACTACCTGCCATTTCTCCTGTAGCATCTGAAACTGCCGATGGTGAAGAAGATTTATCTCGATTAGAAACACAACATCCTACTTCAGCTACACTCTTGGCAGATGTGGCAGGTTTTCATGATCCAGCTCTCTCACCACTATCGCAAGCGCCCTCTCCAAGGGTAAGCCCAAGAGCAGACAATGGAAGCACCGTAGCCACGACAGCAGGGCAGGTTGATAATGCTGCTTTAAATCGATTATCTAATCTGAGCCGAGAGGGAACAACACATGACAGTTCAATTTCTCAAGTGGAAGATCCAAGATGGGAGCAAGACCAAGGCGCCGATTTAGAGGGACCTCATAGAGAGCATCTGGCTGAAGGGGGACTCACAAGACACATCACTCCATTAAACGTTGCTACCGCTGTAGGACTTGGGCTACTTGCTGTGCCAACAGCAGGACCTGCTGCTGCAGCTTTAGGGGGATTAGCGCTTGCTCGTACTACTTGGAATGTCGGCAGAAGGTTACTTTTTTAAGCCTGCTAAATAAAATTATAGTCATTACACTGAAAAATTTCATTTTTTGATCACGCTTTGTCTACCAGCAAAGGGTGATCAAAATCCCTACCGATCTTTTAGCCAAAATGAAATTTTTCAGTTTTTTTGAAGATGACACTCTTACTAAAGTGCCCTAGTTTAGACATATCGGACAACCCCTTTTTTCAAACAATTTCCTTGCTTTACAAATTCTTAATGCGTAAGATGCTTGTTATGAAAAAATTCTTCTTATTTTTCTTGTTACTTCTCTCTTTGGATGCAGTCGTTAGAAGAGACGATGTTGCAGATGAGCTCTATATTGAATTCGGATTAGAACCCGAGTTTATGTGTGTAGGCCTCATTAAAGGTGAAAAATCGACCGGCACAGGAACACTTATTGACCCCTACACAGTATTAACAGCAGCCCATGTTGTCGATGAAAACCCAGGGATTACTTTTCATCTATTTAATCCTGAAGCAAAAGAAATGGTTAGAGTTGAAGGCACTCCTCAAATTCATGAAGAATACATCTTGATTGAGAGTGAGAAAGGGGGTGTTTTTCAAGTGCACAATGATATAGCTTTGATCCATCTACAATCTCCTATCTATTTTGTAGAACCTGCAAAACTCGACTACCGAGCAAAGGCGCCCCCCTTTAATTTTATTTCCGCAGGATATGGGGGCACAAGAAGAGACTCTCTCACCCCTTTTTTTTATGATCTGAAAAAAAGAGGGTATACAAGTTCGATTTACTTATTTCATTCCACAGAATACTTCGATGACTTCTATATCTCGGGATTTTCTAAAGAGAATCCAACATCTAGATTAAACGGATTTTCTGTCTATGGTGATAGTGGTTCAGGGGCGTTTTTTGCACACAATAGAAAATATTACCTCTTCGCAGTTTTGTCTTTATATGTTCATGAGAAAGATTACGATTTTAATTACTTTACACCTATTGGGCCTTACAAAGAGTGGATTGAAAAAAATAGATGGCTGCATTAAAAATTCTATTTTTCTCACTAACCCTATTTTCCTTAAATGGTGTCATAAGAAGAGATGATGTTTTAGATAGTTCTTACATAGAGTTTGGCAACTCTGCCCTATTTTCTTCTGTAGGAATTGTAAGAGGGCTTGTAACAAACGCAACAGGAACATTAATTGATCCATACACAGTTTTAACAGCAGCTCATATCATTCAAAATGACGGAGAAGAACTCCTTTTTGAGCTATACAACCCTGAAGAAGAGAGCGCCATTTCGATTCAAGGAAGGGCGCAAATACATCACGATTTTAAGTATACAAAAACAGCTGACGGCTACATCAAAGAGCTACATAATGACTTAGCTTTAATTCACCTCTCATCCCCTATTTATTTTGCTACGCCAGCAACTATCGATTATGAAAAAAAGCTACTACCTATCTCATTTATCTCTGCAGGATTCGGAAAAACAAGAAAGAGATCTGAAACTCACCTCCTATTCGACATGCAAAAAAGAGGGTTTACAGGGCAGATTTCATCTCATTTTTCTAAAAATTGGTGTGATGAGTCGTACATAAGCTACTTTGACCCTCCCTATTCAATCAAATCGACTCCGCTTGAAGCAATAGGAGCAGAAGGAGACAGCGGCTCACCCGTATTTTGGGTTAATGAGGGGGAAGCCCATCTTTTTGGAGTCATCACAATCCTTTCTGGAAAAGGAAATTATGGCTCCTTTAATCTTATTGCCCCTCTTGATTCCCATAAAGAGTGGATTGAAAAAAACAGCCATTTCTGATCCTTGCAGAAATCTCTTTTTGTAAGTAAACTATTAGTCCATGGCAAAACTTAATACTAATTTTTTAACTCTTCCTAAAAGTTACCTTTTTTCTACAATTAGTGAAAAAGTCCGCCTCTTTAAAGAAAAAAATAGAGAGGCTCACCTTTTGAACTTAGGTGTTGGCGATATTGCCTTTCCTTTAGCCCCAAGTATTGTAGAGAGCCTTAAAAATAGCGCTATAGAAGTTGGTGAAGTTGTTCATGGTTATGGCCCCGCGGAAGGAGAGCTTTTCTTAAGAGAAAAAATTTTAGAAAGTGAGTACTCAGGTTTTGGATTTACTGCAGAAGAAATTTTTATATCGGATGGGATTGTACGAGATATTTGCGATATACAAGATCTTTTTGATAAAGATGCAGAAGTAGGAATTATTGACCCAACCTATCCTGCCTATTATAACGCCTCTCTGATGGCTGGAAAAAAAATCTACAAAATTCCCTGTTTAGAAGAAAACGGTTTTATCCCCCTCCCTCCTGAAAAAAAATTAGATTTCGTCTATCTCTGCACACCAAATAACCCAACCGGAATCGCAATGACAAAGCCTCAGTTAGAAATCTGGGTCAATTGGGCATTGAAAAATCAAACAGTTCTCTTAATTGATGCCGCTTATGAAAAATTTATCACCTCAACTAACGTCTGTAAAACTATTTATGAAATAGAAGGGGCAAAAAAAGTTGCAATTGAATTTAGAAGCTTTTCAAAATCTGCTGGATTTACAGGGCTTAGACTTGGGTATACAATTATCCCAAAAGAGGCTTTTGAATTAAATAGGCTTTGGAGACAAAGGCAAGATATTAAGACAAATGGAATTTCTTATCCGATTCAAAAAGCAGGTTTTTGCTCTCTTTACGGGGCTGGAAAAAAAGAGTGTGAAGCCCAAGTAAAGCTATACTCCTCTCATGCAAAAAAATTAAAAAAGAGCCTGCAAGGATGTGGCTATACCGTTTACGGTGGCGATGACTCTCCCTATGTTTGGTGGAAAATTCCAAACTCTAATTCGTTTGAATTTTTTGACACTCTTTTACATGAACTCGGCCTTATCACAATCCCAGGAAGTGGCTTTGGGCCTTTAGGAGAGGGATTTATAAGACTCTCATCCTTTATTTCAGAAGAAACCTGCAACGATGCGATGCAAAGACTTGCTACGCTTGGAGACAAATTATGCGCTATGAAGTAACACAATCACAGATCCAATATTTTGAAACTCATGATACGATTCTTTTTGAAGATTTTTTCTCAAAAGAAGAGTCAGCTCTGTTTCAAAAATTCTCATTTGGCTATGACCTTTGGAGAACACATCCCGAAATAAAAAAAATGACTTGTAATAAAGAGCTTGGTGAAATCATTTTTCAACTCACTTCCATAAAGCCTGTTAGACTGCTCTTTGATCGAATTGTTGAAACAGAAACAATTGATTTAACTTCCTCCTCTTTTCAAGGAATATTAGCAAGCGTACTTGTCTCATCTCACGGAATTGAAATTTTTTCAAATAAAATTCCGATTCATGCCAAGGAGAGATCTCTTCTTATTGTCTATGGCACAATCGATGCGGTTTTTAAATTTGTCGAGCACGACCCTTTTGCAACTTTTATAAAAAAACAAGGCTACGCATATGGAGACCCTCTTACATCAGATGACTACCCTCTCATCTACAGGTAATAAAAAACATGGATCTTCTACAAAAAAGACAAAAACAAAAGTGGCAAAAGCGTCTTAGAACCATTTTTCCACCCCTTGATAAGGGATGCACAAACTTCTCATCTATTGATTATTTAAACTTGGCTACCCACCCCCACACAAAAGCTGAAGGAGTTTTTTATTCGATTAAATGGGGCTCTGGTATTCTACCTACAAGAACTATCTCTTCATACGAAACTTGTTTAACAGAAACCGAACATCTTCTTGCAAATTTTTTAGGGCACGAAACTGTTACTTTTTATGAATCGAATCCAAACCTATTTGCAAACTTAACAAAACTTTTAGAAAAACCTCTTATTTTTGCACAATCTCTCTCATCTAAAACAGGTGAATTTACAGAGATTGACGATCTAATTAGCATAAAAAAATCTTCAAATTCTCTACTTGCAATTGATGATAGTTTAACCTTTTCTGTGCTTGGCAACCACGGTTTTGGCATTTCTGCTCAAAAAGAGGGGATCGATCTTCTTTTAGGCAGCTTTCACAAACGATTTGGCTCCTATGTCTCTTATTTTGCCTGTTCCAAGGAGTTAAAAAGAGAGCTTTTTGAAAAAATTCCAAGCTTACACAAAGAAAGATACATCCCACCCCTTTATTTAGGAATGATCAACGCTTCTATTAAGCTAATTCCCTCTATGAAAAATGAGAGAAAAAAACTTTTTCAATTAAAACAAATACTCCAAACAACCATTAGAAAAGTTTTTTTAACGACAAATGAATCAAAAGCTCCCTTTGTTCCAATTTCACTCTCCTCCCCCTTTGAATTAAAAAATTTTAAATTCCACCTTGCCGATCACGCCTGTATACCTGGAACCTCCCCCTCCTCTTTGCTCTTTTTTCCAAATTTATCGCTTACAGAAAAAGAAATTGCAAATCTTTTCCTAACCCTTTCTAGCTATAAAGATAACCTACAAGCGGAAGCTCTTTGACAAAAAGGGGTAAAAATAGCATCATATTTAAAATTAATATGTTAAAGGATTTTATATGTCGGCTACTGCAGTATCAAGAGCAAGAGTTGTTTTTGAATTACCAACTGTAATTAAAGGGTTTCAAGAGGATGCAAGAACAAGAGAGGAGGCAACCCCTGTTAGGATGATCACAGAACTTGGCACTCACTACTACGGGATTCATAGAGAGAGCCAAACCTCTACCTCTCTTGCAGATTTAAAAAAAATTGTACAGATCACACTTAAATTAACTGACGAAAACTATATCGTCCAAGTGATTGGAGATTCACGCCCCTTTAGCATAGAAGGGACTGCTACTGGCCTTAGATTTTTAGATCGTGCCATTGAAACACATGCCTACGTTTTGTATGGCTACACAGGATGTAGTTTCCGAAGCGGAGTTAAATGTGTAAACGCCCTTACATCTGCCTATCTAGAAAGTCACGCTCTTTTGGATAAAGCAATTGCAAGCGTAGTAGGCTACCAAACAGTTTCTACACTCTCTTCAGGATCTTGCCGAGCGCCTGACTTAAGTAATTACGTTGTTGTCTACGGAGATAACGAAACCTCTGTCAAAACAGGAACTTTTTTTGGCGACGATATAGAGACATCTGATTATTTGGCAGACAGACTTGTTCTCTTAGAAGGGGGGTGCCAGTCGTTTATCCAAGCCTGTAACATACTCTCTATGGGAAAGCCTATCTGTTCTCTAACTGGCTTAAGAGATAGATCTAGCCAATCCTACTTTAGTGCAGCCGAATTTTTACATTTTATCGCGACAGAATCATCTAAAGTCGGAGAAGAAGAGATCGATAGAGAGTTTTTAGACTCTTTAAAAAATAAATACCTATTGAGCCACTCTTTAGCAGATCCAAAAAAGCCCCATTACAAAAAAAAGATTGCTCTGCTTGAAAAAGCATGGAATCTTTTTGTTGAAAAACGTTTAGATAAAAACTTTTATCTTCTTAAAACGTACACTCCAACATCTTTCTAAAAAGATTTTTGTTCTTTAAAATTTCTTCATCCAATATATTTCAATTTTTAATATATTGGATGGAGATAAATACATGATTACCTTTCCAGAAAAACTTTTCATTACAGGAGCTGACGAACATGTAGGAAAAACTTTTGTCTCAGCCGTCTTAACACTTGGATTAAAAGGGTGTTATTGGAAGCCGATCCAATGTGGCGTAAGTCCCTGCACAGATACTGAATGGGTCCATGAGGCAACAGGTCTTCCGCACTCTCATTTCTTAAAAGAGAGCTACCGTTTTGGCGAACCACTACTTCCTCACGCTCAACATACTGGGATAGAACTAACCTCTTTGAAACCTCCCGAAATGACACCTCACTCTCATTTAATTGTCGAAGGAGCAGGAGGAATCATGCTCCCCTTAAATGAAAAAGAGCTTGTCATCGACTTTATGAAAACATTTAATGCACCGACCCTTGTTGTGATTAAAAACAACCACGGCGCAATCAATCAAGCATTACTCACATTAGAAAAACTCGAACGAGAAAAAATTCCCATTTTCGGTGTGTTGCTTAACGGGACAAAAGATAGAATTAATCGCAGAGCAATCAAGCAACATACAAAATTTTACCCTGTGTTTGAAATGGACTTTGTGAACCACATAACAGAACAATCGTTAAAAGAGGCATTTGCCGAGACTTTTACTGCTGGGCTAGAGTGATTTTTTCAATCAAATCTACAAGATAGGCTATATTTGCATCAACGATAGAAATTTGAGAAGCTGATGGTTTAAAAATCCCATTCTTACCCTCTATAATTGAGTACCCTTGCGAAATTAAAAATAAAAGAGAGTTAATCTGTGTACCGATCAGATCTGGCTGATTTCCATCGATTGTTGTGATAGGCAATCCCATGATTGCAGCAATTCTTATTTGGTAATCACCATCTTGGAGATTTACAAATGATGTAGCAGGAATACGAAGTGTAAATGTGATTGCGCTCTCACTATTCGTTTTTGATTGAATGATCTGATTTGTTTTCCATGTTTGGGAGAGAAAAACTCCAAGAGAGGGATAATTTGTCTCTGCAGGAACGAGCCATTTATCTGTCTGCCCACCCTGAAACAAAAGATCACAAAAAACATTATTGGCAATTCCAGAAGTTAAAGGAACCATCTGAAGAAGAAAATATTGAACTGGATTTGGAATATTTAAGATATTTGTATTTAAAGTCTGCCCGTAGACAGATAAAACAACCTGATACCCAGGAGGTGATAACTTATTTGGAGTAGTCTTAATTGCAACATCTAGATCTAAATATTTATCTTTTTGAATTTCTGTAAGCTTTTTTGATGCAATCGCCTCTTTTACTTCAATGCGGGCAAGCCCCCCCGAACGGACTTGAAAAGCCACCTCTTCTGTTAGACGAGGAGAAAAAATATGAAGAGTTGCAACACCTTTATTTACGTTTAAATTTCCGTAAATATACCTCTCTGTGCTGTTATTTTGGGTATCAAAATACTCACCTAGCGTATCTGTTAAAATAACATTACCAAAAACAGAGGCTATTTGAAAAAAAATTCCTAAAAAAAAAGACTTTTTCAATACCCTTTCCTAATTCTCTCCATAATTTGATCTACTGTAAACCCAAAATAGCGCATTACATCATTAATCGGAGCCGATCTTCCAAATTCATCAATACTTATTGCTATACCCTCGGGGCCTATATATTTAGACCATCCAAAACTAACCCCTGCCTCAATACTCACTCTTTTTGCTAAGCTTCCTCCAAGAACATATGTCTTATAGTCATAACCTTGGTCCTCAAAAAGTCGGTGACAAGGCATTGAAACAACACGAACATTTTTCCCCTCACCTTTTAATTTTTTGCCAACCTCTACTGCCAAATGAAGCTCTGATCCTGTTCCAATAAGAATATAATCAGCAGGTTTTGATCTATCCTCCTCAATTAAAATATATGCACCTTTCATAACACCCTCTGCAAAACTTCGATCTGTCTCTTGCAGAGTAGGAAGAGGCTGTCTTGTTAAAACAAGAGCTGTAGGCCCAGTCTGGTGCTTTAGGATAAAACCATAAGCGCCCTTCACTTCGTTTGCATCGCCAGGTCTCATTACATATAAATTAGGCATAGCTCTTAAGGCCGCTAGATGCTCTACAGGCTGGTGTGTTGGCCCATCCTCTCCAAGTCCTATAGAATCATGTGTATAAATCAAAACAGTCGGATGATGTGAAAGTGCTCCAAGCCGAATTGCAGGCCTTGCATAGTCTGAAAAACAGAAAAATGTCCCTACAACGGGCCTTAAAAATGTTGTAGAAATTCCATTTGCCATCGCTGTCATAGCAAATTCTCTAATTCCATACCTGACAATTTTTCCACTAAAATCTTTGGGAACTATAGGCTTCTCATTTTTCAAAAAGGTAAAATCAGATTCTGATAAATCGGCTGATCCTACAAGAAAATAGGGAAGTTTTTCTGCAAGAGCTTGCAGAACAACATTTGACATTTTTCTACCAGCCATATTAGCTTCTACTGGCAACTTTCGAATCTCTTCTAAAACCTCATCAGATGCCGCATGATTTTCCATTTTTTGATAAAGCTCATACAAGTCAGGATACGCTTTTTTCCATCTATCAAATAGACCTTGCCACTCATCTTCTTCTTTTTGACACTCTATTTGTTTTTTCTTAAAAAAATCTCTGACTAAAGACGATACATAAAATGGCTCTTCGGGAAGATCTAATTTTTTCTTTGTCGCTTTTAACTCTTCAGGGCCTAATGGCGATCCGTGAACTTTGTGTGTCCCCTCTTTAGTTGCAGCCCCTTTTCCAATAACTGTGTGCAACACAACTAGAGTCGGCTTTTCCATTGTTTTTTTTAACTTTTGGAAAACTGACTGAATTTCGGTTATATCATTTCCATCTTTAACAACAACTACATCCCATCCATACGACTTATATCTAAGCACTTGATCATCAGAGCAGCTATCTTTCCAGTCTCCATCGAGTGTCACATAATTCATATCATAGACAAGGATCAAGTTATTTAAACAAAGGTGGCCTGCAAGTGACGATGCCTCACTTGAAACCCCCTCCATTAGACAGCCATCACCTGCCAAACAGACTATTTTATTGCTCACAATAGGAAACGAGGCTCTATTAAACCTATTTTCTAAAATTTTATAACTCAAAGCCATCCCGACAGCGTTTGCAACCCCTTGACCAAGAGGACCCGTCGACACTTCCACACCTGGCGTATCCATTTTTTCAGGATGTCCTGGGGTCTTAGAGCCAAGCTGTCTAAAACTCTTTAAATCGTCTAACGTAAGGTCGTAACCTGAAAGATGTAAGAGCGAGTAGAGAAACATCGACCCATGACCTGCTGAGAGGACAAATCTGTCTCTATTAAACCAGTCTGGATTTTTCGGATTGTAGCGAAGAAAATCGGCCCAAAGGCATGCTCCTAGTTCAGCACATCCCATAGGCAGCCCAGGGTGGCCAGAATTTGCTTTTTGGACTCCATCCATTGAAAGCCCCCTAATCGTCCCGGCAATCTCACTTAGTATTTCTTCTTCCACAAGAGCCCCCTTTTATGCTATATTGTCATTATCAAACGAAAACTTAGCAAGGGAAAAAACCCATGAACACAGGCCATCTTCGAAACGAATTTTTAAATTTTTTTAAAGCCCATAGCCATAGAATCATATCCTCCTCACCAACAATCCCGCACGAAGATCCAACCATTCTTTTTACAAACGCCGGAATGAACCAATTCAAAACAGTTTTTTTAGGCTCTTCTAAATTAGATTGCACAAGAGCTGCGACCTCTCAAAAATGTGTTCGTGTCGGAGGAAAACATAATGATCTTGATAATGTTGGGTTTACAACAAGACACCTCACGTTTTTTGAAATGCTAGGCAATTTTTCATTTGGGGACTATTTTAAAGAAGACGCAATCCAATTTGCTTTTAAAGCAACCGCTGAAGTTTTCAAAATCGACATCGAAAAGTTGTGGGTTTCTGTCTATCAAGATGATGATGAGGCGTTTGAGATTTGGAAGAAATATCTTCCTGAGAAAAGAATCGTACGGCTTGGTGCAAAAGACAACTTTTGGTCAATGGGGGACACAGGGCCCTGCGGACCTTGCACAGAACTATTATATGATAGAGGAGACAAATTTGGATATGCGACCTCCCCTCTTGAAGATAAAGAGGGCGAGCGGTTTTTTGAATTTTGGAATCTTGTCTTTATGCAATTTAATAAAGACACCTCAGGACATATGAGCCCGCTTCCCAAACCGTGTGTTGATACGGGAATGGGATTAGAGCGGATGGCCTCTCTTCTGATTGGAAGTACAACTGTATTTGAAACAGACGTGTTAAGATCACTCATCGCAAAAGTGGAAAACCTATCTAAAATTTCTTACGAAAAAGATAAACCCTCCTTTCATGTAATTGCCGATCACTTAAGAATGCTAGCTTTCACAATCAGCGATGGGGCTATCCCAAGCAATTTAGATAGAGGATACGTCTTAAGAAAAGTGCTTCGAAGAGCTGTCAGATATGGGAAAAAACTAGGATTTGAAGAGCCCTTTTTAGCAAAAATTTTTCCAACTCTTTTATCTCTTATGGGAGACGACTACCCTGAGTTAAGAACTTCTCAAGAAAAAATTTGCGAAGTGCTGACAAAAGAAGAAGAGAGCTTTTTCCGGACTCTGAAAAAGGGAGGAAATATCCTTGCAAACATTATTGAAAAAGCCTCCTCTTCGAAACAAATTACAGGAGAGGATGCTTTTAAACTAAAAGACACTTACGGCTTTCCTGTAGAAGAGATTCTCTTAATTGCAAAAGACAACAGCCTTGATGTAAATCTAGACTCTTACATGCTGTTAGAAGAAGCTGCAAAAGAGCGCTCTCGAAACGCACAGACGAAACATGTACAAGTGGCAAAAGAGAGCCTTTTTTCTGATTTCTTAGAAAAAAATGGGGAAACGCAATTTCTAGGCTACGACACACTTGTAGCAAAAAGCACAATCATTGGTATCATCGTAAATGGCGAATTCAAAGATCGCTTAGAGAGTCATGAAGAGGGCTCACTTATTTTAGAAATGACCCCTTTTTATGGAGAGGGCGGAGGGCAAATAGGAGATAGCGGAACAATATCGCACGACTCGTCTCATTTTGCTGTCTCTAAAGCAGTGAAACCATTTCCTGGCATCATTCAACACGTTGGAGTTTTAGAAAAAGGGACCCTTCTTTTAGGTGAGCCAGTTACAGCCTCAGTGACAAAGAGTCAAAGGACAATGGTTGCAAGAAATCATACAGCAACACACCTTGTCCATTGGGCACTTGAAAAAGTATTAGGCTCTCACATCAGACAGGCAGGCTCTCTTGTAGAAGCTGACCGTTTCCGATTCGACTTTTCTCATCATAAACAAATGAGCGAGGAGGAAATTAGAAAAGTTGAAGAGCTCTGCAATGAAAAAATTAAATCAAACGGGAAAATCTCTACTTATTCATCGTCATACGAAACAATTAAGCAAAAAAATGAAATCAAACAATTTTTTGGTGAAAAGTATGGCAGCGAAGTAAGAGTTGTTGATATCGATCATTTTTCTAAAGAGCTCTGTGGAGGAACGCATGTGGGGTCTCTTTCAGAAATCGGCCTACTCAGAATCACTAGCGAAACAAGCGTTGCAGCGGGCGTTAGAAGAATCGAAGGAGCAACTCATGAATTTGCAGAAAAATTCATGTACAGTCGAGAAGATCTTTTAAAAAATCTTTGTAACCTTTTGGAAACCCCTTTAGGAAAAGTTAAAGAGTCTCTCTCTTTACTTTTAGACGATCAAAAAAAGATGAAAGAAGAGATAAAAGTGCTAAGACGGATCCAAATAAGTCAACTGAAACAAGATCTATTAAAAGAAAAAATCCTTATCGCTTCAGTTCCTATCATTATCAAACAAATCTCTCTTCCTAAAGAAGAGTTTCAATCCCTTGCAAATGATCTGATGAACGAAATGAAAGAGGGAGCGCTTCTTCTTGCAACAAAAGATGATGGAAAGTGCCAACTTCTTTTACGGTGCAGCCCAAAGCTCATTGAAAAAGGAATTCACGCAAACAAAATTCTTCCAGAAATTGCAAAACCGATCGGCGGATCTGGCGGCGGAAAACCTGAAAGCGCACAAGCTGGAGGAAAAGATCCGTCTAGAATAGAAGAGTCTTTTCAAATTGCGAAAAAACTCCTCACAAACCTTCTCTTAGAAAACTATGCTTAACTCTCAACTGGACGAGTACGTGGCATGGCTGAATAAATTCTGTGGATTGGATCCACCGATAAATATTTTACACTTTCTTCTATCTGAGCCTTAAATTTATTAAATTTATTATCTAATCGATCATTAAATGGAATTTCCAAATATCTATCTACCTCAATTTTTCTTAAAATTCGATACATTGAACAATAAATTTTTTTTGGGGCAAAAGCACCCGCAATTAAAAAAAACGGCAATACTATAGAAAGTTTTATACGATAGGCTCTGTTTCCTAATTCTAAATAATGCCTACTTTTTAAAAGCAAATTTGCGATGACCATCACCATCGATAACGATCTAAACCGAGCATTACTCCGTATGCAATATTAGGTTCCGACCTCTCAACAT
>VGMD01000014.1 GCA_016866545.1 Chlamydiota bacterium | reverse complement strand
CCAGATAGCACCTCGATTTTGTACACCCACGATGTCTTTGGGAGAATCACTTTTAAAAAAAGTGGTTTTTTTGAAGAAAGATGGGAATACTCCCCTTTTGGTGTTATCTCATATACAGATAAAAAAGGGCTTAAAACAATCACCACCTATGACAACTTAGGAAGAAAAATTAAAGAATCAACCGCCGGAAGAGAGACAGAGTATTCCTATGATGTTTTAAATTTTTTAACTAAAACAACAAAAGATGGAATTACAAAAAGGGAGGTTTTTGATTATGAGGGAAATCTCATCTTTGAAGACCTTGATTACGAAAATCAGATTAGCTACACCTTTGATAAAGAAAACAGAAAAACAAAAATCTCAAAAGTTACCTCAGCTGGAACTGCTATTGATACAATTACATACGACACTGAAGGACGAGTTATTCAACATAAAGATCCGTATGAAAACGTACACAAATTTATCTATGAAGGTCAAACAAAAATAAGTGTAGACCCATGTAAAAATGAAACAATTGAGACCTTTGATGCACTTGATAGAGTAGTCAAAATTGAAAAAAAAGACTCTTTTGGAAATACGTTATCAAAAGATGAACTCTACTACGACGAATCCGGAAATCTTTCGAGAAAAGTTGTCTCTATTTATCAAGACTCAACATTTTTAAAAACAATAGAGCTCTTTTGGGAATACGATTTTAGAGGACTTGTTACAAAAGAGCTTCAAAATGAAAAAGTAACCCTCTACGAATACGATCTACTTGGACGACTTTTTAAAAAACAGCTTCCAAATGGTGTTACCCTCACTCATACCTATGATGAAGAGAGTAGACTCATAGAGCTTACAAGTTCTGATGGAACTATTCACTACCAATATCTCTACACTGTTTATCTAGATCCGATTGAAATCAAAGATCTCGTACATAAAACAACTCTTAAAAGAAGCTACAATCTTTTTGGTGAACTTATTAAAGAGATCACAAATCAAAATCTTACTCTATCATGGAGCTACGACAACCTTGGCAGAAAAACTACCCTCACACTTCCAGACGGGTCTAAAATTGGGTATGAGTATGAACGCTCTCATCTAAAAAAAGTAAAACGAATACTGAAAGATGAGACGTTAAAATACGAGCATTGCTACTCCTGTTTTGATAAAGCAGGCCATGTACAAAATGAACTTTTAATCTATCATCTAGGAGAATCTAAAACTGTATTAGATCTATTAGAAAGACCTATTTCCCTTTTCTCACCCTTTCATAAAATAGAGACAACTTATGATACAAGAGGTCTTGTATCTGAGACAAAAAACTCTCTTTTTGACAAAAAGAGGTTTGCTTACGACTCTCTTAAACAATTACGACTTGAAAATGAAATTGCATACGATTTTGATTCCATAGGAAATCAAAAAGGAAAAGAGATAAACGAGTACAGCGAAATTACCTCTGAATTTGTCTATGATGCTAATGGCAATCCAATTAAAAATTTAAAAGAGGCTCTTTTATACTCTTATGATGGATTGGGAAGGTTAGTTGCAATCGTTGATCAAACAGGAAAAAAAGTTGTTTTTTCCTATGACGCATACTCTAGACTCAGCTCAAAAGAGATTTTTCAAAATGAGTATTCGATAAGAACAAGGTTTTATTTTTATGATCAAGAATATGAAATAGGCTCAACAAACCTTTTTGGCACAATTCTTGATTTAAAAGTGTTAGGCCTTGGCGTCAAAGAAGAGATCGGCGCTGCAATCGCAATAGAGATTGAAGAAAAAGTGTATGCACCTCTACACGACTTTCAGGGAAATGTTATAGCTCTCATCTCTAAAACAGGACAAATTATTTCAACCTATGAATACGATGCTTTTGGAAATCAGACCTCCGAAATGTCACAAAACCCTTGGAGGTTTTCATCTAAAAGAGAGGAAGAGGGGCTTATCTATTTTGGAAAAAGGTTTTATGACCCTCAAAATAAAAGATGGCTTACACCCGATCCTCTCGGCTATTTTGAAAGCCCTAATCGGTATTTATATACACTAAACTCACCCCTAAATAGAATTGATCTCTTTGGACTCTATTCAGAGTCTGAAAGGGGGTTTTACTTTGAACCTACCCATTTTCAAAAACAAGAAAACACCCCCTCTTACCATGGAAGATCGCCTCAAGTTTTATTCTGCAAAGCAGTTTTATCTGAGACCACTTCAGGAACTCCGGTTGATGCAATTATTATTAGCGGCTCTCTCCACCAAATTAATTACACCCCTTGTGAAATCGAAACTAATAGGGTAAATCTTTTAGACCACCTAAACGAAATCTGCCCCGATAACAAAAATGAAATCAACCTCTTTACAGCGCAAAATGGAATGAATACAACATTGTATGAATTTTCAAAAAACGCAAAAGGTTTTATGAATCTTGTGCAAAATGATGCCCTTTTTATAGGAATATACAATCCCTCAAATGGGTTGCTACCAGATTCAATCAGATGCCTATCACAAATACATAAAAAAAAGATGACACAACATGCAAAAAATACAGGCGCTTTTTTAGGCCTTATGGCAGATTCTTTAGAAACACTTCCCTCAAAATCTTACTGGCTTCATATCCCCCATAGCGAAGCTGGGATTCTTTTTAATTTAGGATACTCCTTATTAAACGATCAACAAAAAGAGGTCTTAAAAAATCAGCTGCTTGTCTTTGCGCTAGCGCCAGCAGACCCAATTTCTTGGAAACACTGTCTAAATGCAGAAAACGTTTACTCAAAAAAAGATTCAATCACAAAAAGATACGGCGAAAAATACAGAAATCACCCCGATTACAATATCAAATTTCTAGATTGCGAATCTAAAAGATCTGAATTCACAGCATACATAACAGATCACGCCCCTTTGGGCACAACTTATAAAAATGCGCTAATCGATCATCTTTGTAAAAACAAAACCCGCTAACTACATTAATTCAGCTTAATGACCATAAAAACAAAAAAAAATTTAAATATTTTTAAATGAATATTTTAGATAGAATATTCGTTATGTTTTTATTTGCTAAACACGATTGTTGTTTGTTGACTTTGTCTCTTTTTACTCTATCTGGAATCTCTTATGCACCAAGCTATTGGAGAGCTGGAGAGCGCATTTTTGCAATTAATCTTTGCTTCCCTGTAATAGGAGCCATTCTAATAATAGCTAGGAATTTTTTTGATTCAATTCATGTAAAGAAAGTTACTAAGCCGATTCAACAACCGGCTAAATTCAAGCAAATAACTATTAAGACAGATTCAATAAAACGCATAAAAACTTCATTACCAGAAAGTTTACAAATCCCCCCACGCCACCTAAATCACCTTGACGATCCGAATTGCCCTTTTCCAAGAAGAAATGTATGGACAAGATTAGATTTTAAGCCAGAGGAAAGAAGTCAATTAAGAGCAGGCCCTTCCGTTTTCAAATGTGGGATTCCAGATGAACTGATAGTAGAACTTAATAACTTAGTCTACATCTTTGGACTATCTGCAGGCGACATAGGACCTGCTGGATTTGTTAAAGACCCAGAAGCTGTTGAAGAAGATTATAAATTAGCAAAAGCTCATTTAGATAGTTTGCCCGTACCTAAAAAGCCTCATCGATTGGAAGGACTTACAGATGAGGATGCTTTGACAACCCTTCTTAGCCATAATAGTGGCATTTGCATCGGAGAAACTCATGGAGATATTTACCACTACAGATTGTTAACCGACAAAATGGCGGAACTAAAAAGTATGGGTCTTTCTCATCTATTCTTAGAAAATTTCATGTTTGACTCACTCGTTCAAGATCTCTTAAATATCTGCCCGCTACCTCCTTTAGTAGAAACAGTTGTAAGTATAAGATCAGAAAATAGGAATAAAACAATTGCAATTTTAAATATGTTAAGAGAGGCTCATGCTCAAAACATCCAAATTGTGGGTATCGACACAAGCCTAAGTTACGATGCAGGCCATAAAATGTTTCTAAAAAAACATCAACCGTTTCATATGCGCCTAGTTTGCATGAATAGCGCGGCTTTAAAAATCATGCAAGAGACAAACCCCCAAAAATTTATTGCTATCATGGGTAAGGGTCATGCAAACAGCCAAACAGAAGATAGTCTTTCTTACTTAGGAATCTCTGATGCTTTGGGAGTTCCATCAATTGAATTTAATGAAGTAACACCTGATTACAAAGCTTTTGTTACAGAAAAGAGATCCCAATCAGATTATCATTTTGATATTGAGGTAAGAACTCTTTCTGATGTAAAACAAAAATTAATGCAAATTGAAAAGGTTTTATCTGTTTTAAAAAAGCTCCGTCTACGTAAAACAGCGGCGTGAGACGATAGTAACACTAATTTTCTTCGCTTTTAATACGCTGGATATCGTTTTGCACTCTTTCTTTATTCTCTTCTGTAGGAGATTCTAAATAGGTGTTTAAATCTTTATTCAAATGATCTTTTAAATCGGCAAGTTTTTGATTAAACATTGCATTAGCAGACTCTTGCATCGTCTCAAGAGATTGTTTCATAACTTGTTTAAATTTATCTTTCTGAACATCTAAATTAGAATTTTCCATCCCCTGAAAACTTTTTTCAAAAAGCTCTACACTCTCCTTAAAGTCAGATTGATAAGTGGGTTTATCGGGTGTTGGTCCTGATATGGTCATAAAATAACTCTATTAATTTATAAATCAATACATATAAAATAGGTCTAAAAAACACAATATGATTAAAAACCATTCCCTACTTTTTCTCTCTTTCTTCTCTCTTATTTTTGCAGATGAGAAGGTTACGACTGATCGAACACCAATGAAAACACCTGAAGAGATCCAATTAGAAATCAATAAAGCTCAAACCGATTTTGAAGTTGCAGAAATAATGTTTAACCCTTGGTATACAGGACCTTTAATCACTGGTTCTGCAAGCATGGTTCCCCCCAAACAAGTGATGCTGCAGCCTTATCTTTACTTCACAACTAATTACGCAGCATTTAATGCCCAAAGGCAATCTAAGGGCGTACCTAACTCGTATGTGTTAAATCCCCTGATTGTTATTCAAGCAGGAATTACAAATTGGATGGATGTTACAACTGTTCCTGGAGGGTATTTTAAATGGTCGCAAGGTGAATATGGACAGGGATTTGGAGATTTACCCATACAGCTTGGTTTTCCTTTATTAAAAGAGACGCTCTATATTCCAAAAATGAAACTTCTGATTGGAGAGACATTTCCTACTGGAAAATACCAGCATCTTAATCCGAATAAGCTAGGTCTCGATATAAGTGGGCAAGGTGCGTTTCAAACTCTAATTGCTTTAAACATGACCAAAGTCTTCTGGTGGTTTGAGCTTCATCCGATAGCAACAAGGCTTGGCAGCAATATCAGCATCCCGAATAATAAAATAAATGTTCATGGATTTAACGCGTATGGTGGCGGATATGGAACAAATGGTAAAATCAAAGAAGGCGTGACGCTAAATTTAGATTTTGGACTAGAAGTTAGCATAAATCAAAAATGGGTTTTTGCAACAGATATAGCCTACACCTACTCTGCTAAAAGCACGTTTTCTGGAACTGCTGGAGAATTAAGTCCTGGTCTACCTGCGATCAATGGACTTCCCTGGAGTGACTCTTTATCTCTTGCCCCTGCGATTGAATACAATCAAAGCGACTCTGCAGGTTTCATTGCAGGAATTTGGTTTCCTGTAACAGGAAGAAACAGTGCAAATTTTGCCTCTTTAGTTTTATCATATTATATTGTTATTTAACCTATTTGTATGTATCAAAAAGCCCTTTTTATTTTTCGTAGAGACCTAAGAATTGTAGATAATACAGGACTACTCTACGCATTAACTCACGCAAAAGAAGTTGTTTGCCTCTTTATTTTCACCCCTGAACAAATAGAAAAAAATCCGTATCGAAGCGATTTTTGTCTTAATTTTATGTTAGACTCTTTAAAAGACCTCGAAGAGACAATAAACAATTTAGGAGGAAAGCTTTTTTACTGTTATGAACACCCTGATGTAGCAGTATCTAAATGCATAGCTGAGTTAGGAATTGACTTAGTTTGTGTCAACTCAGACTATACACCATATAGTAAAGAGCGCGATCAAAAGATAGAAGATGTTTGCAATAAAAATGAGATCTTATTTAAAACTTTTCATGATCTACTCTTGCACCCTCCTGAAGAACTTTTAAAGGCAAATCAAGAGCCCTACACAGTCTTTACTCCATTTTACAAAAATGGGAGCAAATTTAGGGTGAATCATCCAAAGCCAAATGAGCATAAAAACTATTTTAAAGGCCCATTAAGCTTTGCAGAAAACTCCTCAATCTTTAAGCGAATTCTACCAAATAGAGTAGAGACATTTAAAGGGGGACGAAAAGAGGCCCTCTTGATATTAAATAAGATATCTAATTTTGAACTCTATGAAAAAGAGCGCGATTTCCCTGCATTAGAAAAGACAACTCACCTATCACCCCACTTAAAATTCACAACAGTTTCGCCAAGAGAAGTCTATTATTTTGTAGCAAAAGCGTTTGGCAACCAGCACCCTCTTATTAGATCACTTTATTGGCGTGATTTTTTTTCTCTCATTTGCCACTACTTTCCCTTTGTATTTAGATCCTCTTTTCATCCAAAATTTGATAAGCTTGAATGGGATGATAATGACGAGCTCTTTAACCGTTGGTGTGAGGGCAGAACAGGCTTTCCGATCATTGATGCAGGAATGCGCCAGCTGAATCAAACAGGGTACATGCATAATCGTGTTCGAATGATTGTCGCCTCTTTTTTAGTGAAAGATCTTCACATTGACTGGCGAAAAGGGGAGAAATACTTTGCAACTCACTTAGTTGATTACGATCCGGCTGTAAATAATGGGAATTGGCAATGGTGTGCAAGCACCGGATGCGACGCACAGCCCTATTTTAGAATCTTTAATCCCTGGTCACAACAGCTTAAATTTGATCCCGATTGCGAATACATAAAAAAATGGATCCCCGAACTAAAAGACGAAACTGCTAAAACAATTCACAATTGGCACCTTCAAGAGTATGAGACAAACTACCCTCTTCCTATAATTGACCACTCTATTGAATCGAAACAAACATTAGCATATTATAAAAAATGTTGAGGTCGTATGGAAAAAGTTTATGCAATTTTCGGAGCTACTGGGGGAATTGGATCTTCTTTGTCAAAAACTCTTTCAAGTAAGGCAGATAGAGTATACCTTCTAGGAAGAGATGAAAAAAAATTACAAGCTTTAGCCCAAGAGTGTGAACAGCCTTATATGTTGGTCGATGCAACAGATGAAAATTCTGTTGCAAGTTGCCTTGAAAAAATCATCGAAAAAGAGGGCAAAATTGATGGAGTTGCCTCATTAGTTGGATCTGTTTTTATAAAACCTCTTCAATCAACTTCACAAAAAGAATTTGAAGAGATCCTAAAAATTAATACTGTATCCTCTTTCTGCATCTTAAAACACGCTCTTCGGCTCATGCAATCGGGATCGGTTGTCTTAAGCTCATCTACTGCCTCTTTGATAGGTCTTACTCATCACGAAGCCATAGCTTGTGCAAAAAGTGGCGTTAATGGACTTGTTCTTTCAAGTGCAGCCTCGTATGCGAGTAAAAAAATTCGAGTGAATGCAATTGCGCCAGGTCTTACAAAAACAAAACAGACTGCATTTATTACAGATAGTGAGCTAGCTTTAAAAACATCGCTTAAATTGCATCCCTTAGGAAGAATTGCAGCACCTGAAGAAGTAGCTTCTCTAGTAGCTTGGCTTCTTTCTGATGAAAGCTCTTTTATTACAGCGGCAGTCATTCCGATAGACGGGGGCCTCTCTTCAATCAAGTAAAAAAAGGATATTATGCAAACTATTTATACCTATTTTATTGCTCTTACTACTTTTCTCATGATTGATTCTATTTGGCTTGGATTCGTAGCAAAAAATTTTTATCAAAAGCAAATTGGTTTTTTGCTGACAGATCAAGTAGTTTGGCTAGCTGCTATTATTTTTTACATTTTATATATTTTAGGACTCTCTTATTTTGTGATTTTCCCCTCGATTGGAAAATCACCTCTCTACCAGATATTTCTTAAAGGCGCTTTTTTTGGCTTTATTTGCTATGCAACCTACGATTTAACAAATCTTGCAACCGTTAAAGGGTGGCCTTTTAAAGTTGTGTGGGTCGATCTTTTGTGGGGCGCTTTTATCACAGGAGTAGTCTCTTTAATTACAGTTTTTTTGGCAAAATTTTTTTATAAATCATGATGATCTCTTTTTTTCTTACTCCCTTAATCACTCTTCTTCTATTTTTTTCTCTCGCTTCACTAATTTCTGCTCTTATTAAAAGGGCAGATTTTGCAGATGTTATTTGGTCAATGGGCTTTTTACTTCTTTCATGGATAAGTTACGCCCTCTCACCTTTTAAAAGCTCTTACCAATTTATTCTAACTTCCATCATCTCTTTATGGGCTGTAAGACTTTTTATTCATATCGGGAGTAGAAACAGAAAAAAAGCGGAAGATTTCCGGTATCAAGAGATGCAAAAAACATGGAAAAGGTTTTTCTTTCTTCATCTTTTTTTCAAAGTATTTATGCTGCAGGCGCTAATTTTGTTGATCACAGCTTTTCCAATTCTTTGGATTCTTTTTCACCCTTTTACAGGAAATTGGCTCCCTTTTTATCTAGCTCTCCCTATCTGGATATTCGGATTTATCTTTGAAGCAGTGAGCGATTTTCAACTTCTTTCATTTCAACAAAAGAAAACAGGCAAGCTTTTAACATCTGGTCTTTGGGCTTATTCTAGACACCCTAATTACTTCGGAGAACTTCTTCAATGGTGGGCTATTTGGATTTTTGCTCTCGCCTTTCCTCTAGGTTGGATAACTTTTTTAGGCCCTCTACTTTTAACAACCCTCATCATTTTTGTATCAGGTGTTAAGCCTCTAGAAAAAAAAATGAAAGATCATCCTGATTTTGCATCCTACGCAAAATCAACACCCTGTCTAATCCCAAGCTTTTTTACAAAAAAAACCTAAAAAATTAGAAAAGAAAGAGGCTCTATCATATCCCACGCAAGTTCCATCCAATTTCTATAAAAATAATAAACTGCATATCTTGATATCGAACTTCTTACAAAATTAGCATACAACCAAACCTCATAACCCAATGCCTGACCCCACAACACATAACCCAATGCCTGACCCCACAACAAATAAAAACGCCAGTTTTCACTGGCGTTTTGCGGATCTAAACTTATGCAGCGGCTCTTATCAACCGACAATACTGTAAAACACCAGGCAACGAAAATGCGTCACATTGATAATTTCCGCATCTTCCACTAGATAGAGAGCAAGAAGTACCTCCTATAGAGAATCCCATTCCGCTAATTTGAATTTGAGACGCCATATCAGTACTAAAAGAGCCTATTTTAGTTCCTTCATTATTCACCTGCATTAGTGATTGCACTAACTCGATTTTTGCATTTGGTAAGCTTTGGTATAAAGTCAAAATCGAATTTTGAACAGATATTGAACCATTGTATTCGGATGTTGAGGCAATCACATAAAAGCCACCGGATGTTAAATTTAAATTCGCATTTCCATTTAAACTATAAATAGTCATTTCTCCTGAACCAGAAGCAGGGAGTTTAAATGATAAGGCACTTCCATTTGACGTGGTAATATTAAGATTTCCCACCTGAAACCCATAAGGTTGACCGCTAAAAGATATTGTAAGATCACTAGTTATAGTAATATTTGTATTCACATCATTACTATTAGGAAAACCAGTAGATCCTGTCCAACATAGCGGGTCTGTCCACTCATTACTTTTGCATTGTTGCCATGTATAACTTATACTCATAAATAACCTCCGTTTTTATTTTTATTATTACATGATATATATATATCATTATGAATAAATGAGATGCGATTCGACTATCCTAAATTTGGTCAAAAAATAGAGTCAGACAACCCAATAACCCAATGCCTGACCCCAAAGCCCCGAAAAAATTTTAAAAGAGCTTAATAGCCTGCGATTTTTTGAATCATTTTTCTAAAAATAACAATGTGAAACGGAATCATTAGATACCAGTATACCCTACCAAAAAGACCTTTTGGCTGAAAAATAGCGATTTGATAAACAGAGTCGTCATCAACTTGAAATTCGAGCCAAGCAGTTCCAGGCAGTAGCATTTCCGCATAAAGAATCAAATTTCCCTCATCCCGATTTGCTTTTACTACCCTCCAAAAATCAACTGCATCGCCAACTTCTAGCTCTGTGGGGTGGCGTCTTCCTCTTCTTAAGCCAGGTCCCTTGCATATCTTATCAATAAACCCCCTGATTTTCCATGCCCAATCGACACCATACCAACCCCGATCACCCCCTATTTCCCAAATTCTATCAAGCGCCTCTTTTTTGCTATCAGCTATCTTCATTTTTCTAACTTCTTGAAAACACCCTTGCGTTGGAATTTGACAAAATTTTTGAATATCTGGACTTTTTTGATCAATTACCCAAGCATCCATCCATGTCGATTGTACTTGATAGGTTGCAATTTTAAAAAAAGCCCTGTGCAGAGCTTCACGAAAACTCATGCATGTATGAGGAATCAGAGTATGAATCTCATTATTTAAACAAACGCTATTAGCTTTCATACTTTCTACTAAATAAGAGCAGAGTGAGTAAGGAATCGAAGTAATAAAAACAAGCCAATAACTAGATAATTTCGGTGTTAAAAAAGGAACATCTAAAATATGCCTCTTTAGATTTCTAAAACGGGCGTATTCCAAAAGAACCTCTTTAAAGGTGTAGACATCAGGCCCCCCTATATCTAAGGTTTTTCCATAAAGATCAGAATTTAATAGTGCCACTCGTAAGTAAAAAAGAACATCTACAATTCCGATTGGTTGACAGCGGGTTTTAACCCAACGGGGAGCAATCATAAACGGAAGCTTTTCTACTAAATCTCTAATAATTTCAAATGAAGCACTTCCAGCTCCTATAATAATACTTGATCGAAAAATAGTCAGTTTAGAATGCGCTGTTTTCAAAACCTCTTCGACCATTTTTCTCGATTCTAAGTGTTCTGATAGTTTTACATCGGGGTCAATAATTCCCCCCAAATAAATAATCTGCTTGCATTTGAGCTGATTCATTAATAGAACAAAATTTTTAGCTACACTCTGCTCTTTTTCACTAAGATCTTTTATCTTTTTTGCCATCGAATGGACTAGATAGTAGCTAACGTCAATATCAGTTGGAATTTTATCTAGATGCTCTAAATCATGTAGATCTCCGTAAACGATATGTAAATTTTCATGATTTATAGAGCCGACTTTTGTTCCACGTATTCTACATAAAGCATAGACTGTATGCCCCTCCTCTAATAAAAGAGGAATGAGTCTTTTTCCGATAAATCCCGTAGCTCCCGTGACAAAAACTTTACTCAAAAAGACTCCTTTAAAAATTGCTCACCCTTTGCAAGCAAGACCGTATCAGACTTTTTCTTTTTTGCCATATCATACAAGATGCTCAGCCTTGGTTGTTTTTCAAAAAAGGGTAAATGCTTAATCATAAACCTCCAGAAAAGAGCGTCCCAAATTTCAGACCAATCCCCTTTTTTATAACTACTCATCTTTAAGATGTAGTTTGAGCCACTAAAATAAGGTTTTGTTGTCATCATCCCGCCGTCTGCGTACTGACTCATTCCATAAACATTCGGTACCATCACCCAATCATAGGAATCGATAAATAATTCCATAAACCACCTGTATATCTCATCTGGCGAAATTTCAGATAATAAAAAGAAATTACCCAGAAGCATTAACCTCTCAATATGATGAAGATACGCTGTTTTTAGCAATTTATCAATGGCATGATCTAGGGGCAAAATTCCCGATGTTCCCTCATAAAAGACTTTTGGCATTTTCCTTTTATGATGAAAGAAATTCCCGGTTCGCTGTTTTTCGCCAATTATGTGATAAACACCTCTAATAAACTCTCTCCAACCAATCACCTGTCTAATAAAACCCTCAAGACTGTTCAAAGGAATTTCATTTTTATTTGCGTAAGCAATCGTCTCTTGAACTACTTGATTAGGTGTTAATAAACCAACATTGATAAGCATCGAAAGTGCTGAGTGAAAAATAATACCCTCATTTGGATCAATTGCATCTTCATAATCACCAAAAAAATAGAGCCTATTTTCAAGAAAGTCTTTTAGAGCATGCTTTGCTTCCTCATGTGTGGTCGCATAGACAAAATGATCACTTGTTCCTAGATGGTGTAAATATTTCTTCTCTACATATTCTACCGACTTTTTTACTATGTTGCTTTTGCCGAACAGAGGTTGGTTTGGTATGTTGATTGATTTAGGAAGCTTTCTTCTGTTTTCTTTATCAAAGCTCCACTTCCCACCAACCGGCTTTCCCATTTCATCAATTAAAATATGTAACTTTCTTCGTTGATAGATGTAAAATGTATCACAACTAAAGTGGTTCTTTCCTTTAAAAAACTCCTTAAATTCATCTATACCAGTTAAAAAAAGAGGACTTTTTACAACCTCCAGCTTGACTCCAAATTTTTTTATACAAGCATGAACTCTTTTTTCTACTTCTACATCGTCAATATCTACTAGATGGAGAGATGAAATCTTTTTATGCTCAAACGCATCCTCTAAATCACCTTCAATATAAACAGTTGTATACCCTTTTTCTTCCAAAAAGTTTTGATAGCTTTTTAATGAAGCCCTATGAAAAACAAGCTTTTGTTTATGAAATAAAAAGTCTGAAAAAAATCTTCGGTCTTCTATTAAAAAAACTGTTCGCCCCCTTTTGAGACAAGGGTGATCCTCAAAAAGGTGATGCGGAAATATAAAAACTGCTTCATTCATCAATTTAAACACCAAATAGCTGCATTTAACATAGTTGCAAAAAAAGTCCAAACAAAATAAGGAAATAATAACAATCCCGAAAGCTTATCGAGCTCATAAAAAGCTTTTATATTGCAGGCAAGAAAAATTAACAAAACAATTATGTCCACAAGAGCTAAGAGCGGGCTTTGTAAATAGAAGAAAAAAAATGGCCATAAAAAATTAGCTAGGAGCTGGATGCTATAAAACATAAAAGCCTTTTCTTTCCCTTTTTTTAAAGAGAGGTATATACGCCATCCTGAAACTGCAATCATCAGGTAAAGAATTGTCCAAACAGGCCCAAACACATAAGAGGGTGGATTCCAAGAAGGTTTTTTCAATACTGCATACCAGTCTGTAAGAGATGACGCTGTAAACCGATTTCCTATCGTTGCTATAGAAAACACCAAAATAATAAAAAGAAAAAATGAGACTGTTTTTTTATCACGCATTTTAATGAATCCTCATTGCAAGATACCCTCTTAATACGATTGTTTTTTAAAGAGCTAATATATCCTTTATCCTGGAAAAAACAACCAAAATTTAATCGACTATATTGGCCAAAATCAGTTTCATAGAGAAATGAGACTCTCCTAACAAGCCTCTCTTTTTTTCTCTAAGAATGCTCTTACTTGGCGCAAGATATTCAACATAACATCTTTATCCGCTTCTAAAACCCTCCTACTTCTAGATATTCTTTCATACTTAGTCAAAATAGAATCTACAGTCTCTAAATGAAAATCGGATTGAAAAAGTTGGTCACTCAATTTATTAAAAATAAGTAAACATTCCGATATCTCAAGATCAGCAGAAATTTTTGTACAACCACTTTCAATTTTTTCTACAGAAATTTTTGTACAACCACTTTCAATTTTTTCTTCCGTACCTTCAGTAACACTAAATAAAATTACAGTAAATAGATCAAGGAGAGTGAAATTTATAGCCTCATAGGTGTATTCTTGCCATGTTAGATACTCTCTAGATAAATCTTTTGGACTCCCTTTAGAAAGGGAGCAAATTCTGATCATTTTATCAATATTCAGACTTAAAGTTTGGTTTGCCTGCATAATTGCTTGAAAAAATGATAATCCTAGCTCAAGCGTTTGATCAGAAAGATTTATAACCTCTTCTAAAATTAAGGTTTTTAAATAACATAAAAAGTCTTCAACTCTGTCTGCATTCAAACTAAAAAGAAAGTGGTAACTTAAAACTAATTTTAAATTTTTTTGTGATAGATTCCCTTTTGCACTTGCAACCACAAAAAATGCTTTGTAGTATGCAAGCGTTTGCTGATAAAAAAGCTCTTTTTCTTCATCTCCTAAAATTTGAAAAAGACGAATACTATGCTTTGCCCAATCGGCTAAAACACGGTCTGAAATTGCGGTTTGTTTTTTATCATCAAAATTTAAAATCATATTAAAGAGATTAAATCGGTAAAAGTTCATAATTAATTGAATGTATCTAGCTTTTTCATCTGGAGCTAAATCAATTGAAAATAAATTAGTTACAAGAAAGTTATAAAATAAACTAAAATCTTGAAGATCTAATTTATAATCAACATCCCTTGAGATGTTTAAAAATGCAAAAAGCATCTGAACAAAATTCGAATCTATTTTAGTAACTGTATTTGATAAAACTACACATCTGACAAGGGTAACAATTTTATCTAATGCTTTTATTTTAAATTCAACAGATACGCTTGAATAATGAACAAAATTAGAAAACACAATAGAAATGTCTGCAAAACTTTCAAGAAAGTGCTCACTTAAATCGTGCAATCCAGGGAAGATGAGCTCTTTTTCTCTCTCATTGATAAATTCAATTCCTACTTTTTTGATCGAAATTTTTGAAGAATCTCCCCAATTGAAGTTTTCTAAATCAATAACTGCTTGCCCAAGCTGGCTAATTTCCTCTTTTGTTTGAGTTGTATACTTACACCCTTTCAATAAATTTGCGATGAGTAATTTTAAATAATTTTTAATAAGATCAAGATGTGGGTTAGCATGAATATAAGGGTGAGATAAAATTAACTCATCATTTAATGTTGTAAGTCTATACAAAATTTCTACATCTTTTTTCGGTAAGCTACCCGAAGCAACAAAAGCGCGTTGCAACTTCATTTCTGAATCACTCTCCTCGAAAAGATCAATCATTTTTATAGATGAGTCATATTTAGCAAGACTAAGAAGAAGCCCTAAAATTTTATAAGTAAAACTCTGAATTTGAATAGTATTTGATTCATTGTAATACCTTCGCTTCAAAAATGAATGGATGAGCGCTACAAAATTGAGATACTCAATCGATATTCCAAAAAGAGCTATCCAATTTTGATCAAATGATTCAACTAAAATGGTTGAAAGTGGTTGAATCACTCTTTTTAAATCTTCTAAAACATCTCTTGAAAGCTCTATATTTATCCGCGTTACAAAAAAATTTAGAGCCTCTAGAATCAATTCTTTATCTTTTACTAATTCTTTTTTCAATATAATTTCATTTTTTATGACAAGAATATAGGCTAATTTTAGAGCATCAAGCAATTCTCCACCTCTCATGAGCTTGACAATCACCGAATTAATAATTGAATTTAAGAAGGTTATATTACTTTTCCCTTCAGAGTGCTCCTCTTTTAACCTTTCTGAAGGTTTAAAGAAAAGTTTCATAGACGTAAAAAGTTGATTCGCAGGAGAAAACTCTAATATACTTTCAATGATATCAGGATGTCTTTGAAGCATTTCAATACCAATCATTTCATACATCCAAGGAAACTTTTTAACATTTAAACAAGCAATCACATCAATAAGATACGAAGCTCTTTCATGAGGATCTACAAACTTTGCAACGTGAAGAACAAGGCATCTAATAAATTCTCTAAAATCATCTGTTGTAACTCTTTTATAAGATGCATATTTTTTTATAAAATCACTAAAATCTCTTATAACGATTAGCGATTGGGCAAGCCCTGAAGGCTCAGATGTTTTTGAATGAAAGTTTAATCTCGCTGCAAAAAATGAGAAATATATCTCAAGTAAATCAGATTTTATTTCGATTTTTTCAAACTCTTTTGTGATAAAAATTGAAATCATCGTAGCTATAGAAATACAATCATATGCTCTCATTTTATAAAGAGTGATTAATTCTTTAAAAAAATGTGGGTGAGCATTCACTATCATTAAATCTGCAAAAAATTCAGAAGACCTATCCTCATCTTTCAAATCATAGTAAGGGTGAACAAAAGAAAACCAGAGGTCTAAGAAAAATTCATTATCTTTTTCTAGTGATAAACTCAAGATGAAATCTTTAAATCTTTTGTCTATTTTTATTTCTTTGATATCAATTTTTTCTTCTTCACCTTTAAATAAAAAACTTAAAAGATTCAAAAACCTTTTTTTGATCGGACCGCTGATTAGTTTTAAATTAGGTAGGAGAAATAAATTGCTTGTCAAAAGATTGATCAGTTCACCCTTATTGATATGAGTTTTTATGATGTCTGCAAGAGTTATATAATAAGCGACTAAGTTACGCCTTTCGATTTTTCTGTATAGAGCAATTTTTTCAAAGAAATTTAACATTTCACGGTAATGCAACTCTTTATGCTCTAAACTCTCTAAAGCTTTTAAATTCTTTTCGACTACTATTTTTATAAAACCTTCCGAAATCAACCCTTTTTGTTGGAATAGCTTTAAATCAAGGGAATTAAAAAATTGAATGACACAAAGTGGATCAAAATATTTTATCTTTCCCATTAAATAATCAATAATCTGATGAGACAATGCAAAAGTGGTGGTGTGCCTAATCATTTGATTGATGATTTTTACTCTCTTATCAGTTGGATCTTGCGTTTTGAAATAAGAAATATAGAACAAAAGATAGTGTTGCTCTATTTTACAATCTTCATCACTACCTCGAAGAGCTAAAGCCGAAGCAAACTCTTCTGCTAACTCATCCATTTGCTCAATCAACTCAATCGATGAAGTTTTTTCCGAATAGGTAAAACTTGCTATCAACCCTAATACCATTTCGAAAAATTCTGGCCTTTCGCCAATAGAAAGCAGCAGATTATTTCTAGTTCCGTTTGTAAGCGGAGAGAGTAAAAGTTTTAACTTTGCTTGAAAACTCATATGTTTCATGTTTTTAAGAAAAAACTCTAGAAGTTTGAGCTTACTTTCATCATGAATTTCCATCCACGTTTGAGCCAAAAGATCAAGGTGATCTGTTTTATTGACCATGAATTTTTTACAAACAAATTTCAATAGAGCAAAGTGCAAATCGGGGTTTGTTTTTACATGAGGGTCTTGAAGAAAGATTAGAAAATCGTCTAAATCTAATCTAAGAGCTGGATTCGTCTCAAAAAGAATCAAAGCTTTTTCTAAAAGATATCTTGTTGTTGTAAATTTCGTATAAGCGTGAAGAATTTGAGCAATCTCAACTTTTTTAGTGCACTTTGAAAAAAATGCTTCATAAAAATGCTCCCCGTGCGCTCTTTTTTGCAAATGGAATCTGATTTTATCTTTAAGAGGCTCGCTAAAAGGAGTAATTGTTAGTAATTTTTCAAATTGTTCATAGCTAAGAGGCTCCAAAAAATAGTCAAATGAAGAAACTAGAGCATCTATTAAAATTTTTGGTGGCAAAAGAGTGTGGGTAAGCTTTAAAAGCTCTTCTAACGAAAGATTTCTATGATGAACGCTAATTAATTCTATCGCCTCTTTATTAAAAAGATTTCCAGCAGATAGCTGGATCGCAAAACATTTATCAACAATTTCTAAAAACGATTCTTTTTGTCTCGCATTAAATTTTAAACAATTTATTTCCTTTGCATAGGTGTTAATAAAATCGACGAATTGTGCTCTTTGTTCTAAAAGATGTAAATTTAGAGTATTAATTGTATACAATGAAAAACGGAGCGACTTTTCAGTAACAGGTGCTCTTGTAAAAAATTTGAGGAGCTTATAGCCTATTTCATCTTGAAATACCCCCTTTTTCTTTAGCTCTGAAAAAATTGTTAAGATTTCATCTTTTTTCTCTGAACATAGAGCTTGGACAAAAGGATTTTCAAACAATTTAAAAGCTGTCTGCATCTTTTGTTCATCGGAAGAATGTAGCCACCTAAGAAGAGTAGAATAGAGCAAAGAAGGCTCTATCTTTTTTACCAGACTGTCAATTAAGTCATCATCTCCCCCATGAACTAAATGGGGAAAAAATGAAAAAAGTAAGTTTTCTTCATTAAGAATTTTAGAAAAAATTTTAACGTTGCTACTTATTTTTCCTGGAAATTTCTGAAAAATTGGTTCAAGAAGAGTATAATTTTCCTCGAAAAATAAAAACCAAGTTTCATCAAGAATCTCTATCGCTCTTTCATTTTCATAAATGAATTCTATAGCGGCCTCTTTGATTTTTCCTGAAATAATTCCATGGTGAGTAAAAATGTATCCTAAAAGCGGAATCAATTTTAACTTCACTTCACGATCTTGCACATTCATAAAAATGGTTAGAATTTTTTTGGCACAATCTATATTTTTTAAACACTCTCTAAGGCTTTCATCACTTGAGCTGCCAGTGAATAGATAGATCGATAAAAAAAGTGCAAACGGCTTATCTGTTAGTTTTGCAAGAAAACCAAATAGCTTTTCATCTTCAAAAGAGAATAATGAAGAGTGTTTTTCTAATAGCTTGGCAAAGCCTTTCGACAAAATCTCCACGCTAAATAATTTAGGATTTTGACAAAGAATTCCTAAGTATCTTCCAAATAAGATTTTGAGATCATTTAAATCTCTATCACTGATCTCCTCTGAGATTAAAATTCTATTATAGAAAAAAAGAAGCAAGGAATCATCTGTAGATAACCCATAATCTACTTTCAAAAGATGAATCTCACCAAACAAAACACCCATCATTTCTGGAAAAAATGAGTTAAAAATCTCAAACCTATATCTTAAATCGTAAAAATTTAAGCTTGGCAGAGCAACATACGATCTTTCACTATCGCCTATCTTCAAAAACTTTACCTTGTGCATAAGAAATTGTTTTTCAACACTCAGGTCTAAATTTTTAGGCAAACCACTTGTCATCGGGTCACAAGAAAGATGAGCCTTTATCGATAAAAAAGTGATGGCATGCTGAAAATCGTTTGATCCAAAAAAAACCTGAATTTTTTCAGGAAATTTAGTAATGACCTCTTTAGATTGAAGAAAAGAATTAAAGTAGGGGTATAGTGTGACATCATGGGATGAAAGCATTGCCGCATTTAAAAAAATAGAAAAGGCCTCTTCTTTTGTTTTTGCTTTTTTCATGATTAAATTAAACAACTGATCATGGTAAATTGGCTTTCCTGCATTCATATAAATTCTTGTTTTCAAATCTATAAGCAATTGAGTTATTGGCTCAACATGATGTATCGTGTAGCCCTTTGATACCGAATAGGCAACTCTTTCTAAACCATTATGAGCAAGAGTTGCAGGATCTGGGATTACAATCAAGTGGGTGTAAAAACAATGATCGATTTCATCTTTGGTTGCAGAAAATTTTGACTCGAAAAAGAGTCTTGATAGATTAAAAGCGCCTTCGGAAAAAGGTAAATGGATCGATAGCGATTCGTGGTAAAATGTACTAGATCTTTTGTAATGACCATCTTTAGGTAATGAAAATGAAAAATCGATACCACAAAAAGAGACTAGTAAAGTAGAGTTATCTGCAAAAAGGAAAAATTTTTCTCTAAACCCCTCCCAATAAGGAATTGTACCACCCCTTTCACGCAAAAGAGAAATAATTGCTCTTCTTGAAACCTCTTCAAAGAAAATCTTAAGCGATTTCGGATCAAGCGGCAATCCCTCCTTACTCGTTGGAACCTCATCAACTATTACCAACACATCCAAATCTAAATCTTCTGGAAAAGTTCCATTTGTATAAATCGTTGAAACAGTACTTCCTTTTAGATAAAAATTGAGTCCTAATTGATGAGTCGCGATGTACTCTTTCCAATCAAAATCTCTTTTCCCAAAAAAAGCTCTGGCCTCAACAAACCCCTCAATCAAAGCCATAAAAACTCGATGAGCTTTAAAAGCAGAAGGCGTTTGTCTTAAACTAAACAGGCCTTCGTTATATGTTTTTTCAGAAAGAAAATAGTCTCTTTCTTCAAAAACAGTTTTAAGAACCTCTACTTGGCGACCATTTAAAGAGCCAAAACCAAAACTACTTATAGCAAGTTCTAATGAGTCTATTTTTGATGAGGAGCTTTGCAAACTTGATTCCATAAATCTACCTAAATTTAATTAGCAAATAGTCTACAGCACAGTTAGATTTTTAGCGATTGATTATGAATAGAAAAATTTTGATTTTAAAATCACCACCTTGAAATTTTCAAAAAATTAAATTTTGATCGATAATTTTTTCCAAGCGAACGCTTCTAGATTTTGATAGAGGGTTTTCAAGCACACGAACAAAAAACATTTATAAGTGGTCAGTTATTCCAGTTGCCACTTGTAAAAATTACAGTCGGTTCTATCGTAGGCATTGTGTTCGATTGATCAATGTAAAAAGGGGTATCATATGAATAATAACTAGAGAGACTCGATGGTATGTATATTTTTATGGGACACAAAGTTCCAGTTATGTCGAAGACATAATTAGATAAATATGGGTTTTCAGGAGGAACATTCACAGTTATCGTTGGGCTATATTGATTTTGAGATATTATTCCCATATTACCTGTTGAATTCGCTGTATAAGGATTTAAATATATCCCGGTATCGGGGTTACCCCCTTCTCCTACATACTTGATATTGAATGTAAGATTTCCGTTCAATATCAAACTAGGACTCGAAATCACTACACTATTTACATTATCCACATTAAATGTTATATCACTCCATATTTGTGAGGCAGGCACACTAGGCTGCGACCAACCTATACCGCCTAAACCTCCGACTGAAAAATATGCAGCTGGATTTAATTCTAAATTTGAATTTTTGTTAACGGTCAAAAGAAAAAAACAAACCGGCTTAGTTATAGTTATTGAAAGAGAAGATAAGTTACTTGGAAATTGTGCCTCTGCAAGTAGTGTAGACCCGGACGCATCATCACCATCAGTACAAGGAGAAGAAGGGTCAGATATATAACCGGGATAAGAAGTTGTAGACGAACCGTTTAAAAGCCAGTTTTCAGAGTTTGTCCACTCATTATCTTTTCCGTTACCTGTCCAAACATATTGATTTATTGAAAAAATTGGTTGACTCATACTGTTCTCCTTTTTAGTTAAACACAATATCAACAAAAGAACTAATTATTCATATGATATTGTATTTATTAACTTTAAATAAAATTAAGTGAAATAGATAATCCCCAAGCTTGAAATTGAACACTTACGATTTTGCTTTAATTTTGAGCCTGTAAAAGAGCATTTTAGATTCCCTCTTGGATTAGAAAGAGCCTATTTTTTATAAAGCTTCCAAAGATATCTTCCTTGAAAAATAGTCCATAAAGGGACTCCAATTAGAGCAGAGCCCGCTATAAAGTAGATAAGCCAAAGAATGATAAATAGATGTGCAATCACTGTCACAATATTACCAAGACCCCAAAGAACTCCTAAAAAAACTAAAAATGGGGAAAATTCTTTTCGATGGAGATAATTTAAAAAAATGAGCCAAATGCCAGGAAGACCTAACGAAAGAATATAAATTGCAGGATCTGCTACTCCGAATGCAATCATTACGTGTCTAATAATTGGGGGTGCTTTTTCATATTGCAGCGCAAGGTGAGGGATTTGAGTTGCATCTAAAACACTTTGCAACATTCCGATCCCAAGCCCGATAATTGAAAGCAAAGTGAACAAAATAAACCACCCACCAGGAGGATGTTTTTTTATATGATAAAGAGAAATCACAACACCAACCATGCTTGCGTTTGCAAGACACATCAAATATTTTAATACTACAAAGTAGTGCTTATATGATTCAAAATCAACAAAGTAATCTTCTGACGCAACATAACTTGCGATCGGTTTTGGCGAAAGAAGTGCGCATCCCGCAATCACAAGATAACAACATCCTGTAATTAAGACGCATTGAGCTCCCATTTTAAAAACACTTCGATTAAAACCTTCTTGATTCATTTATACTTATCTCCAACAACTTTCAATCACATCTCATTGAAAAATCTGATTCCAGCTACAGCATTAAATACTTTCATAAAATTCTTCTTTAACCGTCTTATAAGCCCACTTCTTATGAAAATAAACTATATTGTCAAATATTTTTGAATAATGATTAGAGAGTCAGATGTTCCATGATGCAACCTCTTCTAGAAAGATTCAAGGTCTCTCGTTTGGACAAGAGGGAGCTATACATATTCCTAAATTAAAAGGATATTGGATATCAGTGCACATTCAGTATAAGGGCCTGCCCGAAAAAGTCGCCTTACTCGAAAAATTTGATCATTTTTGAATTTTTTGAAGTTTGAAAAATCGGCATACAAACAAACCCCATAACCCAATGCCTGACCCCGCATACCGGTCCTTCGGACTGATTTCACTTTGTGAAATCCTCTGTCGCTTCGCTCCATTTAAACCCACAAAGTGGGTTCAACCCCTTCTCATTCCGAAATAAAAAAAGCGTGAGGCATACGCTTCACGCTTTCATTTCGGAAGAGGTAGGATTTGAACCCACGGCCCCCGCAAAGGGGCTCCTGTTTTCAAGACAGGTGCAATCGGCCGCTCTGCCACTCTTCCATATATTGGATGGGAAGATTATATAATCTTTTGCATTTTAAAATCAAGGAAATTGCTCGAGAAACCTCATATCATTTTCTAAAAAGAGACGTATGTCTGATACACCGCGCAGCATGAGAAAAAGTCTTTCTACGCCTCCACCCCATGCAAAGCCTGAATATTTGTCTGGATCGATTCCGCCCGCTTTTAAAACTTCTGGATGAATCATTCCAGCACCACACATTTCAAGCCATCCACTCTGTTTGCAAACTCTACATCCCGTTCCTTTACAAATTGTACAACGGACATCAACTTCCATTCCTGGTTCTACAAAGGGGAAATAACTTGCGCGCACTCTTATTTCCACCTCCTCTTTGAATAGCTTTGTATAAAACTCTTCAAGAGTTGATAAAAGATCGCCAAAGGTAACACCTTGATCAATGTACATCACATCAATTTGATGAAAAAGGACATGTGAACGAGTTGAAATCTCCTCATTTCGATAACACTTTCCAGGACAAGCCATTCGAATCGGCAAATCATACGCCTCCATCACTCTCTGCTGAAAACTTGTTGTATGAGACCTTAAAACTGTCTTCTCATCAAGATAATAGGTGTCTTGCATATCTCTTGCGGGGTGATCTTCAGGATAATTCAAACCACCATAATTATAATAGTCTGACTCAACTTCTGGGGAGTGATAAACGGAAAATCCCATAGAAATTAAAATATCTAACATTTCGTCTATGGTTTGAGAGATCGGATGAGCTCTTCCCAAAAGAGGCAATCTTCCAGGAAGTGAAATATCTATTTTTTCTTGATCGATTTGCTCTTGCATCTCTTTATCATGAAGCTTTTCAAAAGCTTTGACTAAATCAACATCAAGATCTTCTTTTAGCTTATTGATCCACTGACCCTTTTCAGGCCTCTCTTCAGGCGTGCAAGATTTTAACAGTTGCATCAAAGAAGTAACTGTTCCTTTTTTACCTAAATAGTGAACACGAAGGTCTTCAATCTCCTTCGTGTTAGAAACTTGCTTAAGTCTTTTTTGAAACTCTTTTCTTAAGCCGTCAATTTGCTCTTTTAAACCAACTTCCAAGAAATTCCCTTTAAGCTAGGGCTTTTTTAGCTTGCTCAACTACCATTTCAAATGCTTTAGGCTCATCCACAGCTAACTGTGCAAGCACCTTACGATTGATTTCAATTTTAGCTTTCGCAAGCCCTGCAATCAACTTGCTATACGAAATTCCGTAGCATCTTGATGCGGCATTAATTCTTTGGATCCAAATTGATCTAAATTCACTTTTCTTCTTCTTACGTCCACGGTATGCATGATCCCAAGCTCTCACAAGAGCATCTTTTGCATTGGCATAGTGGTTTTTACGATCTCCCCAAAAACCTTTAGCTTCTTTCAGAAGTCTTTTTACCCTTCTTTTTCTCGCCGGCGCGTTTGTAACTCTAACCATTTGCCTCTCCTTATAATCCTATGATTAATCGAGTATATTTTTTCTCGAAACTCTTTGCTACCAATTCAGGCTTTTCTAGATCTCTCTTCTTTCTCGAGCTCTTTTTTGTCATAATGTGACTTCTGCCTTGCTTTCTTCGGAGCAATTTCCCAGTTCCTGTGATCTTCAATCTCTTTTTCGCTGCTTTACAGCTCTTCGCTTTGACTTTCGTGGACACTCTTCTTCTCCTTAATTTTCTTTTCTTTTGTCGAGGGCACAAGTAGCATCATCAAACTTTTCCCAAACATTTTGGGTTGAGATTCAGGTTGAGCTACATCCTCTAACGCTTGTATAATTGAAGCGAGCACTTGTCTTCCATTATCCGCAAAAACAATCTCTCTTCCGCGGAACATACAAGTAAACTTTACTTTACATCCCTTCTCTATAAACTCTCTTGCATGTCTAGTCTTTACATCTAAATCATGCTTGTCAATATTAGGTTTTAACTTAATCTCTTTCACTTTCGTCTGATGCGAAGCTTTTTTATTAAGCTTTTCCCTTTTAGTTTGTTGATATCTTAGTTTTCCGTAATCAATGATCTTACAAACTGGCGGTGTTGCTGTAGGGGCAATTTCTACTAAATCAAGCCCTTTTTCTTGCGCTTTAGCTAGCGCATCTTGCAAAGTAAAAACGCCAAGCTGTTCACCATCTTCGGTAATCAATCGCACTCTTAGCGCTCGAATTTCTCTGTTAACTTTCAAACGATCCTTTTAACCCCACGTAAAAAACAAGTTCCCTCTAGCATACTAAAAAATCTCTTTTTTCTACAAGCATTGCAGCTATTCGATCAACTGAAATTTTTACTCCGCTCTCTTCTTGACTTATGACACCCCAATCAATTCCATAAAAATCTTTGCAAACAATCTGGGTGTCTTGAAATTCAAAAATTAAGGAAATAATTTTAGCAAAATCTTGAAACATTTGCAAGGAGGAATTTGCTACATAATAAACTTTTTGAAGCGCCTGATCTTTCAAACCACATTCAAATGTTGTATCAGACTCCTCTTCGAGTGTAGTAAAAATTTTAGTAAGCCCTTTTTTCTCGTACCATTCAATGTTTCCTGAAAACTCAACCTCTTCATACCCTAGTTCTTTTAAAAAACTTTCAATTTTTTTCTCGATCCGTTTTCTAAATTTAACACCCTCTGGAAGCCAATAAATATCTTCGCCCTCTTTTTCAAAAAATCTCTCTTGATCTCCTATCACTAGATGATCATCTTTTTCAGCCTCTTTTAATGCCCTACGAAATTTTTTAAGATCTTCTTTTTCCTCAAAAGCTACTCCATAAACTAAAGAGCCTCTTTTTTCTAAACCAATTGCACCAATCTGAGAAAGATCTGGATCAATCTCCTCTTCTAAAACACCTACGTAGCTGCCAATTTTAATTATATTTCTAGAGGGTCTTGATCGATCTAACTCTCTTGCTAATTTAAATTGCTTCATCTCTTTAAGACACTCAACAATATTTCTGCTGCTCATCTCAAAAATCTGAGAAGACTCTCTTTTTTTTATTTTTTCTCGCATTCTCTCTTCAATGATTTTCAAAAATTCATCTGTCATAGGGAAAGGGAGAGTATAGTCTACATAAAAGCCAAGATGGCCCGTCCAAATGGCTGTAAAAACCACCTCAGGGCACACCTCTAAAAAAGATGCGGCAAATAGATTTGCCGCAAGTTCTAACCTAGATTTCATTGGGATATAGCTGACTCGAACAGCTGACCTTCACGATGTCAACGTGACGCTCTAACCAACTGAGCTAATACCCCGTTATTCTCTTCCAAAAAAGAGAAGCACTAGTGTACACTCTTTCTATAATTTGATTCAAGAAGTATGTACCATACCCACCTAGCCCATCTCATTTGGAAAGATTTTTTAAAACCAGGCATGACTGTGATCGATGCCACAGCAGGCAATGGCAACGACACTCTTTTCCTTGCAAAGTGCGTTTTAACACCTAAAACAGGGCTTGTTCATGCATTTGACATCCAGGAAGATGCAATTAAAAACACAGAAAATAGGCTGCAAAAGAATCTCTCCACTATTCTTTTAAAAAGAATTACTTTGCATGTTGCCTCTCATGAAACATTTCCTATCGGGATTAACCCTTCGTTAGTTGTCTATAATTTAGGCTATCTACCTGGAGGTGATCTGGCAAAAACAACCTTAACAAACACAACAATAAATAGTTGCAATAATGCTCTAGATATTCTCCTCCCAGGGGGTCTCCTCTCCATCACTATCTATCCAGGTCATCCTGAAGGAAATCTCGAAAAATCAGCCATTTTTGACTGGCTTAGAGAAAAACCCTCCTTTCAAATTTTTTATCACACAGAAATTAATAAGCCTAATCATCCTAGCTTAATTACGTTACGCAAACCTTTGACAAAAAGCCTCTCCATAAAGAGTTAATATGTGTATGGATGCTTTTTTAAGACTCATCGGATGGAGATCTTCTCCACCCCCTCCGGCCCCTCTAGCCCCTCCGACTCCATCGCCCTCTGCCCAAGCTCGAACCCGTGAGGAGCTTACTTCAAGCCTATGCACTGCTATTTTAGGGGGCGACGCCCCGACAGAGATCCAAGTTAATGGACTAATTCAAAATTGGAATGCACTAAAAATAGATCGAATTAGCCCTGCCTTAAGTGACGAAATTTATAAGGCAGCCTGCAAAATAAATACCGTTTACGAAAACAGGGTCAAAAAAAATGTCCAGGGAATGTTAGCACAAGTTTTTGATGCAAAATTAGAAGAGATTGAAAGAGCGATCCAACCAACTAATCCTGATTTAAAAGGTTTAACAAATAGTCTTCAAACACTTTGGGCAGCTATTAAACCTAGTGACCTTGGAAAAGTAGGATCGCCTTTATCTCTTCGAGTCGAAGGAGCCGCTTTCAGGATAAGAGAGTGTTATTCTCATAAAAGCACCCTACTAAGTTCAGAAATAAAAACGAACCTTATTTTATTACAACGGGCAAATTTTGAGTTAGTTTTAGCTCACCTCAAGGATTCCGGCACTACTTCAATTTCAGAAGAAGATCACAAAACATTCACAAAAGTCTTAACAAATTATTGGGCTAGTTTAGGAGGAGAGACAACTTTTGACCGCCTTAAAGCAAGAGTTTTATTTGCTGCAGAGACTCTAAATAGCGCAAAAGAGGATCGTAGCCTAAAAAGAATCATCCAAATCGCCAAACATCTTCCTAAAGATAAAATCCTACATAAAAAATCAATCTCACTTAGAGACTCACATAGCGCTACTCCTCTTCCTGCTGCTCCCCCAGCATCTCTTCTATCCCCTCCTCATCCAATTCGAATTCCATCTTCAAGCTCTCTTAGGACAGAAGTGTCTCCAATCACTACTCCTAGCACTCATAGTTCTCGATCACCTAGTCCGGTAGCAGGCGGCGCAGGTAGATCTTTGCGAGCGGAACCCGAACCAGTTGCTCATTCTGGTCCCCAATCCATCAGACACACCTTTGATGACTTATTAACCCTCGCAAACGAAGTTAGTTTACAAATAAATAAATCCGATTTAGAAGGGCATGCAGCTGTTATAGAGAGCTTATTTCTAAATCCTGAGGCCTATTTAATAGCTGCAGGTGAAGGTATTTCATTTGACGAGCTTTGCAGAAATTTCGTATATGCAGTTTTAAAATTACCTAGAAAAGATCGATCAACTTTTATTGTTCCAACTTCTTTAACTTGGCAACTTATTGTAAATTACGCTACACGAAGTGTTATCGAAGAATGTTATCAGGCAAGATTAAATTCATTGCTTATGCGAAGAGTACCCTCTCCATTTATAGCTATAATAAATAAGAACTATCCTAGGTTGCTTTCACAAATTCAAAGTGGAACAGGTGATATATTTAAAGCACAAGAATCAGCTATTAGACGAATTAATGCTGCTCAAGAAAGGTTATTTCGTGCGCAAGAAGGAGTTGTTGCAACTTTTCTTACAGGCGATCGACCTATAGACAGATCTAATTTAACAGCGATTCGTGAGGCGCAGAAATTATTACGAGGCTTATTAAAAAATGTGATAAATATGAGACTTCGAGCTGCACTTGAATCGAGGCTAACTTTTTTAAATGAAGCAGAAACAATGCTTATACTTCCTAAAGCAAAATTCACTCCCCAAGCCAAAGAAGGGGTCTCTCAATATGATCTTGTGTGCAAAAACTTAAAAAAAGATTTTACTAAAGGGGCAGCTCGACATGCTTGCGCTTTTATTGCAGCTGTTAATATCGAGGCTCAATTTGCTGGCACTTCCTTAACACCTGAAGTGGCGATTGTACGAGGACTTTATAGACAACAAGTAGCTCTCCGTGCTGGGCTTTTATCTGAAGTACTTACTGATCATATGACAGAAGCTTCCCTAACAAGACTTGATGATGCAAAAAAGCTAGTTCGCCAAAGTTTAACTCCTATTATATATCCTGCAAATAATATACCCTTTACAGATGAAACTGGTTTAGACGCCTACACCAATCTTTTAGAAACTATACAAAGTGCAATGAATGAACATGAAAAAGTTGGGGCAATCATTCGTTTGGGAGAGAAATATCTCTCAATTACCATGCAAAGAAATGAAAGCGGAGCCCTACAAATAACTCTAGCCGACTCCCATGGATTCGACAGGGGTTCTGAAGCTTCCAGTCTAGTAGAGCGATCGTTTCAGTGCAATTTTAAAACGTTACCAGATGCCGCAGATTTTCTCTCAATCTATTATAGACCAAAGCCTCCATTTAACGACGCAAACTGTATAGAATTTGATCTTTATACAACTAAGCCGCCTATTGCGGTCGCTGATAGAGGACCAGGAGCTGCCCCTACATTTCTTCTTGACGAACCCCCCCCCGAAGGGGAAATAAGTTTAGATGGAGAACAAAGATTTCTACAAGAACATAAGCCTTATCTCCCGCCCCTTACTCTTGACGTCGACTAGACTCAATAAACAAACAATGTAAAGGAAATTATTTACTTTACTTTTCTATTTTTCTAGCATATAATTGTCTTGGGTGGTAAACAGAGTTGTACTATGAGAATTGAATTCTTAAATCATGAGAAAGAATTAGAGTCTATTGAGACTTTTCTTGAAAGGCATACCTTCCCAGATATTTGTGATTTAAAAAAATTTTTAATGACTTTAGAAAGAATAGAGACCTCCTTGGATAGCTCGATCCTCTCTGATCAGTTTGAAATATCTAGCTATTTAGAAAAGCAGAAGAGCCTCGTTAAAAAGCTTGTAGGAAGATGTCACGAATTAGAGATTCGAAAAGATGTGATTAACTTGGCAGAGGATGCTGAAAAGCTTGCAAATACAAGCCCTGGAAGGTCTTCTGAAGAGGTTACCAAGGATGCCCACGCTTTAAGAGATAGAATTGACCTTTTCACAAAGGATCATAGGCCATCTAGATCAAACGCTAAGTTCATAAGATTTGCAAAAGCTTGTGTGGAAAAAGCAGAACGTCATGAACCTGTTGCAGTTAAGTCAAAAAATGGCCGATCTAAAAAAACTTTAAATTTAGACGACTTTCGTCTAAAAGAGGCTACTCCAGAAAGGTTAGACCTTGCAGAAACTTTATATGAACTTGCAATACTTCTCTATAAAGAGCAGTATGGCGAGTTTTTAGAGATGTTTTCCTCCTCTTTTTCTCCTTCTGAACAAAAAGAGATTCTTTTTCATGTGTCTAATTCTAAAGGAGATATAAAAAATCTCTCCGATCAAACAACAAGACTTCGAACGATTCAAGGAATTCTTGGGTTTGCCCATCTATCAGCAGACTACTACATGGGAAAAACTCCCTACCCGTCGATTATAGAGGTCCACTCAATCTTTGAAGACCTAGATTTTATCTCTCACCTAGAAGACGATAAATCTTGATCTTAATCTATCTAATGTTTTTTAACTATAAACATGGAACCAATAGATAGATCTCCCCCCGGGGGCGGGCCTATAGGAAGACCCCCCAAACATCCAAAACCTGCTTTACCTGGCGTCTGGCAGAAAGCACGATCGCTTTGTGAAAAGATCTTGTCTACAGATGCCTCGGGTTTGAATTCATTTGAGTGCGCCTCTGAGCTAAAAAGAAACTGGGAAGATTTACAAAAAAACGGTGAAATCCCCTCTTCGATGGTAAAACAGTTTCAGACAACGTTGAAAAAATTAAAATCTGTATTCAAAGAGACCTTTATCTCCGAAGAACTTCAATCTCTTTCTGATGATGTTGATCTTAAACGGTTACAGCAGATTTATGAAAGAGTTCTTCGTTTGGATAAGTACATTGACCCAGAAGAGCTTGAAAGCTTAGGAAAAGAGGTTTTAAAAATTTGGGAAAACGCAAAGGAGTATGAAGGTGGCGTAACCCCTTTTTCTAAATTGCTTGTGATGCTAGCTACAAAAGCAGTCTCTCTTTATCCGGCAAACTCTTTTCTTACTCTTCAAGCAATTCATATTGATTATATTTATGAAAAACTACAAAAAAATCCAGAATTTTTCTCACGAATCGATCACGATTTAGCAACTACATCCCTTTTACAACTCTATCGATCATCTGATGGGGATTTTTCAAAAGAGCTTTCAGAAAAAATTATCTTTATTGCAAACCACCTTCTTCTTACAAGCGATAATAAAGATATTCAAGCAATTGTAGAGAGATTAACACCAAAACTCCTACGAGGGCCTGATCTAGTTTTATCAGGAGAGAAAGGGAGCAGTAAAAATTTTGAACAAATACATAAATTTCTTCTTACCTCAAGGCCAACTTCGATGCGGGAGGCAGGACGTCTTGCAGATGAATTTATAAGTTATTTTGAAAGCCATCAGTATGGAGTAACGATCAAACAGGCTGCAAAAATGCACACAGTTGCCCATTTATTGCATTCTATAGTTGATAAGCCTGAATTAGAAAGGGCAGTTTTGAAAATTAGAAGCTGTATTGCAGAATATGAAGAGGAGCTTGCAGATGAGGTTAGAAAACTTGAAGGCTAAACAGTAACTGGAATATTAGATAGTAAAATTGTTTTCGCATCTGCCATAATGTAGGCACTTCCGGTTACAACAACAATTGCACTCTCTTTTTTAGCAAGATCGATAAAAAGGTCTAAATTTTTCCAGTCTGAGTCTAAGATAGCTCCAAGCTCCTCTCGTCTCATAAGCCTTGGATTTTCGATATCAAATGGGAAAATTTCATCTGAGTGATTTTTTAAAAATGGGACTGGCAAATCTGCACACTTATCTTTACAAGCGCCAAAGAGAGTAAAAATCTTTCGATCAGGATAAATTTTAGAAACTCTTTCAAATAGTTTTTCTAGCCCGTCTTGGTTATGAGCAATATCAAAAATGTAAGTAAGATGATCGCTTTCTACAACTTCGAATCTGCAGGGAGGAAGGAGTGAATAATCAAGATCTTTTGCATTAGGGAAAAGGTGCGTGATCGCTTTTTTAGCAATATTTGTATTTTCTTCTATCCAATCTGACTCTGGAGGAAGAACATAAAAAGGGGATTTTTCATCGATTGCTTTTTTTAAAATAGGTGTTAATGCGGCTCTATATCCTAAAATAAGAGGTGTGTTTGGTTTAATAATTCCAGCTTTATTTTCCGCAATTTCTTCTAAACTGTTTCCTAAAATATGCATATGGTCGTAGCTAATCGACGTGATGATAGAAAGTTCTGGCATGATGATATTTGTTGCATCTAAAGTGCCCCCAAGACCTGTTTCAATCACAGCAAAATCGACTTTTTTACTTTGAAAGTAGAGAAATGCAAGCATGGTAATGATTTCAAAAAAAGTAGCCTCTCTAGAGATTTCTAAAATTTTTGTAAGAAAAAAAGAGGCGTCGTCTTTTGAAATCATCTGCCCGTCGATTTGGATCCGTTCATGAAAGGTATGGATATGGGGTGAGGTGTATAACCCTGTTTTATACCCAAGCTGCGTCAAAGCTGATGCTATTTTTGTCGAAACAGATCCTTTCCCGTTTGTTCCTGCTATATGAATTTTTCTAAAAGAGTTTGATGGAAATTGAAAACTTGCTTCAAGCTCCCTCATAGTCTCAAGTTTTGCCCCCCTTCTTTGCATTAAATCTTGCACGTTTTTAACCTCTCAAGATTCTCCTCTGTTGTATAAGCAGATCCCAAAACAGAGTAAGATTTTATTTCTCCATGAAAGTCAGATCCCCCTGTCTGGATTAAATCTTTATGTTTACTTGCGATTTGACTCATTTCACCGTTCTGTTTTGCAGAAAAATTTGCATAGAAAGTCTCCATCCCATCAAATGGAAATTCCAAAAGTTTTTTAATAAGCGACCTTTTCTTTAAAAGTATTGGATGAGCAAGAACTGCCTTTCCCTTACATCGATGAATGACCTCAATTGTCTCTTGTAAAGAAAATCTATTTCCTGGAGCAAAGCAGGGCTTTCCATCTCCAATGTAGAGTTTAAATGCGTCCTGGATTGTTGCTACATACCCTTTTTTAATCATTGCAGTTGCAATATGCGGCCGCCCCACAACACTACCTGCAAATTCGAGATCGCTTTCTAAAATTGTAAAACCTTTTTTATTTAATAAGCTTAATATTAAAGAATTTCTCTCTTTTCTTCTCTTTTTATGCCTTTCACAAAACTCTTTCATAAGAGGGTTATTTAGATCAAAACAGTAAGCTAGAACATGGACACCTGTATCTTGATAAGCTGATGAAAACTCTGCTCCTGTGATGATTTCTATCTTTTTATCTTTGGCATAAGAAAAAAGCTCCTCTGTATAGGCGCCAATTGTATCGTGATCTGTAATAGAAATGCCCGAAAGGCCTAATAAAGATGCGTGATCTACTAATTCTTTTGGGGAAAAAGAGCCGTCTGAAACAGTAGAATGGGTATGAAGGTCGTATTTTTTAGTCATCATCAAACGGAATATACTTTACTTCGGGTTCTAGGACAATACCTAGTTCATCTTTTACTCTCATTTGGACATGAGCAATTAGATCAAGCATCTCTTTTGCTGAAGCATCAGAGTCATTTACAATAAAATTTGCATGCATTTGTGAAACTTTAGCCCCACCAAAAGATAGACCTTTTAAACCAAGAGAATCAATCAATCTCCCCGCAGAATCGCCCTCTGGATTTCGAAAAACACACCCACAAGACTTATCTTTATAAGGTTGGGTGGCCATGCGATAAGCTAAAAGCTTTTCTTGCTTCTCTTTGGCCTCTCTTGAAGAAGTGAGTGAAAAAAGTCCAGCGATAATAACACCTTTCATCTCTTGGAAGGGTGATTTTCTGTAAGAAAATGTAAGGCTCTCTTTTTTTAATAATTCGATTCTCCCCTCCTCATGAAGAAATTCGACTTCAAGAAGTATATCTTTTACTTCAAAGCCCGAAGCGCCTGCATTCATGTAAATTGCGCCTCCAACAGAGCCAGGAATTCCGGAGGCAAACTCTAAGCCTGTAAATTTTTTGCGGCTAGCTTGAATTCCTAAAAGAGAGAAACTGTAACCAGCGCCAACGTAGACACTGTTTTCTCGCCACTCAATGTCGTTTATTTTATTTATAATGACAAGGCCATTAAATCCCCTATCATCAAAAAGAGAGTTGGAACCTTTTCCAATTACGATATACCGTTTGCGAGATTCTTTAGCCTGCTTAATAAGATAAATAAGCTCTTCTTTGGACTTTGCAACAGCAAGCTCTTTTGCAGGCCCCCCAATCCCCCATGTACAATACTCTTTTAAAGAAACGTTATACTGGTAACAAAGCTCTTTCACTTTTATTGACCTCATCTACGATCGCATGGACATAGGAAACTGCTTCTGGTGAGGAAAATTTTTTTGATAACCTGAGAGCTTCTTCTATCACTATTTTGGGTTCTTCTTTTTCAGTAAGAATTTCAAAAATAGCAATTCTCAAAATATTTTTATCAATTAGAGAGACCCTTTCTAATGAATATTCTAGAGATGCTTTGGCTAAGATTTCATCAATATGACTGATATCATCAATAATTTGTTGAAACTTCTCTTCCATTCCTAACACATTTTTTTTTGAAACCTCAAGAGACTCCATAAGTAATCCGGCTCTATCCCCTAAAGTAACCTCATTTGAGATCTCCCATGAGAATAGAAGTTGGAGTAAAAGTTCTCTTTGTTTTCTTCGTGGTAGTTGCATAGGCAATTATTATACAAATCCCCGCACTAAAAAGCTACTTCTGAAATTAAAAGTTTGGGAATGTGCGCGATAATAATATTTTTAATCAGTGATATAATAAGAATCAGTTCAAAGCATCCTGCTTTGACATTAACAATTTTAAAAGGAGAAATATTTATGTCTACACCAAGTGTTGCAACTCTTTTATCTGAATACCAAACATTTTATACAGCTTTTACAAAAGCCTCAGGAAAAGATCTAACAACTCTATACGGAACAGCAAAAACCATTAAAGCTTACAACGATACAGTAAATGGGATAAGTGGTGCCTTTAATGGTTACCCTTCTTATGCTTATCAAGCAGTTCATAGAGGAATGATCTTTTTCGAAGCAATTATAGCAGTTATGATTGATCTTTCGGCTAATTTACAAACTTCCTCTTTAGATTCTATAGCAAACCTATTTAACGCTTATAATGATGCAACAAGCCTATCTACATATTTTAGTAATTTAGCCTCAATCATTACAGATACAACTGTTGAAAATAATGCAAATACTGCTTACAAAACTTTCAGTACAGCAATTTCAACAATACAAGATGCAATTTCTGTTAAATCATGTTCAAACAGCTCTTCGACTCTAAATACAGGAATCCAGCAAATGATTTCATCAGCTACAGCTCTTAATGAAGTGCTAATTGCATCTCTTACTCCTACTTCACCATCAAGTTTTAAATCACGTAAAAAATAATTATAGGGGCTACTTTTGTAGCCCTTTTCTTTTTTCAAGAATTTATCTACAATGAAAACATGTTAGGGATTTTTTTAGATACAGAGGCAAATGGTCTTGATTGGCAAATTCACTGCATGATTGAGATCTCTTTTATTGTAGTGGATTTAAAAACAGGAGAGGAAGTTGCCTCCTATTCTTCGCTTATTCGCATTGAGGAAGAGGAATGGAAAAGAAGCGATCCCGTAAGCCTTTCATTTACAGGAATAAAATGGGTGGATTTAGAAAAAGGGAAAGAGCGCGCCCTCATTAAAAAAGAGATATTAGAGATATTTAAAAAGGCAGGAATTTCAAGAAAAACAGCTATTTTTATTGGACAAAACCCATCGTTTGATAGGATTTTGCTCTCATCACTTATCTCTATTTCTGAGCAAGAATCTCTTAAGTGGCCCTACCTATGGCTCGACCTAGCCTCCATGTTTTTTGCAAAAGAAGCAACACACACAAACATTGATTCACTCGAACTCTCCAAAGATAAAATTGCCAAATTTTACAACCTACCTCCCGAAAAAAGACCCCACAGAGCTCTCCGCGGCGTCGAGCACCTCATCACCTGCTATAACGCCGTCGCCGGCCACCACATCCAACAAACAACTTAGGTGTCAGGCACGACATTGTGGCATTTGGGCATCCAAATGCCACAATGTCGTGCCTGACACCTAAGTTGACACCTAATCAAAAAGAGTATTTTAAATTGCAGTATTTTAATATTTTCTTTATATTTTCTTGCTATGGGCCGACGATTACGTTTTCACATACCTTTCTCAATACATCATGTAATGTTAAGAGGAAATAATAGTCAGGACATCTTTTTCTCCGATGCTGACAGACATTACATGCACAAACTATTAGAAGAGAGTGTTAAAAAATTTGATCACCAGATTTTAGCATTTTGCTTTATGACAAATCATATTCACTTAGCCATCCAAGTTCAAAACAAGACCCTTTCTCAAATAATGCAAAATATTTCCTATCGATATGTCTCTTATATGAATAAAAAGCACAACCGAATCGGTCATTTGTTTCAAGGTCGCTTTAAATCTATTGTCGTAGATGGCTCTAAATACCTAAACGAACTCATCCGTTATATTCACCTTAATCCAATAAGAGCAAATATCGTAAAACTTCCTGAGGATTATATTTGGAGTAGTCATAAGTCCTATTTAATGATAAATGAGCTTTCCTGGTTAACATCTGATACTGTATTAAAAAACTTTGGCAACAACAAAAAAGAATCTCTAATCAATTATGAAAAATATGTATTAGAGGGCATTGGAATAAAATCTGATTTAGACTTTAAAGTCGGCCATTCTGAGGGAATTTTGGGAGATGAAAAATTTATACAAAGCTTCTTCTCCAATCTTAATAAAATAAATAAAACAAAAATAACATTGGACGAACTTTCAGATAAAATTTGTCATCGATTTAATCTTCCTAAGTCAGCATTACAATCAAAAAGAAAAGAGAGATTAGTTTCTCACGTACGCTCTTTAATAGCCTTTTTTGGTCGGGAATTTACAGATCTTTCTATGCAAGAAATAGCTACTTTTCTTAACCGAGATGCAACTAGTCTCAATAAGCTCTTAACAAGATTAGACTTAAAAAAACTTCAATTCAAACCTTTTGAAATGGAGCTTTCAGAACTGCGCGAATGGATTCTTAACACAAACCTTCAAATGCCACAATGTCGTGCCTGACACCAGGGGGAGAGGAAGAGGTATTCGAGGATGAGTTTGGGTTTGGTGTGTCTTTCGAGGGCGATTTTTGCTCTATTGATTAGGTTGTTAATTGATTCAAGGGTTGGGATTTGCTTTAATAAAGCAAAAGCTTCCTTAGCCTCTGGATAGGTTACTTCCGATAGCCCTAGTTTTAAAACGGTTAAATCTCGATACCAAGAAAATATAATGTCTGCAACATCTTCTACATTAAAGTCTTCAATTTCTTTAATGGTGTCCAAGCAGGTATAGAGATCATTTTTAGAAATAGACAAAAGCGCTTTTAAGACTTTTTCCTCTACTACCTCTTTTTTGTTTTCCAAAAAGCTTGGGACGTACATTTTTTGGCATCTAGAAAGAATTGTTTCAATGATTCCTTTGATGTTATCTGTGACTAAAAGAATAATTGCGTAATCAGGTTTTTCTTCGAAAGTTTTTAAAAGAGCGTTTGCGTGCACAGCAAGCATTTTATCAGCGTGATGAAATAGGTAGACTTTATAATTTCCTTCGTAAGGTGGCAGTGTAATATCTTGCAAAAACTCTACAATTTGCTCTTTTGTGTAATTTTTACCCTCCACCTCTAATGAAAAGATGTCAAATAGAGAAGCTTCATTCGCAGCAACGCTTTTTGCTTTTTCTAACGCTGCAGAGTAGTCTGAACTATAGATAATTAAAGGCGATCCGAACATCTCTCTTCCAATAAAGCAACAGCATCTTTAAAAACCTCTTCAGGACTTTTTGCTGCGTCTAGCTTACATATTCTATCTTTATGTTTTTCATAAAGAGCTAAATAACCATCTCTAACTCTTTCATGAAAAGCAAGCTCTTCTTCCTCTAAACGATCTTTTTCCCCTTTAATTCTGGCAAGACCTACTTTCGGATCTAAATCAAGAAAAAATGTAAGATCAGGTACAAGACCATTCGTTGCAAAAAGACAAATTTGTTCAAGCTCATCTAAATCACAAACTTCTCTTGCAGCTCCTTGATACGCTATAGACGAGTCTGTAAATCTATCGCATAAAACAATGAGCTCTTCATCTATAGCAGGCTGAATAAGCACTTCAACATGGTGTGCTCTATCTGCTAAAAATAAGAAGAGCTCCGATCTACTTGAAATAATAAGCTCTTTTCGGTGCAGCAAGATATTTCTAATTTCCTTGCCGAGTGTAGTAGAACCAGGCTCAAAAGTTTTTACAACAAATCTCTCTTTTACATCAGTGAGATAATCATAAAGACTTCTAATCAAAGTTGACTTTCCTGTTCCCTCTCCACCTTCCACTGTAATAAAAAGCCCATTAAGCTCCATTTTATTCTACAGCTCCTACTTGGGGATCAACAACCTCTACTGCATCTTCCTCTTCTTCGGTAATTCTTTGGACACCAATTAGTGTATCGCCTTCTTGCATTTGCACAAGACGAACACCTTGCGTTGATCTTCCCATTACACGAACAGCCTTCATAGAAGTTCTTAAGGTTTGTCCAGACTCTGACATCATTAAGACACCATCTTTATCAGTCACAACAATGCCACCCACAACTCCGCCATTTCTCTCGTTTGTAATAATAGAGATAACCCCCTTACCACCACGATTTGTCTTTCTAAATTCATCAACTTTCGACCTCTTTCCATACCCATTGTCACACACAATTAAGAGAGTATCTTCAGGAGAGACTACTTCACATGAGACTACTGAGTCTTCTTCATTTTTTAAAGTAACTCCTCGAACACCCCTTGCTGTACGACCCATAGGCCTTACTTGAGTCTCTTCAAATCTAACAGCCATACCCATGCGAGTAAAGAGCATAACCTCTTTTCCTTCACTTGTATGTCTTGCCGCAATCATTTCATCTCCCTCATCGATTGTAAGAGCGTACACACCTTTTCTACGCGGTTGTGAAAAACTTTGTAAATCAGTCTTTTTAACAACCCCTTTCTTCGTAGCAAAGAAAATGCAACCTGGATCATCAAAGCTTTCGACACGTAAAACAGCAGCTATTCTCTCCTCTTTTCCAAGGTCTTCTAACAGGTTAATGATCGCTTTTCCTTTCGCCTTCCTACTTCCTTCAGGAATTTGCCATACTTTTAACCAGTAACATCTTCCAAAATTCGTAAAGACAAGAAGATAATCGTGGGTGTTTGCAATGTAGACATCTTTTAATGCCTCACCCTCTTTTTTCATCTCAACACCAGTAACGCCTTGACCACCACGTCTTTGCTCTCTAAAAGTGTTCATCGGCATTCTCTTGATATAATCATCTGATGAAATTGTAATCACAACGCTTTCATTTGTGATTAAGTCTTCCATTTCAAAAGTTTCGCCCTGACCTGCAATAATTTTCGTCTTTCTTTCAGATTTTGTGCGCTGCCCTTGCAATTCTACTTTAATGATCTCACGAACTTTTTGCTCTGATGCCAAAATAGAGCGCAATTCTTCAATTTTTAAAAGAAGATCTTTGTACTCGTTTTCAACCTTATCTCTCTCAAGGCCAGTTAGTTGATACAATCTTAAATCAAGAACTGCGTCTGCTTGCTTCTCACTTAAATTGTAGTGTGTAACAAGCGCTGACTTAGCCTCAGCTCTATCTTTACTTTGTCTAATCAGTGCAACAATTGCATCTAAATGATCAAGTGCCTTTAAATAACCTTCTAAAATATGGGCTCTAGCTTCTGCCTTTTTAAGCTCAAATCTCGTACGACGCTGAATTACTTCAATTCTATGATCAACCCATGCACCTATGAACTGTTTAATGTTCATCACCCTTGGTAGCCCATTATCTAGAGCTAACATATTGCAGCCAAAAGTTACTTGCAAATCAGTAAATTTATAGAGCTGATTGATAATTACATCAGGAATTTCTCCCTTCTTTAACTCTAAAACAATTCTAAGACCATCTCTATCAGATTCATCGCGAATATCTGAGATACCAGTCATGATTTTTTCATTAATGAGCTCTGCAATTCTACTAATGAGAACTGATTTATTCACATTATAAGGAATTTCATCAACGACAACTTTTAATTTTTCGCCTTGCTCTTCTTCTACGCGAATAACGCCTCTAAGAGTTAACTTCCCTCTTCCTGTAAGGTAGGCTTCCTTAATCCCTTGCCCCCCACAAATTACACCACCTGTTGGAAAATCAGGACCTGGCATAACCTTCATAATCTCTTCTATTGAGACTTGTGGATTATCAATAACTAAATTCGTGGCATCGATTAACTCATTTAAATTATGAGACGGAATATTTGTCGCCATACCAACTGCAATTCCAGACGAACCGTTTGCAAGCAAGTTCGGAAATTGCGCAGGAAATACGACTGGCTCTTTTTTTGTCTCGTCATAGTTAGGAACAAAATCAACAGTCTCTTTATCGAGATCATCCATAAGGAGCATCGCAGGGTGCGTCAACCTAGCCTCTGTATAACGCATCGCCGCTGGTGGATCACCATCAATAGAGCCGAAATTTCCCTGCCCATTGATTAGCATGTATCGCATAGCCCAAGGTTGCGCCATACGAACAAGCGTTGGATAAATTACCTGTTCACCGTGCGGGTGAAAGTCCCCCGATGTATCTCCAGCAATTTTTGCGCACTTTCTGTGTTTTGCTCCAGGGCTCAAGCTGAGCAACTTCATCGCATACAAAATACGTCTTTGTGACGGCTTAAGTCCATCCCTTACATCTGGCAAGGCTCTAGAAATAATAACCGACATCGAATAACGTAAATAGCTATCTTTTAACTCATCTTCAATGCCTCTAACAACAACGGGCACATGTATTTTTGTTTCTTCGTCCATAATCCCTTAAATATCTAAGTTTTTCACAGAAAGAGCGTGGCTTTCAATAAACATTCTTCTAGGCTTAACCTCTTCTCCCATTAACATAGAAAATATCTGATCTGCTGCAATTGCATCAGAAAGACTTACCTGAATCAACGTTCTTACAGAAGGATCCATTGTGGTCTCCCAAAGCTGGTCAGCATTCATCTCACCAAGACCTTTGTAACGTTGAATTTCCATTCCTTTTCTTCCGTTTTCACGAATCATATCGACAACTTCTTTCAAAGTATAAACAGGTCTTTCTTCGTGACCTTCAGCTATGATGTCTACTATTTTTCCGCTAGCAACAACATACTGCTCAAGTGTTAAAGAAAAATCTGCAAGCCCTTTTTTAATAGACTCAAGCACATCTTCTTCCATTAATTGAAGATAATGGAAAGGTGATGGTTCAAACACTCTCCCTTTTCTCTCCTCTTCTGGAATCGATTCGAAAACACGCCTTTGTTCTTCTAAGTCTCTTATTTTATAGTCGTTTAGCTCTTCTTTTGAAAAGAGGAAAAAGACTTCGTCGTTTAGATGAACCTGATACTTTGGTAAAACACCTTGCTCGTTTCTTGCCGCTAAAAACTCTCTAAAAGGAACCCCTTTTCTCTCAATAGAACCAATAGCGCCTTCAATTTCCAAAATCAATTGAAGAAGCCTTTTCAATTCAGCATGCTCTAGAGGCCCACTATGAGAGGCCATTCTTAGTTGAATATCGCTAATTCCAAGACCTAAAAGATAGTCATCCATCTCTTTTTCAGAGTGAATGTATTTCGATGTTTTCTTTCTAGTTACTCGGTATAAAGGCGGTTGCGCTATATAGATAAAGCCGTTTTCTAACAAAGCAGGCATATGTCTATAGAAGAATGTGAGTAAAAGCGTTCGAATATGAGATCCATCAACATCCGCATCCGTCATGATAATAATTTTATGGTAACGAAGTTTTTCTATATTGAAATTCTCTTTACCAACACCACAACCAAACGCTGCAATCATCGCTCCGACTTCTGTGTTTTGCAAAATTTTTTGTAATCTTGATTTTTCAACGTTTAAAATCTTACCTCGAATCGGCAATATAGCCTGATATTTTCTATCCCTACAACCTTTTGCAGAACCACCCGCTGAATCTCCCTCAACAATGTAAATTTCGCAAAGAGCCGGGTCTTTTTCCGTACAATCTGTTAGCTTTCCTGGAAGTCTTAGACCGTCTAATGCGGATTTTCTTTGCGTCAACTCCCTTGCTTTTCTAGCAGCTTCCCTAGCCTGCGATGCAATCGATGCTTTTTCAACAATGATTTTTGCAATCTGTGGGTTTTCCTCTAAGAAAACTGTAAACTCTTCACCAACAATCTGCTGAACAGAAGAACCGACCTCACTATTGCCAAGCTTTTGCTTTGTCTGTCCTTCAAACTGCGGGTTTGGTACTTTTACAGAGATAATCGCAGTAATTCCCTCTCGAACATCCTCTCCTGTAATACCAACTTTATCATTTTTCAATAAGTTGTGATTCTTTATGTAATTGTTTAAAACACGAGTAAGCGCAGTTGAAAAACCTGTTAAGTGGGTACCACCCTGTCTTGTCGGGATGTTGTTGACATAAGAAAACACAGTTTCCGTATAAGTTTGATTCCACTGCATAGAAACTTCAAACTCTAAAACACCATCATGATGCTCTTTACTTCCTTTAATATAGATCGGCTCTTCGAAAATAGGTATTTTATTTTCATTAATAAACTTAACAAAAGAGTTAATGCCCCCTTCGTATTTAAATAAAACATCTTCATGATCACTATTTCTCTCATCACGAAGTGAAATCTCAAGTCCTCTATTTAGGAAAGCAAGCTCTCTTAATCTGTTATGAATTGTATCGTAATCAAAGACAACTGTTGAGAAAATAGTCTCATCAGGCCAGAATGTAACTCTAGTTCCCCTCTTATCTGTCTCTCCAATCTCCTGCAATAATTCAACAGGCTTACCTCTAGCAAAGGCCATTGTAAACATTTTTTCATGTTTATGCACTAAAACTTCTAAACGAGTCGATAACGCGTTTACGCATGAGACCCCTACACCGTGAAGACCGCCTGAAACTTTATACGTATCTTTATCAAATTTACCACCTGCATGAAGAATTGTCATAACAACTTCAAGAGCGGAAACATCTCTACCTTGCTTTTTAGTCTCTCCCTCGTGAAGCCCTACAGGTATACCACGACCATTATCTTCAATTGAAACGCTTCCATCTTTTCTTAAAACGACTGCAATTGAGGTACAAAAGCCTGCCATCGCTTCGTCTATTGAATTATCTACCACTTCATAAATAAGGTGGTGAAGCCCGCCGATTCCAGTATCTCCAATATACATACCAGGTCTTTCACGAACGGCTTGAAGGCCTTCTAAGACGGTAATCGAACTTGCTTCGTACTCTTTTTTGTTTTCTGCCATGGCTGTCATCTTACCTTCGAAATACGATTGTTTTTATTCTTAAAAAAGAAACTTTCTTTTGAACTTCTTTTTCTAATCTACTCTTTTCTTGCGTGCTAAATAAAGCATAAAGAGGTGTTGAAAAAACTTTTATATACAAAATATCATTATCTACTTTGACAACTTTTGTCATAGATGCGTATTTTTCTCCAACAATTTCTTGCCAGATTCTACAAATTTCGCCTAATTTTTTTTCATGAGAATTTTTAATGCCTTTTAAAATATTCGGGAGAAGCAAAGACGCCTTTTTCCCAGCAGGAAACTCTTCAAAACCCCTTTTCAACAACACCCCTTATCGAAAGACATCATTTAAAAAGTCTAGCTTATTCTCTGCTAAAATGCTATAGTTTTTTCCTCGAACTATAAGGAATTTATGTACAAGCCAAAGTTTATAAGAAATCTTGCAATTATTGCTCACATTGACCATGGGAAAACAACCCTCATGGACAGCCTTCTCCGATTTACGGAGGGGTATCGGGAAAACGAAGAAATTGTAGAAAGAGCCATGGACAGCTTTGTTTTAGAGCGTGAACGCGGCATTACAATTTTCGCAAAACACACAAGTCTTATTTTCGAAGACTATAAAATTAATCTAATAGATACGCCGGGACACGCCGACTTTTCAGGTGAGGTAGAAAGAGTTCTTGGAATGGTAAACTCTGTACTTTTGCTCGTAGATGCAAAAGAAGGGCCTATGCCACAAACAAGATTCGTTCTCTCGCAAGCTTTAAAAGCAGGTCTTCGCCCAATTGTCGTTCTTAATAAGATCGACCGTCCACACGCAGATCCTGAACACGCACTAAACCTCACATTTGATCTTTTCGTAGAACTTGGAGCTACAAACGAACAGCTCGATTTTGCATACTGCTACTCCTCAGGACTTTCGGGTTACGCTAAAAAGAACTTAAACGACCCAACAGTAGACATGAGACCTCTTTTTGAGATGATCATTGAGCACGTTCCAGAGCCGATGGGATCTTTAGAAACTCCTTTCCTCATGCAAGCAATGACTCTATCGTATAACGACTTTACAGGAAGAGCTGCAACGGGAAGAATTCTTTCAGGCGTACTCACAAAAGGCGACACAGTTACAAGAATTGACGCAGCAACTGGTCATCCAACAACTCACAAGATCACTTTAATTGAAGGGTACAGCGGTCTTAATAAAGTCCCTCTAAATGAGGCGGGTGTTGGCGATATCGTTAGCATTTCAGGTATCCCAGAAGTGATGATTGGCGATACAATATGCGACCCAAATCATGTTGTAGAGCTTCCTCCTATTAAACTCGGCGAGCCTACAGTCTCTGTTGAGATGATGGTAAATTCTAGCCCATTTGTAGGAAAAGAGGGCAAACACGTCACGATGAATAAAATTCGCGACCGTCTCATGAAGGAAAAAAAGGCAAACATCTCCTTAAAAATTGAAGAAATGCCAGGTAAAGACGACTCAATCACAGTTGCAGGAAGAGGAGAGCTACACCTCTCTGTTCTTATCGAAACGATGCGAAGAGAAGGATTTGAGTTTGCTGTTTCAAAGCCAAAAGTGATCATGAAAAAAGTCGACGGGAAAGATTTCGAACCTTTTGAAATCGCTCACATTGAAGTTCCTGAAGAGTTTTCAGGTGCTGTTATCCAAGAGCTTTCCCAAAGAAAAGGAACACTCAAATCTCTTGCGACAAACGAACATCAAATCACCTCCATGGAGTTTTCCATTCCAACACGCGGTTTAATGGGTTTTAGAAACAACTTCCTAACCATGACAAAGGGTGAAGGAATTTTGACCTCCATTTTTGATGAGTATGCAGAAACCAAGGGCGAGATGCCCGGAAGAAAACTTGGCAGCTTAATTGCAAATTGCGCAGGGAAAACAACCCCTCACGCCCTATTCCTTCTACAAGATAGAGGCACCTTCTTCATCGAGCCGGGCGCTGAAATTTACGAAGGAATGATTGTCGGCGAACACTGCAGAGATAATGATCTCATCATCAACGCAGCGAGAGAAAAGCACCTTTCAAACGTTAGGGCTGCAGGCAATGATGAAAACGTCATCCTTGCCCCTCCAAGAGTTCTTACTCTTGAAAGTGCAATCGATTTCATCCAAGATGACGAACTCATCGAAATCACCCCAAAATCGATCCGAATTCGTAAAATTCACCTAAAAGAAGTCGACCGCAAACGAGGCGGCCGCTAAAAGAAACAAAAAAGCCCTTTTTTATAAAAAGAAAGGGCTTTTTTGATTTATTTATACAACAGATGATCTGTAATGAATTAAAGAATTTGCGCTAAGAGTTAGTGTTTGCCTCATAGCCGATGTACTATTTCCATCTACATTAAAGAAAGCACGCTCTGTATGTGGCTTTTTTGCAAATATGTTATAAGGAACCATAAATGATACAATCATTGTAGTGATACTAAGCTCTGCTGAAGCTAGTAATCTTACAGGTATTGAAGCTAAAGTCAAAGCTAAACCTTTCTTCTTAGCTAGGCAATGCCCTAATAGGAAGATTGATGTAATAAGCGCTAAAGCAAAACGAGCAATTGCTTCAATAGGGGCTAAAACTAGCGAAGTAAGCACCGCACCTGATGCATAACAAAATTTTGAACAACGACTCTTACTAACATTATACTCCTGTAAAGAAGCAGCAATAAGATTTCTTGAATAAGAACAACTAATAAGTTTATTTATAATTTCCATAGCAACTCCCTGGTTTAGTCATTTATTATAATTGAATTCTTTGAAATAAAAAAGTAATAATTAATTAAACCGTATTTTTGACAGCTTATTATAGATATACCAAAAGTGATTGAAAAATCGACTTGATAAAAAATCCCTTTAGATTTTTATCAGCATAGCGGCGCCGAAAGAGGCCTCTGTTTTTACAGGACCGATGGAGGCGAGTAAAAAGCTGAAGATGAGCTTAACAAAAAATTCTCAATGTAAATTTAATTCGCTATATTTATAAATCATCTCTCATCATCTTGCAAGCCTAACACTTTTGTTTATCTGCAACCAAAAGCGGCCAGAGATTAATGCTACCGCTTCTCTTTGGTGATTATAAACATCCAATCTGCTTATTCACAACCATTAGTAGGGGGAATGTCACATACAGCATTTTGTTAGCCCGGCGCGAGAGCAGCCGTCATTTACATCGTAGAATGCGGTCTCGAGAGTCGTAGACGTAACCGCTTTTAAATCAAAGTGACATTGTTTTTCAATAAGGCTCTAAGAAAGAATAAGTTAAAAGATAATTCAATTACATAGAGTCTGAAAAAGAGAGGGTCAGAGTTTCTGAATTTTAGTTCTAACCCTCAACCCACTACGAAGTACATTGTTTTTTACAATTGACCATGCATTCAATGTCAGTCGGAGAACACTTCATCATACATTGGTCCATACAGCAACATGATGTTGTATACTGTAATACACAGTTTGCATAATTGTTTGGCTGATCTACTTTACAATCTGCGGCTGCATCGATAGCACAAATTGGCTTACATGGAGTATCTTTCATAATTTTATCCTTTTTTTAATTGATCTGTTTTGACGACGGATAACCTCTTGATTATCGTGAGTCAAAAAAAATTATCATATATATATATATGCTATCTCACTTATTATAAATCTATTGCGCAAAATAATTTAGTCGGTGTTGTTCAAATAATCCGTTATATCTAGAATGCTTTTTTCGAGATATCCGATTGTATTGTTTGATGAATGGATGGGAATGGGGATGACGGAGGTCATTGATCCGGAGAAGCCGGCTGTTTGAATTTCTGATTTTCCGATACCGCGGAGGCCGGATTTATGCTCTAAGCTGCCAGAGAGTATGCATTTTCAGCCTGAGGAATTTCATCCTCTTCCTGAGGCTATTGCTTTTGAGTATCCGGAAATTGTATCGAGAGAAGTGTCGCCATCTTTTGGAGAATGGGAGGATACTATTGCAAGATTTAAACAGAGTGAAATTGAAAAAGTGGTGCTTGCAAGAAAGAGATTTTAAACCACCTCTAAAACAGATTAAATTTGCCTCGCATCTAATTTAAATATAAAGCTCACGTAAAAAAATCTAGGTAACTTTAAATTGGCGGGAAGTATATAAAAAACAGATCTTATGTAAGTATCTATTGGAAAAGCTTTTAATCGGTGCATTTGTCCACAATGAAGATGTAGAGTGACACATTAGGCCAGAAGCACGGTCATTATGACCTGGCGCTGCAAGCGCATACATCGCATTCCCAAACATATAAACCTCTCAATCTACCATTTGCAAACACATTTCTTCTTCAAAACGCGCTAATTCCTCCATAGACCCAATACGATCGTGATAGCCATGAAAAATTAACACTTTTGATTGGAACGCACCGAGAGAAAAGCACCTTTGAAACGTAAGAGCTGCTGGGAATGATGAAAACGTCATCCTCCCCCCCCCCAAAAAAAAGTTCTTACTCTTGAAACCTGAGTTTCGGGTTTTAAACCGCAACATAAAAGGCTTCTGAGAAATTTTTAAATTTCAAAGAAGGCTTTTGTGGTTGGCGTGTATATGCCACAAGTCCCGATAGTAAATTAATCAAAAAATTCGCAGGAGATCTCTTGCCGGGAATGCTCTACCTGTGAAATATTTTTTAACTAATCATTTACAGTCTCAATTAGAGAACGTTTTCGAAATAATATCTTGTCCATCAAAGACATAAGTTTTTTTCATTTTTACTCTAAGACCTGTAATGACTTGAAATCCTTGAGTAAATAATCTTTCTGCAATTTTTGAAGATATATAACCTTTACCTCCAAATAATTTTCGCCAAATCCCTGAAGATAATGTTTCAAGCATATTCACATCCGCTACATCAACAGGTGTAAGTTGAAATGCTAATATTTCTCCTTTGTCATCTATAACTAAATGTAATTTAAAGCCATAAAACCATCCTGTTGTAGTTTTTCCTAATTTAGCGAGTCCTTTAAAAACTCTATTTCTTGAGATTCTTTTGTTGTGACAAATTCTAATTGATGTTGAATCAACGAACGAAATTCCACTTATTGCCCATTTAAAATAAAGAAGATATACAAATAACGGAACAAAGAATTTTTTCATTAAAGTAACAAATCTTGCATAGCTAATTAATCGTGGAAATTCACAATGCAAATTTTGCTCTACATGCCTGTAAAAATGTTTAAATATTCGATAATCAGATTGATGAAATAGAACAACAATTGTCATCATTTCTGGAATTGTTAGCTCTGCTTCTGGACCTCTTTTACGACACTAAGTTTCGATCAAGTGTGTGTCCCATTCCGGTTTAAATGTTTTCCAAAAATCATCAATGGAGGAAAATAATTCGACTAAATCATTCATTGTAGACCTCTTTTGTGTTGTGTTTTTTACCAAAGAAATATGTTACACAAATAGACGTCTTTTTTTATACCGTTTTAGAGTTTCACGCATTTAAAGATTCCGACCTCTCTATTTGGCATGCGCCAAATTTCGAGATCGGGGAAGGCCCCTTTTCTGGGACCCAGAAAAGGGGCCGGGACGGGTCGTTCATGCAG